>DASXRR010000001.1:0-2898 GCA_036506475.1 Chloroflexota bacterium
TGCTGGGTGGCACGGTCATTGTCGAATCGGTATTTGCGTGGCCGGGCGTGGGCCGGCTCCTGGTCGACGCAATTGGCAATCGAGATTACCCACTCGTCCAGGCGGCCATCCTGATCATCACGGCCTCCTTCGTGCTGATCAACCTGTTGGTCGACGTCAGCTACGGCTATCTCGATCCCAGGATTCGGCTGCGATGAGCCAGGAGTCGCCCATCGCGTCCAGCGCGCCACCGAGACGTCGGCGCGGAAGACCGCTTGGTCTGGTCCTCGCTGGACTGCCACTGATCCTGTTCGTTCTGGCTGCTGTCGTCGGTCCGCTGGTGGTCCGCTATGACCCGATCACCACGCGCACTGGTGAGCGGCTCAAGTCCCCTGGCACGGTGCTGAGCGATGGCTCGCTCGCGCTGCTCGGAACCGACCAGGTCGGGCGCGACCTGCTGGCCCAGGTACTCCAGGGAGCGCGGGTTTCGCTGCTGGTGGCTGCTGGAACCATTGTCGCGGCGGGGCTCATCGGCCTGGTGATCGGCATCCTGGCTGGTTACTACGGTGGCATTTTCGACACGATCGCTATGCGGCTGGCAGACATCCAGCTCGGATTTCCGACCATCTTGCTTGCGATCCTGATTGCCGCGATGCTCGGGCCAAGCGTCACGAACGTGATCATCACGTTGGCGATTGCCCGATGGGTGACCTACGGTCGCGTGGCGCGCGCATCGACCCTCACCACGCGCGAACGAGAGTTCGTGCAGGCCGCGCGCGCATTGGGCGCAACCGACGCTCGGTTGCTGGTGCGACACATCCTGCCGAGCACGCTCACGCCGCTCATCGTCATCTCCACGGTGGAGGTCGGACTGGTCATCATTTCTGAGGCCTCGCTGAGCTTTCTCGGGCTCGGCACGCCACCCGATCAGCCATCGTGGGGGCTGATCGTCGCCAACGGCCGTGCGTACCTGAACACCGCGTGGTGGATATCAACGATGCCAGGCGTCGCATTGAGCCTGGTCGTCCTGGCGGTCGGGTCGTTTGGCGATCGGCTGCGCGATTACCTCGATCCTCGGGCGTCGACCCTCAGATAGGCGTAGGACATGGGACTCTCCACTCATCTCGGACGGCGCGCCCGGCTCAAGGACATTGCCGACGCCCTCGGCCTGTCAGTGAATACCGTCTCGCGGGCCCTGGCGGGCAAGGACGCCGTCAGCGAGCAGACCCGCCTGCTGATTCAGGCCGAAGCGGAGCGAATGGGCTATGTCCCCAATGCCATGGCTCGATCTCTTGCGATGGGCTCGGCCATGGCCTTGGGGCTTGTGATCACGAATCCGTCGAATCCCTTCTATACAACGCTGATCAGCGCCATCGAGCGTCGCGCACGGCTGCACGGCTATTCGCTCGTCCTGATGGTCAGTGAGGAGAATCCCGAGAATGAGCAGCGCGCCGCCACATCGCTATTGCGGTGGAGTGTGGACGGCGCGATCGTTGTTCCCGTTCAGACACAGGTCGAGCACTGGCAGCGCCTCCGCGCGGCTGGTGTGCCGCTGGTGCTGATCAACCGCGACCTGCCGGAGCTCGAGTGTGATTTCGTCGGCATCGATTTTGGTGCCAGTGCGTATCGTGCGACGTGCCACCTGCTGCAAGCGGGGGCGAAGCGGCTGGTATTGCTCGAGGAAGATCTGCCGGTCTCGTCAGTCGAGGACCGCGTTGCAGGCTTTCGTCGCGCGCTTGGGGAGCACGGCATTAAGAATGCATCGATCGTCCGCGTACCCACCCGCCGGCGTGAGTCGAGCACGCTGCCGTGGGACCCCAGTGATGCCTATGAGATCGCGCAGCATCTGGTCCGCGAGCTGGAGCCGGGCGCGGCGATCATGGTCGGCAGTGACTACTTCGCACTCGGCGTGTACCGTGCACTCCGCGAAGCACGGCGCAAGATCCCCGACCACATTTCGGTCATGGGCTACGGCGACCACCCATTCGCGGCGTACTTGCACCCACCGCTCAGCAGCGTCCACCTTCCCTCCGAGGAGGTCGGTGCAATGGCGGTGGACCTGCTGCTGCAACGTCTCGGACGTCAGCACTCAGGCAGCGCCCCACAAAAGCTCCGCCTCGACGCGAACCTCGTGGTGCGCTCCTCGACGCCGTGAATCGAGCAGGCGATTCTCCGGAGAACAAGCGGTGCGGCACGAGAGCCTACCTGCGTCCCTATGAGAGGCGGCTGCATCAGCCCGAAGTCGACCGGTTTGTCGCGATTGACGGTGACCTCGAAATGTGAATTCAGCAGGCTAGTTCAGCTCCCGCTGCCGAACACTCGCGACAGAGATCGGGCCAGATGGCGCAAGAACTGGCGCTGGCGCTTCGAGCACATTCCCTCAGGCATCTTTGCCGCGAGCCTGCGCGATTGCTACGCCTGCTTTTAGCGCATCGAGCAGCTCGCGCCAACCGTGGTCCTACCGGGCGTCGACGCACGCGTCGCCGAGCCGGTCGACGTACGGCTAACGACGCATTGTGGCGCTGGCGGCCCGTAGGATGGCTCACAATGACGCCGAGTTGCTCAGTGTTGACCGAGCTCCCCCAGTGCCGCGCGGTCATGATGACCAGCGGCGCTATCGCGGCAACCTCACGGATGGAATCTCGCTCGGCGGGTCCCAACGCAAGAGTTAGACCCCAACTGTTGGCGACGATCAAATCGGTCGTCAGTGACGCGGCGGTCTCCTTCAGGGATGTCATCGAACGCGAACCCGATCGCGTTGACCCCCTCCTCGCGAAGGGCCTCGACAATGATCTAGCGGAGCGCGGCGTCGTCCTCGTAGAGATACGCGAGGACTGCTCGATGCCGGGTCACAGTGAATGTAGGCCCGCCAGAGTAGGGCGCCCGGCCAGATGCAAGTCCAGCCCTTTGCGTCTTTTT
>DASXRR010000002.1:0-3013 GCA_036506475.1 Chloroflexota bacterium
GTTTGTTGTGGCTCCTGGTTATGGCATGCGCATTGCACTTGGTAACAGCAGCATAAAGGTGGGAGTGCTTATGCCACCTAAGCGTCACGGACGAGCGGGACTGAGCCGTGAGCTCCAGCTTCGTCAGCGATCTGGTGCGGACGGCACTCCAATGAGCGACGTGACACTACTGGCGGTTACGGCGACCACGGGCGAGCCGGCGATAGACTTCATGGAGTCATTGGCATGCAAGCGCAGCTCGTAGTCGCCGCCAGGCAGCGTGAGCGGTATATGCAGCCAGCACCAGCCGGTGGCGCGCGGCACCAGTGGCGTGGTGCCGCAGCTCACGTAGGTCCACGCGAGGTAGACACCACTGGTGTCGCCAACCCGATAGAGGCCGATCCAGTCGCGATCCGTGGGCGTGGCAATGCCGCTCCAGCGGACTTCCAGGTCGCCTCCCGCGGCTACCGATGGCGCCGTGACACCGAGATTCACGACTGGCGCAGCCGCCTCGCCACACCGTTCGGCGTGTTCATACGACTTCCCGTCGAAGGTAACTGTCGGCAAGACGCCCGGTCGACACCCAACAAGCACAGTCCAGTAGTGCCCGTACTCGCCGCCCTCGGCAAAACCAACGCCCATTTCTCGCCAACGTGGATCGGTCAGCACTTTGCCGTGGACGGCCGGACTCTGATTCAACCACCAATCGATTGGTCCAGCTGGATCCTCGGAGATCGACGAGATGACTTCGACGACGATCCACGCGCTCTGGGCGGGCACATGATAACCGTACTTGTCGGCACGCTCCTGCGGAGTCGAATTGTCCGATCCGGTATGGTCGAGGAAGTTGTTTTTGACCATGTCGACGCTGTGCGCCTGGGCCGCGGTGTCCAGGCTGGCGGTGCGCGCGAGGGGCAAGAGGCCGCGTTCCACGCGGGCGCGATTGATCAGCGTGGCCAGTTGATCGGTACGCGTTTCAACGCTGACAGGTGCGGACCTGGGAAGCACCAGGGCAACGATCAGAGCCAGCGAGGCAGCGTGCCACTGCAACACGCCAGCGCAATTGCGCAGAAGCTGTGCCGGGCAGTCTTGGAGGGGTGATGCTCTGGATTCTTCTTGCGGCGAGCGCATTGCTGGCGGTGGCAAGCATGCCGAACGTGGCATTGGCCGATCGATTCGGTCCGCCCTGGATGGCCAGAGTGACCGTCGAGCAGTCGACGGTGCGTGCCGACCCGAACGGCGACGCTAGCCCGGTGGGTGGGCTGGCTCGCGGCGCAATCGTCGTCGTACTCGATCAGCGCGACGACTGGACGCGCATTCAGGACGGCTGGGTGCAGTCGGCGGAGCTTGCGGAGTCCTCCGAGCCGTGGGTCGCTCAGGTCAGCGACGCGACGACAGTGTATGCCAAACCAGACATGCGCAGCCCCGCACGGCGAATGGCGGACGGCAACAACCTGTTGCTGGTGACCGGCGTCGCCCATGGCGTCGATGGCGATGCGAACCTGTGGTGGGCGACCACCGAGGGCTACACTGCGTTGGCCAGTTTGCGCCAGGCTGATGCGGAGCTTGCACGGGAGTGGATCAGACCGGCTGCCAATGATGCGCTGCTGGGCTGGTGGGGCAAGGTGCGAGCAGCCAATGTGCGAGCGGCGCCGCGCGCAGATGCTTCGTGGGTGGGCGAGTTTCAGGGCGGCGAATACGTCAAGATACTTGGCGCTGTCGCTGGCTCTGAGGTCGATGGCGACTCAACCTGGTATCGCATCGACGGCGGCCGCTATCCCGGCGCGTTCGTACACGCCTCGCTGATTGAGCGCTTGCCCGACCCGTCACCGACGATTGTGCCGCCGCCAGACGGTCGACAACTTGGCGATCAGCCATGGCTCGTAGTCGATCGAGCGACGCACACGCTGACGCTGCTGCGCAATGGCCAGCCGATGTTCACGACCTATGTGGCGCTTGGCAAAGCAGGCAGGGACACTCCGGAGGGTGCCTACGCCACCTTTCTGAAGTATCCCGCTGATCGCATGACCAGCACGAGTGTCGCCGACGCGGAGCGCAGCTACGAGCTGCCGAACGTGCCGTTCGTTCAGTACTTCAAGGATGACGGTTCAGGTATTCACGCCACGTACTGGCACGACATGTTTGGCCGCGATGAGAGCCAGGGCTGCGTCAACGTGACCTGGTCCGACGCCGCCTATCTGTTCCAGCAGACCCTGCCATCACCTGTGGAAGGCCAAGTCCGGAGCTGGTCGCCAGCGGAGGAGGCAACGCCGCTGATCATCCTGCACTGAGAGTCGTTCTTGTGGCAAAACGTCCGCTGCGTCACCGCCGATCGGCGAACGACCCATGGCAACGATGACGGCTTCGCGCATGATCCTCTCTCACATCGTTGTGCGACTCAGACCCCCAGGAAGCGCTGCTTAATCTGAGAGTCGTTCTTGAGCGACTCGGCGCTGGCCTCGAACACAACCTGGCCCTTGTTCAGCACATAGCAGCGGTCCGCAACGCCGAGCGCCATCGCCGGATTCTGCTTCGCGAGCAGGATAGCGATCCCTGGTCAGTAGCGCCAATGCGCTGGCAGTGCGCGACCTGCTGGATGGTTCGAAGCACGATCATTACAAATGCCGGCGCTGACGACATCACCGGTTCGAAGCGGAGCTCGTACAGTCTGCGGGTTTCGTTCAGCAGTTGGCAGCAGGGCGCGCCATCGGGTAAATGGGCGGTCCAGCAGGGCTGGAAAAAAGTCATGGCCTTTGCTCCGGATTACGCGGCCGGCTACGAGCAGCTCGCCGGTTTTGCCGATGCGTACACACAGGCAGGCGGCACCCTGATGGAGAAAGTCTTCCCGCCGCTCGGCAAAGGCGACTACGCGCCGTTCCTGGGTAAGATCAAGAGCAGTAGTCCGGACGCGGTGTGGGCGTCCTTCGCCGGCGCGGACCAGATCAAATTCGTACAGCAGTACGCGCAGTTCGTCGGCAATTGCGTGCCGCTGTTTGGCAACACGTTGCCTCGGAACGCCGCCAATGCGATTGGG
>DASXRR010000003.1:0-37169 GCA_036506475.1 Chloroflexota bacterium
CGCCGGGTGTGCCACGCAGCAACAGCAGCGGTACGTCGTGCGCTGGATCACGGCCGGGCGCGCTCACCGCCGAGCTGCCGACAACGCGGCTCCCGTCGTACGCGCCCCAGAACGGCCCGCGGCCGTGGATGCCGAGTTGCTGACCATCGTCTCCGACGAGCACGGCCTTCGGCTGGCGAAACGTCCACGTAGCGGTGTCGTCGCCGCCAGTCTGGCATTCATAGTTCTGGGTGCCGACGGCAAACGCGCGAAACAGCACGATCTGCCCATCGGGCACCTTGATGACTGCCGGTGCATCCGGAGTAGTCATCGCCTCGGCGTGCGTGACGCCGGGGACGATCGTCGCGAGGAAAACGGCCAAGACTGAGAGTCGATACTCGGGCGAATCGAGCTTGCTGACCACACGCAACGCACGCAGCTTGTACGCGGGTCAGGCCGCGTGCTGAAACGCATCTACGAAGCAGGTGCATAGTGGGCGCAGTGCTGACCGAGCGGCTCGAACGCTCGAGCGCATTCGCAACGCTCGACGCCGGCCTGGACCACGTGCTGCGCAGTACGCGTGGCGAGATCGTGCTCGTCAGCGGTCAGGCTGGAGTGGGGTAAGACAGCGCTACTGCGACAGTTCTGCGCAGACCACACCAGTATGGCGAAGATCCTGTCGGGGGGCTGTGCGATCCGCTCTTCACGCCTCGACCACTAAGGCCGGCGCTGGAAGAGATCGTTGCAAGCGAAGCGATGCCGCACGAGGTGGTCTCGGCGCTCGCGCGGGGGTTGCGCGCGGAGCGCAACGATATTCGTGCTCGAGGACGTGCATTGGGCGGACGCGGCGACCCTCGACGTGCTGCGCCTGCCGGCACGCAGAGTCGAGAGCGTATCAGCGCTTGTCGTCGTCAGCTATCGCGGCGAGGAACTCGAGGAGGTTGACGTCCGATACCGCGCGGCCGACGGGTTTCGGAAATTCTTGGCAACCGCGAGGACTTACCTGGTAGGATTTCAATCAAGTGATTGATGGAGACGGTGGAGCCCGAGCGGCGCGCCGACCGACGCCAGGCGTTGGTTGCCGCGGCCTACCAACGCATTGCGCATGACGGCTTCGAGGGCCTGCGCACGCGCGACGTGGCGGCCGATGTCGGGCTCAACATCGCCACCCTGCACTACTACTTTCCAACCAAAGAGGCATTGATCCGCGGCGTCATCGGCTACGCGATGCACCGCTTCGCCGCGACGATGCCTGGCGAGGGCGCAGCCGTCGATCAGCTGCGCAGCCACCTGCGCGGGCTGGCCACGCTGCTCAACGACGACCCACAACTGTGGGCGGTGATGGGTGAGCTGGTCCTGCGTGCCCCGCGCGACGAGGACCTCGCGCGCATCTTCCGCCAGAGCGACGAGTTCTGGCACCGCTCGCTGCGGGAGCTGATCGGCCGCTGCATGGCCGAGGGTGCGATCGACCCGACGGCCGATGCCGACGACATGGCCGCGCTGACCATCGTGGCCCTGCGCGGGCTGAGCTTGCCGACCGTCGGTGCCTCCCAGGCGCAGCGCGCGGATCAGGTCTTTCGCCAGCTCGAGCGCATGCTCGGTTTTCAAATCCTTGATTCCAAGATTCCAAGAGGTACCCCACATGTCAGTCGCTAATGCCCCTTCGACAGCCCGTACTGGCGGACCAGTGCTCGGCTTGACGCGCGTCTTCAATCGATTCGTGCTGCCCCTGGCGGGCACCCGTGCCATGCCGCTGTATGGCGTGCTCGAACATCGCGGCCGCCGCTCGGGCAAGACATTTCGCACGCCGGTCGTGGTCCGCCCGACCGCCGAGGGCTTCATCGTCCCGATGCCCTGGGGCGAGCAGACCGATTGGTGCCGCAATGTGCGCGCGGCCGGCGAGTGCGTCGTGCGCTGGAAGGGCCGCGATTATCCGCTGGTGCAGCCCGAGGTCATCGACTCAACCACAGCGGCCGCCGCCTTTGGCAGCTTCCAGGGCTCGATGATGCTCCGCTTCGGCATCGACAAATGCATGCGGCTGCGGCACCGGCAGGCGCCGCAGGGCGTTTGATCGATGAGCTCCTGGGGCGCTTCGTCAGCGTAGCGCGGGCCACACCGGCGGCGAGCTCGGCGCCGAGCAGCAGGCCGACCTCGATGGCCATGCGGGTCTTGCCGGCGCCCAGTTGCCCGCCGAGACGATCAGCGCACCATGCCGGTCAAGCGAGCGACCGTATTCTTAGGAGCGCTCCCAGGTGGGATTTTGTACATGGCCCACCCGCGGGCCCGTCGGCCTGTCCATTGAACGGCAGAGCGACGCCCCGTGATGCTAGGCGGGCGTGGCCGACGTGGCCGATGGACGCGGCGCGGGCTCTGGGCGGCCGATCAGGCGCGCCACCTCGGCGACCAGGTCGTCGAGCTCGAACGGCTTGCTCAGACATGCCTGGGCGCCTAGCCGCGCGGCTTCCTGGTACGCGTCGAACGTGGCGGTCATGACCACGACGGGCACGTGCGAGCAGCTCGGCGTATGGCGCACCAACTCCAGGAAGCCAGTCGCGTCGAGGACCGGCATCATCAGGTCCAGCACAATCAGGTCGGGGGTGGCGTGCCGCATGACCCGCAGCGCCTCTGAGCCATTCGCCGCGGTCTCGGCCTGGAAGCCTGCCTCGACCAGGCAATCGGCGACGAGCTGACGGATCATCGGCTCGTCGTCGACTACGAGCACTCGTTTGATACGACCGCCCTCCACCGGTACGGCTGGCCCCCCATTCAAATTCAATCCTTACACGCGGGCGCTGGTTCGTCTAGTGGCTGGCTACGCCGCCGTCCCGGGCGCACGATGTCGAGGCGTGGTCTAGGCTACACTTCGATCGCGCGACTCCTGGCCCGTGGAGCTCGGTGGCGGAGTAGGCATCCTCCGCCACGCAGAGTTCTGTCGCAGCCTTTGCCCAGGTAGCTCAACGGTGAGAGCAGCGCTCTCATAAAGCGACGGTTGCGGGTTCGACTCCCGCCTTGGGCACCGCTTCTCCGCGCGGCGTTCTGGCCGCGGGTTAACTTCGGGTTAAGCGGCGTTTGGCTTCGGCGTAGACGTCGGCGGGTAGTGGGCCTCTGCGCGCGGCGGCGACATTGGCGGCCAGGTGGGCGGGGTTGCTGGTGCCCACGATCGTGGTGTGGACGTCGGGATGGCTCAAGGTCAGACGCAGGATGAGCTCGGTCTTGGATGCGCCGTCCAGCAGATCGTCCAGCTCGGCGCCGGCCCAATCGCCTTTGGCGGCGCCACCGCGGATGACCGTCCCCGCGCCGGCCGCGGCGGCCTGCGTGATGAGCTCAGCGTGCTCGGGCTGAACGGCCGAGTACGGGATCTGGAAGACGTCGAAGACACCCATCTGGATCTGTTCGGGCAAGTTGGGCAGAGTGCCCGACATACCCACGAAACGCACTTTGCCCTGGCTCTGCAGCTCGAGCAGTGCGTCGAGCGCGCCTTCTTGCGTGAGCGTGTCCTTGGATGGGCTGGCGTGGAATTGGACCACGTCGAGGTAGTCGGTTTGCAGTCGCTGCAAGCTCTGTTCGACGCCGGCAATGATGTTCGCGCGCGTAAAGACGTGCGGCAGGCGCTCGCCGGGCGCAGCCGCAGTGGCACCGACGGCGCAGCCGCACTTCGAAGCGAGGAAGAATTCCGATCGACGTTGGCCAATGAAGCGACCGATGCGCTCTTCGCTCAGCCCGTAATCAATTGAGGTGTCGATGTAGTTGATGCCGCCATCGAGCACGGCATTCAGAACTTGCTTGGCCTGGTCATCGTCGATTGGTCGGCCGCGCGGCACGCCGCGCAGCTCCATCGCGCCATAGCCCAGCTGCGTCACCTGCAGGCCGGTGCGTCCGAGCGTGCGCGTTGGCAAGTCAGTCATTGGCCGCATCGTAGCGCTCAGCGCTGCAAGTCGGCCCACAGGCTGGCTGTATCGGGCCGAAACAGGTGATCGATGCTCGCCGCGTGCACGTGCCAGGCGCCGCTGTCGACCTCCGTCTCGAGCTGCCCGGCGCCCCAGACGCACAGCCCGGCGTACAGCCGCGCCCGCAGGATGCGGCCTTCGAAGGGCTCGGGGTGTTCGGCGACGGCGATGACGCCGACGTCGGGCAGCGGGAAGGGACGCTGCTGGCGTGTGGCGAGGTGAAACCATTCCAGGCCGTCCGAGGCGCTGAACTGGGCCAGGATGGCCGGGTCAGTGCCCATCGGCCCGCCCCAGAACGCACGTGCATTGAGGTCGGGTATGAACAGCAGCGCTCGGGCCGAAGTGTCGGCGATGTGCCCGGACGGTCGATTGAGGACCAGGCCGGCGGTAATGCCATTCGGCTCGCGGTCGACGATCAGGATGACGGCACGCGCGAAGATAGGATCGTCGTCCTCGGTCGCGGGCGCGACGAGCAGGGTGCCGGGCTCGAGCGCAAGACTGGGCGTGGCCATGCGGCCGCTATGTCATTCTGAGCGTAGCGAAGAGCCTGTCCTCGAGCGAAGCGAAGGAATCCGCTTGCACACACGTTTCGGCAGGCGGATCCTTCGCAAGCTCAGGATGACAAGGGAGAAATTAGACGATCGTCGTCGGCGTCTCGTAAACCGTCTCGATCTCGGCGCGCGCCCGCTCGAGGATACCCTTGAGGCGCTTCAAGCGCTCGGGATCCTGTAGCGCGCCGCCTGTGGCGTGACGGAACAGTGCCCGGCCGAGCAGCTGTAGCTCGCGCATGAGCTCGGCCACCTCCGGCCGCTGCGCGGCGTCCCAGCCGGCCCTGAGGCGCGATTGAATATCTTCGACCGTCGACTCCTGCTCGGACAGGTAGCGCCGGCCCTCGTCGGTAATGGCGTAGACCTTCTTGCCGCCCTCCTCCTGGATGGAGGTGACGTAACCCAGGTCTTCGAGCATCTGCAGCGTCGGGTACACCGAGCCTGGACTGGGCCGGTAGGTACCGCGTGAGCGCTCTTCGAGGGCGCGGATGATGTCGTAGCCGTGCCGCGGCTGATCCTTGAGCAGCTCGAGGATGACGTACTTCAGGTCGCCCCGACCGAACGGCCGCTCAGGCCGATCCCAGCCTGGGCCGGGGCCGCCCCAGCGGCGCCCGAAGCGGCCGAACTGGAAGAAGTCGAAGGGTGATTCGGGATCGGACCAGCGACCATAGGGGCCGCCGCGACGATGATGACCAAACATGACGATGAGGACCTTTCTCTCTCTTTCGATATATCGACGATATATCGCGATAGTACGGTATGGGTCGAGTGGTGTCAAGAATTAGTAGCCTGGAAGCCGCCATGCGTTGGCTGTATGCACCGCTCCTTGTGCTCGGCCTGTTGCAGCCGAGCGTCCCCGTGTCCGACCAGGAGGTGCTGCGCGGCGATCCGACGCGGCCCAACGTGGCACTCGTGTTCAACGTCGGCGCCGGGTTCGAACCCGCTCCCGAGATCCTGGACACGCTCAAAGGTAAGGACCAGAAGGTCACCTTCTTCGTCATGGGCTGGTGGGCCGAGCGCCAGCCCGACCTGCTGCGCCAGATCGCCGACGGCGGACACGAGATCGCCAGCCATGGCCATGCCATCTTCGATCTGACGCAGGCGAGCGACGCTCAGGTGCGTGATGATCTCGAGCGGGCCGACCGCGCCATCGGCGACGCTACCGGACGCAGCACGCGGCCGCTGTGGAGCCCATCGGCCGGCTACCGCGACGCTCGCGTGCGCTCCTTGGCCGCGGAGCTGGGCTACCGGCCGATCATCTGGACCGTCGACAGTGGCGATTGGACGCGCGAGGCGACGCCCGAGAGTGTCTTCAGTCACATCATCAACGGCGCCCAGAACGGCGCGATCATCGTGTGCCACTTTGACAGCCCGAACACGCTCACCAGCACCGCGCAGGTGCTGGCGGCGGCCATCGACGCGTTGCGCGCGGCGGGTTTCAAACTGGTGACGATCACCGAGCTGCTGACCGAAAGTCCAGCGTGAGCCCGTATTACCTGGAAGAGCTCGCTCGAGGCGTGTACGCGCGTATCGGCACGGGGCCGGTCCAGCCCAATAGCGCGTTCATCGTCGGCGACGGTGGCGTGACGCTGTTCGATACGACGTACTCACCAGCGGCGGCACGTGCCATCGCCGCGGACATTGCGCGCGTCACGGCCAAACCCGTGGACACGCTGATCATCAGTCACCATCACTGGGACCACTCGTGGGGGGCTCAGGTATTTTCCGTGGCGCGGGTGATCGGCCATGCCAACACACGGCGGTCGCTTCAGCAATTCGGTGCCGCGGCGCAGGAGACGCTGCGGCAGCGGGCGGAGTTTGCCGCCGACTGGATGTGTGTGCCTTCGGATCAGTTCGCTGCTGAGATCGAGGAAGTGCACATCACCGCGCCGAGCCTGACCTTCGAAGACGGGCTGACGATGTGGCTTGGCGAGCGTGAAGTGCGCCTGTTGCACCCTGGGCCGGCGCACACCAGTGGCGACGTGCTGCTGCACTTGCCGGCTGAGGGCGTCGTCTTTGGCGGCGACGTGGTGTGCAACAGGCTGATCCCGGTGGTGGGCGATGGTGACCCGGCGGGTTTTGGCGAGGCGCTGCAGGCAGTGATGGCGTTACAGCCGAAGGCGATCGTGCCTGGCCATGGCGGCGTGGCGGGTATGCCGGAGCTGGAGCGGTTCGCGGCATGTTTGGGGGCCTTGCGCGCAGAGGTTGAGGCGGCGTGGCGTCAGGGCGCGGCGGATCCCGAGGAAGCATTGAAGCGGGTACGGCTGGCCGACTTCGCCGACTGGGCCGGGCGGGCTTTCCTGCCCGGCTCAGTGCGACGCATCTGGGCCCAGCTTACGGATGACCGTCCGGGGTGAGTACGGCGCCTCCGTGCAGCGTGGCGGTGTGGCCGCCGGCGCTGTCGGCGGCAATCGGACCGCCGCCCTCGTTCAGCTTCCAGTTCGCGACAAGCCCGCTCGGGGCTGAGCTGAACTCAGTCCGATAGGTGCCAGCAATCTCGGCTGATGTACGCACCACGTTCCAGATGCGCACGTCTTCGAGGCGACCGCGGAAGTACTTACCTGTGGGTCCATTGCGTCCGATCTGCACGGGCAGGCTGTTGCCGCGGCTGCCGCTGGCCAGCACGATCTGCGCTACCTGCTGGCCGTCCAGGTAGAGGGTAAGCGTGCGCGTGGACGCCTGGAAGCTGCTGGCGACATGGTGCCATGTGTTCGGGTCGACGCCGCCCGCGCGCAAGTCGTAGGCGACGGAGTAGTCGACCGACCCACTGCGCAATCCCGCGACCAAGCGCTTGAAGCCGAGCGTGATGTAGTACGGCGATTCGGGATTCGAGTCACGATCGCCCTTATTGAGCAACTGCACGTAGTCATGGTTGAAGCCAAGCGGACTCTCTTCCTTGAACCACGTCTCGATCGTCCAATCGCCGGTGATGTCCAGCTCCGCCGCATGCGGCGCATCGGCGTACGCGGTCGTGCCGTTGAGTAGCAGCGAGCCAGGCGTGAGATTGAAGCGGACTACCTGCGGGTCGTGATCGCTCGCCCGCGTCAGCGCGCTGAACTCGGCATTGACATGCACGATGTCATACGCGGGCGCTGCCGTGTTGACCAAGTGATTGCTGGTCAGGATGTGATCGAGCGACTGGCTATTGCCCTCGAAGTCGTAGGTGTAGCGCTCGGCGGCCGGCAGGAGCTCCATCAGCTCATTTAGCACGCCCGTCTTGAGAATGGTCAGCGTGTCCGAGAAGTCGAAGTCGTTCAGGTCGCCCAGGACGACGACGTCGGCAGTGGCGTCGACAGCCAGAATGCTGCCGACGAAATCGTGGACGATCTGCGCCTGCTGATGCCGCTGCACTTCCGAGATGCGATTCGGCGGCTGGAACTGGCCGAACAAGGGTTGATCGCCGCCCTTGGAGTTGAAGTGGTTGGCCACGACGAAGAGGTGACGGCTGTTGAACGCGAACTCGCCCGCGAGCGGTTTGCGGCTGGTGTTGAACGCGCTATTGGTCGGATCGATGCGGCCGGGGCTGAAGGTCAGCTGTGGGCCGGTGGGGCCACTGACGACGCCGACGGCGTTGGTCGATCCACCGCCGGGCCGATCGACGAAGCTCAGCCCGCGGTCGGTGCGGAAGAGGAAGACGACGCGGATATTGCCACCGGGCTCGCCGCCGTCCTGGTTGTTGACAGGGTTGATCTGGCGGAACTCGTAGCTTGGTCCACCAGCGGCCTGGATGGCCGTGGTTAGCCGAGCCAGCGTCTGCGACGGATCGACCGTGCCATCGTTGGTCGGGCCGTTGTTGTCCTGGACCTCCTCGAGCGCGACCAGGTCGGGCGCGCGCAGGTTGGTGACGATAAGCGCGGCGAGCTGATCGAACTTGGCTTGCGCGTCGCCCGTGTCGAGATTCTCGACGTTGAACGTGGCCACGCTCAGCTGACTGGCGCCGACGGTGACGTTGGTGGTCTCGGGCTGGATACCACCGGCGGTCACGGTGGGCGCCGTGGTCAGCTCGACCATGAAGTTGCCGAAGTTGTAGTCCACGACGCCGACGAGCGAGCCATTGAAATGGTCGCCGACGTCAACGGGCGGAATAGTGCCACCGCTCAGCTTGATGATCTCGTCGTCGACGACGATGCGCTCCGGATTGAAGTCGGTCGGACGCACCAGCACACCGCCGCGCGGCGTCCGCAGCGCAGCGTCCAGGCCATCGTCGGCCAGGACCGGGATCTCCTGGAAGCTATTGGTCGGTCCGCTGACGACGGCGTTGTTGACCTGCACGCGCATGCCTTCGAGCGATTCGTAGAAGTCGATGCCATCCTGAGCAGGGTCGAAGACGCCGCTGCTCTCGACGCTGACGCTGGCATCGTCTTCGATGATCGTGCTGGGCGGTACGCGACCGCCGCGGCCGATGACGATCGGGGCTGGCAAGCCGTTGCCACTCGACAGCGTCGTGATGGCCGGCCGCGTGAGCTCGGTGATCGTCAGGTTCGTCGCGGCGCCTCCAGGTCGGAACTCACTCACCGTGCCATTCAGGGTGAGCGAATCGCCGACCGCTGCGCTCGGCGCGGACGAGGTGAACACGAAGATACCTTCGGACGTGGCGACGTCACCGTCGGCATTCGGATCCTGGTAGTAAAAGCCGTTGGTGCGCACGGCGGTGACGATGCCCGGCACCGCCGCGACGCGTTCGCCATTGAGCGGCGAGATGTGCGCGCTGCCCTGGACGTCGTGGATGCGCCGTCCTTCGAGACCGATAGTCACGAACGAGAAGACCGCGTCCGCATCCATGGCATCAGGTGGGTCGAGGGCATCCTGGTCGGTCACCTGAGCCGCTCGAACAGTGACGGTGCAGGTATCGCTGCGTGCGAAGTCGGTCGCCGGATCCAAGGTGAACGTGGTCGGCCCGCCGCTCGTCGTAGCGGTGTGTGCGCCGCTGTGCGAACAGCTGATGCCGAACCAGTCGCCCGACACGTTCACCGGCTCGCTGAAGGTGATGCTGATGTTGCCGTCGAGCGCGACGTCCACGGCATCGTCGGCGGGCGACGTCGAGCGCACCGTGGGCGCGGTATCGGCTGGGCAAACGTGCAACGCGCTGGCGCTGTTGCGCGGTGTCGGTGCGCCGCTGCTGAAATCGGCGGCGTTGTCGTCGGTGTCGGTGCAGCCTTGCGTGCCGCGCATGGCGGCCGTGGTGTTCGTCAGCGTCGGCGCCGGTGCGCCGCCCTCGAAGCTCGAAGCCGTGCTGCCGTAGCCGACGAAGTCGCGAATCACGGCATTCGGAACACAGCCGGTGCCGCAGGTCAGATTCGTCTGGTTGGTGACCAGGGCGACCTTGGCGCTCGTGGCGCTCATGAGAATGGTGCCAGTGGCATCCGGTGTCGGCAATGGAGTGGTGCCGCCCGCGCCTTGTGATTCCTGGACCAGGTAGTACTGCCCGGGCTGAATCGTGCCCGTCAGGTTGGTGCGCTGCCACGTGTTACCAGCCGCTGAGGCGTACTGCACTGACCAGGTGCCGACGCTTACGGGCGAGGAGCCGCGATTGAACAGCTCGACGAAGTCGTTGGTCAGCGTGGCGCCCGAATTGCCGCCGCCGCCGTAGACCTGGCTGATAACGATGTCGGGCGAATCGGCGAAGACGCGCGGCGCCGCCGCGGGCGACGCCGCCGAGAGGATCGTGGCAGCGACAACGATGGCGCGACCGAGCACGGCGCGGATGGAGCGAAATGCGGGCATATCGACGAGGGCTCCTGGCTGAGGTGGCAGCGGGCGCGAATACTAACAGCCCGCTCAGGCCGCGTCGATTGCACCGCGCGGAGGTGCTGGCGCCGTGCGGCCAGCACCCTTGGGCACTCTTTACTTGTCGACGATGTTGAACTCGCGGCTGATCAGTGTCTCCTGGCCCGTGTTCTTGGAGTGGGCGTACACATACAGATTTGAGTGTGTCGACGGGTAGCGGGTGGGCTTGAACGTCAAGGTCCAGACCCCATCGCTGCCAGGCGTGGTCGTGCCTAATTGTGACGAGTACGCACCGCCACGCTCACCATTGATGAAGACGTCGACGCGGTCGATGCCGGCTGGTCCGAAGCCAGGATCGGTGGCTGTGCCTTGAATGGTGAAGTCGCTCCTGGTCGAGACGTTGGCGTTTGCCTCGGGCTCACTGACCGTGACTTGCGGTGCGCCGCCGGCAACTGGCGCCGACGGGCTTGGCGTCGAAGCGGAGCCCGTGCCACTGCCGCCACCCGTCACCGTCACCTGCTTGAACCACCAACCTTTGCCCGGCGTGTGGGCGTAAACAGACAGCGTCTGCTGACCCGCCGGGACGGATGCACCCGGTACGACGGCGACGAAGCCCGAGCTCGCCCAGAACGGGTTGCCGAGGGCGCTGGCGACGTCCGGACGGCTCTGCGCGAACAGGGCCTTCGCCAGCATCTGGCCACCGCCATCCATACTGCCCAGCCAGACCTGGACATCGTCGGCCCCGGCCCAGCCCTGGGCCTCCTTGTCGACGAACCACCCTGACACGGCAAACGAACCTGCCCCAGGCACGGTCGCGCCGCCAGCGGGGACGTCGACGAAGCCGTCGTATGTGCTGTCGAGCGCTGCGCCTGGGCCTGGCTGCCAGCCAGGCGATTGGGCCGCGGCTGGCACGGTGACCATCAACAACAGCGCCAGACTCACGAGCCCAGGACCGGCCAGCCTGCGCATGAAAAACCGCATGAGCGCTCCTCCTCGAGGGAACTGTGCAGACGCAGTCAGGTCGCGTCTCTCAAGGATAGAGACTTGCTCGTGAAGCTAACCGCTAATGCGCGTTTAGTCGCTAGTCCTCGACCGGCAGTTGGCGGCGCGCCACGCTCAGCAGGACCGTGTCACCACTCACTTCACGCACCTGGGTGCTGCTGGCGTAGCGGTCGGTATCCCGCAGATCAGGCCCGTCGATCTTGACGTAGCCGGTGCGCAACAGTCTCGTACGCAGCGGTTCGGGGACGTCCGGCTCGCGCTCCTCGGGTAGCACCGCGCTCGCAATCTTGCCCATCAGCTCGGTCGGTCGACCCTCGTTGCCCTCGGTAGTGATGGCTTCGGGGTCGCCCATGCGCACGAACTGGACCTTGCCGACCTCCTCACCCACCGCATCGACAACGCGCATGCCCTCGTGGACATGACTGATCGGATCATCGGATGAATGCATCACTCTGGTGAGTCCTCCTACTAGGAGAAATCACTCAATGCAGGCACTGGGCCAGGCGACGCTCGAGAAAGGCTCGCTCGGTCGCGTTGGCGGTCAGCGCGTGCGCCCGCGCGTAGGCGGCGTAGGCCTCAGACAGGTGGCCGAGCCGATGCAGCAGCTCGCCGCGCGCGATGTGCAGCGGCGCGTACTCGTCGAGGTCACCCGCGAGTGGCTCGATCAACGCCAGGCCCGTGGCCGGACCGTGGCACATGGCCACCGCGACGGCTCGATTCAGCTCGAGCACGGGCGACGGACTGAGCGTCTGCAGGATGTCGTACAGCGTCACGATCTGTCGCCAATCGGTGTCCTGGCTGCGCTGCGCGTCAGCATGCACGGCGCTGATCGCTGCCTGGAGCTGATAGATGCCCGGGCGGCGCAGGCGCAGCGCACCCTCGAGGAGCGTGCGTCCTTCGTCAATGGCGGGCTGGTCCCACAGCGCGCGATCCTGGTCCTCGAGCAGCACCAGTTCGCCTGACGCTGAGGTTCGCGCCGCGCGGCGGGACCCGTGCAGCAGCATCAACGCCAGTAGGCCCAGCGCTTCGGGCTCATCCGGCATGAGCTGCGTGAGCATTCGGCCGAGCCTGATTGCCTCTGTGGTCAGGTCGCGGCGCGTGAGGTTGTCGCCGGTTGAGGCCAGGTAGCCCTCATTAAAGATGAGGTAGATCACCGCCAGGACCGAATCGAGCCGCTCCGGCAGCAAGTGGTCGGGCGGTACGCGGTACGGGATACCCGCCTCGCGGATCTTGCGTTTGGCGCGCACGAGGCGTTGGGCGAGCGTCTCTTCGGGAATCAGGAACGCCCTGGCAATTTCGGGCGTGGTGAGTCCGCCGATGGTTCTCAGGGTGAGTGCAATGCGCGCCTCTGTGGTGAGCGCCGGGTGGCAGCAGGTGAAGATCAGCCGTAGCCGGTCATCTGGGATGGCGTTTGGCGTTCGGCCGTCGCCTTCGTTGGCCGTGTGGCGCTCGATCTCGACGAGCTGGAGCAGCAGCGCCTGTTTGTCGACCCGACGAGCGTCGCGGCGCAGGCGGTCGATCGCTTTGCGACGCGCGGTCGTGGTGAGCCAGGCACCTGGGTTGTCCGGAACGCCGCGTGTTGGCCACGCCTCCAGGGCCGCGGTCATGGCATCTTGCACGACGTCCTCGGCCAGGTCGAAGTCACCGACCTCGCGGATGATCGAGGCGATAACTCTGCCCGCCTCAGTGCGGAAGACAGTTTCGAGAGCGTGTTGGACGGCCGTCGCGTGCACGTTCGTGTGGGCTCCTGAGCATACGACGAACGAGCCCCCTGCCAATCGACAGCCCCAGACCTATCCTACCGTCGCGCGCGCCTTCGGTCCGTGAATGGGTAAAGCCGGCCAGCTTGGCGAGCCGCGCGCTGCCGACTGCACCCTCGCGCTTCGCGCGCCCTCCGGATGTGAAGGGGTTAGCCAGTGCTGGGTAGCGAGCACCGCGCCGACTGCTTCCTCGCCCGCCCTCCGCGCGCATTCCGGATGTGGAGGTTTCGCAGGTCGGGCTGTGGGCGCCGGCTGGGACGGTTTCAGCAAGCGGATTCCTTCGCTTCGCTCGAGGACAGGCTCTTCGCAGGCTCAGGATGACAAAGCGAGCACCGTGCTGGTGCGGGGTACAGTGTGCGGCGGCCATGAGCTGGGAGACGCGAACGCTTCGCGAGGCATATGACTTGCTGGCGCCGGATGGCTCGGAGATTCGCCTGCTCGGCGGTGTCGACGGGGCGAGCCTGGTGCATTGCCGACTGCCGCCCGGGCAGGTCACTCAGGCGGTGCGGCACCGCACGGTCGAGGAGGTGTGGTATTGCATCGGCGGGGTGGGCGAGGTCTGGCGTCAAGCTGGCGCGCACAGCGAGATCGTTGAGCTGAAAGCGAGCGTGAGCGTGACTATCCCGCTCGGCGTCGAGTTTCAGTTCCGCAGTACGGGCGCCGTGGCGCTCGAACTGGTAATTGCTACTGCGCCGCCGTGGCCGGGCGCGGACGAGGCGATTGCCGTCGACGGCATCTGGGCGCGCTGATCGAGCCACTCGACAAACGCCGCGACGACCCGCGGGTCCCACTGCCGATCGGCGCCCTGGTGCAATCGCCGCACCGCTTCGGTGTGCGGTAACGCGGCACGATATGGCCGTGTCGTGGTCATCGCGTCATACGAGTCGACCACGGAGATGATGCGCGACTCGAGCGGGATCGCTTCACCACGCAGGCCGTCGGGATAGCCGCCGCCGTCCCAGCGCTCATGATGCCCGCGCACAAACTGCGCTACCTCCTGGAACAAGGAAAAATGGGCAAGCATCGCGCTGCCCACGGCCGGGTGCTGGCGCATGTGATCGCGCTCGCAGTCGTCGAGATCGCCCGGCTTGCGCAGCACCTCGTTGCTGACCGCGCACTTGCCGATGTCATGCAGGCGGCCGGCCAGAAACGCCAGGTGGGCGCGCTCGCTAGGCAGACCCAGCTGGATCGCCAACCGCTCGGCGTAGTGACCGACACGCTCGGAATGGCCGTGGGTGTACTTGTCGCGATCGTCGAGGATGTCGGCCAGCTCGAACAGGCTCTCGAGCGTCTGCGTTTCGAGTTTGACACGGTCGTCGATGGCGCGCCTGAGCGCCAGCAGTGCGACCCCAAGACAGACCAGCATCCATGGATAGGCGAGCCATAGTCCGGCGATCGGGATGCCGATCGCGTGCAGTCCGAGATTTGCCAGCAGGATGTGGCGGTGTCCACGCCACCAGACCATGCCGACGGGGACTCCGAGTACGAACGCCACGATGGCCGTCGTGATCAGCGTGTTGACGATGAGGAAGGTGCCCGCGGCCAGAAGCACCCAGGGCACCGCAGCAAGCGTGTCCAGAGTCGCCGGCTCGCCGAAGCGCCAGACCGCGCCGGCCAGGGCCACGCTGAGACTGAGGTTGGCACCATTGAAGACGACTTTGCGCAGCTCGCGCTTGCCATGTGCCAGCTCGCCGATGATCTGCCCGAAACCGGCGATCAGGACCGCCCAATGGGTCGGGAAGAGCAGGACGACGGCGACGCACAGCGCGCCGGCGACGCTGACGTTGACCAACGCGCCCGGTCGCGAGGACGGCAAGCGCACGTTGAACTGTTCGGCGGCGGCGACACCGGCTAAGAACAGCAGCGCGGCCGAGACGTACGGCTGATCTGCGCTAGCGAGGTAGCCGCAGATGCCGATGAGCGCGGCCGCCGTCGTGACGACGGCGATCCAGAATGCTGCTGCGCGACCAGGAAGTCCTAACAACGCAAATGCCGTGCTCCGCCCCGAGTATGGTGACAAAGCACGGCATCTTCCAAGTGTTTCGCGGACCGAATCCGCGATCGGGCTCAGCCCCAGGTGCAAGCGGCGTTCATGGTTGGTGTCCTTGTTGAGTGGTGGTTGAGAAGCGGTTGAGCCTCTCGTTGCCCAGAAGAACGTCGCGCCCGCGCCTCAGGTGACGCCCTGGCTCAACAATTCGCGCAAGCCGTAGAGCCGTCCTCGCCGCCGCTGCGCTGGGCGCTCTCGGGCCGCAAAGCGGCAGGCTGCGCGGCGCGAGCGGCACGCATATTCCTGACATGGTTGGCCGGCAGGCAGCGCGTACCAGTCACTACAATCGCGAGCGTCGGATGGCTGCTGAGTGGCCGCGGTTGCGGTTGGCGGACGAGCTGCCGCGGGCAGCCGATCTGGTGGTCATCGGCGGGGGGATCGTCGGCGCGGCTACGGCGTTTTTCGCGCGCAGGGCAGGCCTCAACGTGGTGCTGCTGGAAAAGCGGCAAGCGTTGTGTACGTTGACCACGCCGGTGTCGACGGGCGCGTTCAGGCTGCAGTTCGACAACCTTGAGGAGATCGCGCTCGTGCGCGAGGGCATCGCCTTGTTCGATGCGTTTCAAGAGGTCGCGGAGCTGCCTGGCTACGACCTGCACATCAGAAAGCAGGGCTACCTGTTCTGTGCCACCACCGAGGCCGGTGCCAAACAGCAGCGCTATTTTGTCGATGCTCTGCACGGCTGGGGCGTCGACGACGTCGAGCTGCTGAGCGGTGATGAAGCGCGCTACCGGTTTTCTTATCTCAGCCAGGGGATCGTCCAGGCTCGTTTTCGCAATGCCGACGGGTGGCTCGATCCGAAACGGCTCACGCTGGGCTACGCACGGGCCAGTGGCGCAACCATTTGCCTGGAAACGCCAGCGACAGGTTTCGAGGAGCGCGACGGTCAGATGATCGGGGTCAAGACGCCACACGGCCGCATTGCTTGTGACAACGTGGTGGTCGCGGCCGGCCCATTCGCGGCCAAGGTAGCCGCGCTGGCGGGCGTCGACGTCGACCTGCGGCCAACGATCCGCCACAAGCTGGTCATTCCTGACCTGCCGGCCATCCCGCAGGACTCGCCGATGACCATCCATGAGGAAACGGCCGCGCACTGGCGGCCGGGCTTGCGCGGGTGCTTCGGACTATGGACCGAGGCCGGCACGCCAGCCGGCGAGCCGCTCGAGAACGTGCCGACCAACGCTGAGTTCGCCTTCGGTCTCCTGAACCCGCGCTCAGACAGGTCGCTGGCGAAACTGAGCCCGATCTGGGAGCGGGTCTGGTCGGACCACGATCTGTACTGGGTGCTGCAAGCTGGTCAGTACGCGTACACAGCCGACCATCGGCCGCTGCTCGGGCCGAGCGAGGCGCCCGGCCTGTTTCTGAACTGCGGCTACAGCGGCCACGGCATCATGGCCAGCGGCGGCGGGAGCCGCATCGTCGTCGACACGCTGCTCGGTCGGCTAGCCGCCGACGCCAACCCGTTCCATCCAGGCCGCCCAATGGTCGAGCGGCCGCTCGACATTCTCTAGCGTCGGCGCTTGGCTCCTTGGCGGCGCTGGGGATGCGCTCACGGGGCGCGCTAGCACTCACGGCTGGCACTCGGGTCCGCAAAAGCCTGCAGCGCGGCCATGTGCATCGACGATTCCGAACCGCCGCATCGGCACGCACTCGCGCGATCGTCATCGCCAGAAACTTCGAGGCGACCGCAATGCCCAGATCGCCCGTCTCATGATCGAAGCCGACGATGCTGAAGGTCACCGGCGTCGGATTGTAGTCAATTGACTTGCTTTCTTGTCAGCAACGTCGCCCACGTGTCATACTGGCTCATGCCCGGCAACGAGGAGCGCGAACGCTTCGCCGGCTGGCTCGCGAACACGATGCAGAGCCGGGGTCTGACGCAGGCGCAGCTGGCCCGCTCGGTCGGCGTAGCCGACACGCAGGTCTCGCGCTGGCGGCGCGGTCAGGTCGTGCCCACGGTGCAGTATCTACAGCGGCTGGCCGATACATTCGGCGTCGAGCGCTCGACGCTGGAAGGCCTGGTTGGCTATCCGGTGGGCGAGGCGGGCGCGGCGGGTGCAGGCACTGAACCGGAGACCGAGGCGGAGCTCCAGGCGCTCCAGGCGCGACTGCGTGAAGCGATGCAGACACGCTTGCCGCGCAGCATGTGGCGCGCCTACGTCGATGCGTGCATTGCTCTGGCCGACGGGTTAGGCAGCTCGGCCCGACGCGTGGTCCGCGAATCGATGTCGCGTGACGAACCGGACGCGCCGCCTGGCGATCGTCCACTCGGCTTTCGCAGCTAACTAGTTCATGTCTGGAGGGAGACCGCGTGCACATGAGTCGATTCAGCCTGCCCCGCGCGTACACCGTGCCGATGGTGGTGGAACAGAGCAGTCGCGGCGAGCGCGCCTACGACATCTTCTCGCTCCTGCTGCGCAATCGCATCGTGTTTCTCGGCACGCCGGTGACGGACGAGGTCGCCAACGTGATCGTGGCCCAGCTGTTGTTCCTGGACCAGGACGATCCGGAGCGCGAGATTCAGCTGTACATCAATAGCCCGGGCGGCGAAGCCGACGCGGGGCTGGCGATCTACGACACGATGCAGCTCATCCAGCCGTCCGTCGCGACGACCTGTGTCGGCATGGCCGCGAGCGCCGCCGCGGTGATCCTGGCTGGCGGTGCCAAAGGCCACCGTGCTGCGCTGCCCAACTCGCGCATGCTCATTCACCAGGCCTCGGCTGGCGCGCAGGGAACCGCCGCGGATATCGAGATCCACGCACGCGAGATCCTGCGCCTCAATGCGCGCATCAAGCAGCTCATGGCAGCCGATACGGGCCAGGACATCGAGCGCATTTCAAAGGACATCAATCGCGATTACTGGATGAGCGCGATCGAAGCGCGCGAGTACGGGCTGATCGACTCGATCGTCGGCAGCACTGACGCCACCGCCGCCGCGGATCGTGCCGAAGCCGCCCTGGACGAGGCACCGCGCACCCGCCAGAACGGTCACTCCAGGTAGTTTGTGGCATACTCCGGCCCGCCCGGAGATGGTCTATCCGTATGTCCTGGTGGTCGACGACGACCCCGCGATCCGTGGCCTCGTAGGCGACGCGCTCCGTGAGGAGGGCTACACCGTAGATCTCGCGGCGCATGGCCGTGAAGCACTCGAGGCCATGCGCGTACGCAGGCCAGCGACGGTGGTGCTCGACCTGATGATGCCGGTTATGGATGGCTTCTCGTTCATCGAGGAGTGCCACAAGGAGCGGTTGTGCACGGATGTGCCGATCGTGGTCATCTCGGCCGTCCAGGACGCCTTACGGCGGATCACCGAAGTGCCCGTGCACGCGTGCGTGGCCAAGCCATTCGACCTCGACGATCTAGTCCGCGTGGTCGGTCAGTACGCGTTACCGAATGGGCAGGCCAACAGCAACGGGCACGCGTGACCGTGCGTCCCACTACCCGCTGACGAGTTGGACTTTGCGCTTGCCCAGGCTGAGCAGCAGCGGCAGCTCTGCGGGGTCGACAACGCGATCGCGCTCCTGCGGCTGACCGTTCACGCGCAGGCCGCCGGCGCGGATCTGGCGCTTGGCGTCGCTCAATGACTCGACCAGGCCGGCCTCGAGGGCCAGCTCTTCCAGCCGCGTTGGCCTGCTCACCACAATCGACGGACCTTCGGCCGTGCCCTGGCCGCTGAACCACGCGCGCGCGGTGGCCTGGGCGCGCTGCGCTTCCTCTTCACCGTGCGTAATACGCGTGGCTTCGAAGGCCAGCACTTCCTTGGCCGAATTGATGTCCGCGCCGGTGCGCTGCTCGAGCTGGGCGATCGCGTCGATCGGCAAGAACGTGAACATGCGCAAGAAACGCCCGACATCCGAGTCTTCAGTGTTGCGCCAGTACTGATAGAACTCGTACGGCGAGGTCTGCTCGGGGTCGAGCCAGACGGCATTGCCCGCGGTCTTGCCGAACTTTTCACCCGACGTATTGGTGATCAGCGGCGTGGTCAGCGCGAATGCCTCAGCGCTTTCCGAGCGGCGGATGAGATCGCGACCGGCCAGGATGTTGAACCACTGGTCGTTGCCACCGATCTGTAGGACGCAGCGCTCGGTCCGATACAGGTGCAGGAAATCGTACGCCTGCACGAGCGCGTAGTTCAGCTCGATGAAGCTGAAGCTCTCGGCCTGAAAACGTTCCCAGTAGGTGCCATGTTGCATCAGTTGGTTGATCGTGAAGTGGCGCCCAACGTCGCGCAGGAACTCGATGTAGCGCAGGCCGAGCAGCCAATCGGCGTTGTTGACCAGTTTGGCGCGATCGTTGCCGAAGTCGAGGTAGCGCTCGAACTGACGGCGAATGCCGCTCACGTTGTGTTCGATCTTCTCGACGCTGAGCAGCGGGCGAGTGTCGCTGCGATCCGTGGGATCGCCAATCATGCCCGTGCCGCCGCCGACGACGGCGATCGGTCGATGGCCGGCGCGCTGAAAGTGTGCCAGGGCCATGATGCCCACCAGGCTGC
Organism: Chloroflexota bacterium; assembly: GCA_036506475.1. Classification (GTDB taxonomy): domain Bacteria; phylum Chloroflexota; class UBA6077; order UBA6077; family CF-72; genus CF-72. The sequence goes on from DASXRR010000003.1 coordinate 19,500, forward strand.
CCGTATGCAGACTATTGGCAGTCGGGTCGAAGCCCTGGTAGACCGAGATCGGGCCACTCTCCAACACGCGGCGGAGGGCGGGCTCATCCGACACCTGCGCAACGAAGCCGCGCTCGTGGAGCGTGTCGAGGACGGTCGTGGCACTCACGGTCTGGGCCATTTGGCACATTGTACGGTCGCTCCATTTACTCACCCACCCTTGCCCCACGATCCAGGGGTTCACGTCCGGATGGCACACCCCGGAAGCGGCGGGAAGCCAGCACGCCGCGCGGCCGCGGATCAGATGATGCTGACGGACCTGCGTAGCTCGTCGGCGAAGATGGCTTTGGGGATCATGGCGTGGATGCCGCGGGTCTGGTCGACAAACTGGCTCACCCTGAAGCTGACGGCGATGCTGGCCAGGCAGTACGCGTCGAGCCGCGACATCCCCGTGCGCAGTGATAGGAAGTCGATCGTGTTGCGGGTGGCGATGCGGAATGCCTCGTCGAGATCGCGATCGATGCCCAGCACGATCCAGTGCGTCGCGGTCTCCGCCATGGGCCACGTCCATGGGGCGTGCTTGTGCAGCACGACCTGGATGCGCACCTCGCGCATGGCCGATTCGAGCGCCTGATTGTTGACCTCGCCGTCGCCCTGCGCGGCGTGTGAGTCACCCGTGAACAGCTTGGCGCCGGGCTGCCAGACCGGGATGTACAGGATCGAGCCCTCGGTCAGCTCGCGCAGGTCGATGTTGCCCGCATACTGGCCAGGTGGGACCGAGCTGATGACGCCGCCCTCGGCTGGCGCGGTGGCGACGGTGCCCTGGAACGGTCCGAGCGGTACGTCGATGCCCGGCAGGAACTCGGCGGTCATCGAGGCGAGATCGAGCGACAGGTAACGCGCTTGGCCCTGGGGGAACTCATCGGGCAGCGTGCCCGTGCCGAGATTTCCTGGGTTGACGAACGTAGCACCCCACTCGACGGATACCAGGCGCTGAAAGTGGATCGCCAGCAGGTCACCTGACTCGGCGCCGCGCACCCCGATCGGGCCGACGATCGAATGCGGGCCTTTGCCTGGGTTCTCGCGCCTCAGTCTCGCCAAATCATCTATGGCCACGCCTGGCTGGAGCCTGTTCAGGAAGTGCGACCACGTATTGGGGTAGACGACGATGTCGCCCGAGTCGATCTCCAGCAGGTTCGGCAGCGTCGAATCGAAGACGCCCAGGCGCACCGTGCGTGCGTCGGATGGCACGGTGTGGACGCGGCCCGCTGCTGGCGCACTGCCGAAGGCGCTGAATGCACTACCGACCAGGCCAAGCAACCCGCCCAGCGCCACCAGTGGCCACGGTGTCCGTGCGCGTGCCCCGAGGAGATGGTCAATCGCCGCGGGGTTGAGCTCAGGGCGGCCAAGCAGGCCCTGGACCGCGGGGTGCGGTGTGAGGCTCCATACGTGGGTGGGTTCGCCGCAGCCGAACATCGGCGGCGAGCTAGCGCTCGGGCAAGGCGGACTCGTCGACGCTGCCGCTGAACGTCCACAGATCGCCGTTGCTCAGGTAAAAGCGAATCTGCGACCGCTGCTGCTGTTTGGGCAGGCGGTCCCAGGTCAGTTTTTCAACCTGTTCCAGGGGCACGATCAGCTCGGACGCGTCGTCCTCCTTGGCCGAGAAGCAGAAGGCCTCAGGCGTGGACTTGTCGTGCTCGAGCCGCCAGTGATCCGCGGACAGGACAAGCGAGCCGTCGGCACCGCGGCGGAGCAGGTTGAAGTAATTAGCGCCGAAGGCGCGGGCGGCGCTGAGCTGATCGAGCTCGATAGCAAAACCATACCGTTTGTCATTCTGAGGCGAGGAACCCACGCGCTTCGCGCGGGGCATGGCGAGCTACGAAGGATCCGCCTGCCGAGACGGAATCCATCGGAGCGCCGGCTCCAAGCTCGCGGATCCTTCGCAGGCTCAGGATGACATGCCATTGATTAGGCGCCACACCTTCTCCGAGGTGAAGGGCATGTCCACGTGCGTCACGCCGAACGGCGCCAGCGCGTCGACTACGGCGTTGACGATGGCCGCGGGCGCGCCGACCGTGCCCGACTCGCCGACGCCCTTTACGCCGAGCGGGTTCCACGGCGACGGCGTCACCGTGTGCGCCAGCACTAACGCGTCCAGGCCGGGCATATCGACGGCGCGTGGCATCGCGTAATCACCCAACGACGCCGACAGCACTTGCCCGCCTGCGTCGAACACGACCTGCTCCAGCAGTGCCTGGCCCAGGCCCTGAGCGATGCCGCCCACAACTTGACCTTCCACGAGCAGCGGGTTCAGCACGCGCCCGCAATCGTCAACGCAGATCAAGCGCTCGAGGCGCACGTGGCCGGTGTCGCGCTCGACGCGGACGACCGCGATGTGCGCGCCGAAGCCGTAGACCTCGGCCTCGGGCGTGAAGAATGCGGTCGCCTCGAGTCCCGGCTCGTCGCCGTCGGGCAAGTTCAAGGTCGAGTACGCCGCGCTGGCCAGATCAACCCAGCCGACACGTCGGTCGGGCGCACCGGCGATCGAGAAGCCGCCGTCGTGCAGGTCGACGTCCTCGGTCGCCGCCTCGAGCAGATGGGCGGCCATGCGCCGCGCCTTGGCCAGGACGCGTTCTGACGCGAGCACGAGCGCGCTGCCGCCGAGCGCTGCGCTGCGGCTGCCGAACGTGCCGACCGCTTGTGGTACGCCATGGGTGTCGCCGTGCAGCACGACGACGTCGTCCATTGGCACGCCGAGGCGGTCGGCGACGACCTGGGCGAAGGCGGTCTCGTGGCCCTGGCCATGGGCGCTCGAACCCGTGATGGCGGTGACCTTGCCAGTCGCCTCGATGCGCACGATGCCGCTTTCGAACCCGGCGCCAGCACTTGGCTCGATAAATGTCGCCAGACCAACGCCCATGATCTCGCCGCGCTGACGGGCCGCGGCGCGCTGTTCCAGCAAGGCGGGCCAGTCGCCGAGCTCGAGCACGCGGTCCAGGGCACGGGAGTAGTTGCCCGAGTCGTAGACTGCGCCCAAGGCGTTGGTGTGCGGGAACGCGTCTTCGGACACGAAGTTGCGACGACGGATGACGACGGGGTCCAGCGCCAGTTGGCGTGCGGCGGCGTCAACCACGCGTTCGATCAGTAGCACCGACTCTGGCCGACCAGCGCCGCGGTACGGGCCAGTCCCGGTGGTGTTGGTCACCACCCCGGCGATCTCGACGGCCACGTTCGGGATGCGATAGCAGCCCGGCGATTGCGTCAGCGGTCGGCCGGCTGGTCCAACGCCGGCGGGCTGCAAGTAGGCGCCAACATTGGCCACGTTGCGCACTTTGAGTCCACTGAACGTGCCGTCGCCGGTGACAGCCAGTTGGACGCCGATGCGCATGTCACGACCTTGCTGCATGGCCACGAACTCGTCACCACGCGTCGCCACCCACTTGACCGGCCGCTTCAGGCGCAATGCGAGCAGCGCGGCGACCGCGTACTCGCGATAGACATTGTTCTTCACGCCGAACGCACCGCCCACGTCGGGCGTGATGACGCGGATGCGGTTCTCGGCGATGCCCAGCAAACGCGAAAGAGGCGTGCGCACTCGAAAGGGCGACTGGGCCGAGACCCAGATCGTCAGCCCATCACCCATCGGCTCCGGCGCGACGAGGACCGCGCGTGGCTCGATGGCCGCGCCGGCCAAACGCGGGCTGAAGATATCGACGGCGACGACATGCTCGGCGTCGGCGAAGGCTCGATCCGGATCGCCGCCAGCGCGTTGATTGGTGAAGACCAGGTTGCCCTCCAGCGCCTGCCAGGCGCGTGGCGCATCGGGTGCGAGCGCCGCCTCGGCGTCGCTAATGCCCGGCAATGGCTCGTAGTCGATCTCGATCGCCGCGGCGGCATCTTCAGCCAGGGCGCGTGTCTCGGCGACAACCGCGGCGACCGGCGCGCCGACGGCATTGACGGTGTCGCGGGCCAGGATCGGATTGGGCGGGACGGTCATGCTGCGCGCACGCTGATTGAGCGGCATGTCGGGCAAGGTGGTCAGATCCTGGGCGGTGAGCACGCTGACCACGCCCGGCAGTTGCCGGGCCACTGTTGTGTCGAGCCGGGTGATGCGCGCGTGCGCATGCGGGCTCCGGGCGAACTGCAGATGGACGGTGTCGGGCAGGGTCAGGTCGTCGACGAAGCGGCCGCGGCCAGTCAACAAGGCCGCGTCTTCGCGGCGGCGGACAGAGCGCCCAAGGTATGGCATTGGTGCGTTGGTGGAGCGTAGCGCAGCGCCGCGGGACGCCGGCGGCGTGGTACGAGAATATGTAAGAACGAATGAGACGTGGCGACAAATTGAAGGTTCGCGCTCTTGACCCTCTCAACCGGGGGTGTATACAGTGGCCACGCGGCTGGGGTCCGCTCCGCCGCCTCCACCACCTTCGCGGAGGCGCTTTCGATTGCCTGATAGCGGCAACCTCCCCCAGGAAACCGAGGAATAGTGCAGCGGACTAACCGCACAGCGGCCGTCGCGGCCGTGGCGTTGCAAGGGGCTTTGGCCAACCTTACGTGGCTCGCACGTTCCCGACCCCGCTATCTGTTGCATGCCACCGTCGCCCTGATCGGCTTGACGACCGTTTCAGCCCTGGCCGTTCAGCCACGCAGTACGCCGGTGTCCACCAACGCTTCCGCCGCGGTGGCCAACCCCAGTCCACCGTTGCTGGCGCTCGACGTCGAAGAGCCGCCGGCTGCCCAGCCCGTCGACGCCCCCACCGCCACCCCGACTGAAGAGGAAGCGCGCACGGCGCCGCCCAAGCCCTTCGTGCATACCGTCGAAGAAGGCGAGACGATTCGTATGCTCGCCGCCAGGTACAGCCTCGACCCCGCGACCATCCTCGCCGCGAACAATTTGCGCGATCCTGATCTGCTCCAGGTCGGCCAGGAGCTGACGATCCTGCCGACCGACGGCGTGCTGCATACGCTGCGTTCCGGCGAGTCAATCCGCCGCGTTGCCGAGCGCTATGGCGTCGAGATGGCCGACATCATCAAGGCCAACGACCTCGGCAATCCGGACATCGTTCAGCCCGGCACGCAGGTCGTCGTACCCGGCGCTGAGCCGGTGCTGCCGAGCGCACGCCGCGCCGTCGCGCTGTCAGATGACGGCGACCAGCAGGCGGCGGCGATTGGGGGCGGGGAGCGCCTGCCGATCGACGCGCAGCGCGCCGTGCCCAGCACGCGTTCCTATGAAGTGCAGACCGGCGATACCTTGCACTCGATCGCCGACACCTTTGGCGTCGACGTCGACACGATTCTGTCGAGCAACGGCATCGACGATCCGGACACGATCAAGCCTGGCAGCGAGCTACGTATCCTGCCCGTCAAGGGGTTGGAGTACGCCGTTCAACCCGGTGAGACACTGGCCGACATCTCGTGGAAGTACCAGGTCGACCTGGGCTTGCTGCTCGACTACAACGACCTGAACGACCCGGACGTGATTCACGTCGGCGCCAAGCTGGTCGTGCCAGGCGGCAAATTGCGCGCGGAGGCGATTCCGGCGCCGGTGGTCGAGCTGCCCGCGGCGCGCACCGGTCCGGGCGGTGCCGCCGTGGTCACGCAGCCCGCGCCCGCGCCCAAGCCAGCGGCCAAACCGGCTGCCCCAGCGCCACAGACTGTCGTCGGCCGCGGCGGCGCGAACCTGGTGGCCAATGCCATGAAGTTCGTCGGCTACCGCTATGTGTTCGGCGGGACATCGCCGGCCGGGTTTGATTGCTCTGGGTTCGTCTACTACATCCACAACCAGAGTGGCGCGCCAGTTGGGCGCGGCATGTGGCAGCAGTACAACGGTGGCGCGCACATTCCGCTGTCTGCGTTGCAGCCTGGCGATACGGTCTTCTTCGCGAACACGTACATGCCCGGGCTGTCGCACGATGGCATCTACATCGGCGGCGGCCAGTTCGTGCATGCCAGCGATGAGCGCACGGGTGTGACCGTCTCGAGCATCAGCTCGAGCTATTGGGCGGCACATTACGTCGGCGCCACCCGCCTCTGGGACTGACGCGCGCTAGCTCTTGGCCGCCGCGGTGGCCCGCGCGAGCTCATCGCGTGTCACCAGGCCGAGCAAGCGACCTTCGGCCATGATTGCGATCAGCTCGGCGCCCTCTTCGAGCATCAGGTGCAGTGCGCCGAGCGCTGGTGCACCGGGCTCCATTGACGGCGCTGACTCGATGGGCAGTGTCGCCCGTTCGATGCTCGTCTGCGGCCAGCTGTGCACGGGAATCCGGCCCAGCTGACGCAGGCTCAGCAGTCCGACCAGGTAATCATCGCGATAGACGGCGTATGACCGCGGCGTGCCGCGGCCGACGGTCGGCCGCTCCAACAAGTGCTCCTCGGCAAAGGTTTGGACCGAGACACCCGCCTGGACTTTGCCGAAATCACGGTCCATGACCGAGGCCACAGTGAGCCGCCGCAGTGCGTCCTGAAACAGCGACGCGTGCTGCGAGCTGGCCGCGCCCGCGTACATGAACCAGGCGATCATCATCAGCCACAGCCCACTGAGCGCACCGCCGCTGCCTTCGAACAGGATCCACACGCCCGCGAACAATAGGGCCATCGCGGCGACCTGACCGACGCGCGCGGCGATCGTGCTGCCCCAGCGCAGGTCCTGGCCGGCGAACCACAGGACTGCGCGCAGTACCCGTCCGCCATCCAGCGGATAGGCCGGCACCAGATTGAAGATGGCGATCGGAATATTGACCCAGGCCAGCCAGAAGCACACCGCGGCTACGGCGGGCGCGACAGACTGCAGCGGCCAGCCGACAAGCGCAGCGACCATGCCAATGGTCAGGCTGGCCACGGGACCGGCGAGTGCGATCAGGAACTCCGCTCGGGGTGACGGCGACTCGCGGGTGATGTGCGCCATGCCGCCGAGCAAGAACATGCTGATGGTGCGGACGGGAATGCCAAAGCGACGGGCGACCAGGGCGTGTGCCAGCTCGTGGCCATACAGGCTCGCGATCGCCAGCAGCGCGGCCAGCGCCGAGAGCGCCCAGACGACCTGTGTTGACCAGCCGAACCCGAGCTGCATGCGCAGCGTCGTGTACGCAACGTAGATCAGCAGCCCGAGCAGCAATAACCAGCTCCAGTTCGCCGTGAACTGGATGCCGAACAGGCGGAACAGGCGCAGCGAGGGCTGGCCTGCTGGCTCGCTCAGCCCGGAGCTGATGGTGGCCATGCCCGCTGGGTGGTCCGCCTCAACGCACGAGGACGAAGTGCAGCACGATCAGCACCACCAGCAGCGAGCCAATAACGAGCACAATGCGACGGAGATCGGCGCCAACGTAGGCGTACTCTTCGCGGTAGGCCGAAAACGGCTTCGGCGTCGCGCGCTGCGTGGCGCGCGGCACACTGGCGGCCCGAGCCGCGCCTGAGGAGCGCGCAGCGCGTGCCGCCGACTCGGGCAGCATCTCCGGCGCGCCGTCGAACAGGTCGCCGTCGGGCTCGGCAAGTGCGTCGATCGCCTCCGGCGATTCGAACCGATAGCGCCGCTCACCGGGCGGACGCCGGCGCTCACGCTCACGGCGTGCCGCCATCCGACGCTGAAGATCGCGATTGACCCGCGGCATGATCGAGACTAACGCCCGAGTATAGCCCGTGGCGGCGCCTAGCGGGTGATCGTTCCGCCGCCCAGGACGTACTCGCCGTCGTACAGCACGAGCGCCTGGCCAGGCGTAATCGCCTTGTGTGGCGCGTCAAAGTCGACCCGCAGGCCGGCCGCGCTCGTCGATATCGTGCACGGCACTTCGGCGGCCCGGTAGCGCGCTTTGGCCATCGCGCGCCGTGGCCCGGTTGGTCTTTGGCCGTCGATCCAGTTCACTTCGTCCAACTCGCAGGTTGTTTTCAGCAGCTGATCGGGGCCACCGACGACGACGGTGTTGGTCTCGGGCTGGAGCTCGGTCACGAACAGCGGCTGGCCAGTTGCGACGCCAAGTCCACGGCGCTGGCCGATCGTATGCAGGGCGACACCGCGGTGCTCGCCGACAAGTTGACCGTCGGTTGTGACGATCGGGCCGGGCTGGAGCACCTCGGGGGCGTACAGCTCGATGAACTCGGTGTAGCGCTTGAACGGCACGAAGCAGATGTCCTGGCTCTCAGGCTTGTTCGCCACTGCCAAGCCCATGTCATGGGCGAGCTGGCGGGTGTCCTGCTTGGTGTGCGCGCCGAGCGGCATGAGCGCGGCGCCGAGACGATCCTGGGTCATGACGTACAGGACGTAGCTCTGGTCCTTGGTCGGATCCTGGGCTTTGCGGAGGCGATTCGTGGTGCCGTGCTCGATGCGCGCGTAGTGGCCGGTGGCTACGTAGTCCGCCTGAAGCTGGCGTGCCTTGACCAGCAGTGCGTCGAACTTGATGAACTGGTTGCAACGGATGCACGGGTTGGGCGTCCGGCCGCTGGCATAGGTCTGGACGAAGTCCTTGATGACCTTGTCCTCGAAGACCTCTTTGAAGTTCAGCACGTAGTACGGGATATCGAGCTTGTCGGCGACTCGTCGGGCATCTTCGACCGCGCCGAGCGCGCAGCACGCATCCTCGCGCTGCATCTCGGGCATGTTCGGCAGATCGGGCCACACGTTGAGCGTGACGCCAATGACGTCATGGCCGTCCTGCTTGAGCAAGGCGGCCGTGACGCTGCTATCGACGCCGCCAGACATCCCGACGATCACTTTCGCCATAGGTGTCAGATTCTAATCTCTGGCTGACCGAACGCCGCCAGGCGGATCGCTGCCGCGACGAAGCACTGGTCACCAGACGTCTGCTTCTCTTTAGAGAAGGAAGTTGGAACTGCCGCGCGGCGCGTGCAATGACGGCGGCGTAGGCAGTCAGTCCGTGAGGTCGAGCTCGATCAGCTCGCCCGTCTCATCGCCGGGGTCGGCCTTGACGATGCGCCAGGCGCGGACCACTGGCTGTTGGTCGCGCAGGCTGACGAGCACATATGTCGCCGCCAGATCGCTGGCCAGACGAATGTCGGTGGGCGACGGCCGCGCCTCGGTATGGGTATGCGAGTGGTAGTAGCCCAGCACGTCGAGCCCGAGATCGTCGATCTCGTTGTACACGCGCAGTTGGTCCTTGGGGTCCATGTAGTAGTGCACGCCCCGTCGGCCCGCGGCAGCCACACCAGAGTCGCGATCGCGAAACACACCGCGCTCGGCGCCGACGGAATCAGCTGTATTGCGCACGCGGAACACGCGCTCCACTGTGTCGGAACGGCCAGCCAGCATGCCGCACACCTCGTCAGGTGCTCCGGCCTGCGCATGCGAAATCAGTTGTTGACGCAGCGTGGTGGGAAAGATCACCACCAGATTTTGTCGCGCACCGTCTCCCGTGCCTCGTCGAGCGAGCGCGACCAGACGCCGAGGCTGAGGTACTTCCAGCCACTGTCGGCGAACAAGCACGCCACCTCACCAGCGTCCACATCGCGCGTCGCGCGCAGCGCTGCGTGCAGCACCGCACCCGACGAAATGCCCGCGAAGACGCCTTCCTGGTCGGCCAGGCGGCGGGTCATGACCAGCGCGTCGTCGGAGGTGACGAGGATCTTGCGATCCAGAATCAATGGGTCGAGCACCGGCGGAATGAAGCCATCGTCGAGGCTGCGCAAGCCCTGCACACCGTCGCCCGGGTGCGGCTCGGCGGCGATGACCTTGACCCCCGGCCTGTCCTCTTTGAGGCGGCGGCCGATGCCAGTCAGGGTTCCGCCTGTGCCCAGCCCAGCCACGAAGTGGGTGATCTGGGGTAGATCGCGTAGGATCTCAGGCGCCGTCGTCGCGTAATGTGCGCCGGGATTAGCTTCATTGCCGTACTGGTAGGGCATGTAAAAGCGCTCGGGATGCTGGGCGACCAGCTCCTGGGCGCGACGGATCGCACCATTCGAGCCCAGCTCGCCGGGTGTGCACTCGAGCGCGGCACCGTAGGCCTCCAGCAGCTGGCGGCGTTCGCTGCTCACGTTCTCCGGCAGCACCGCCAGGAAGCGGTAGCCGCGCCGTTTGGCGAGCATCGCCAGCGCGATCCCAGTGTTGCCACTGGTCGGCTCGATGATGATGCGCTCGGTTCCTGGTCGGAGGTCGCCACGCGCCTCGGCCTGGTCGAGCATCGCCAGCGCGATACGGTCCTTGACGCTGCCGGACGGGTTGGCGCCTTCGAGCTTGGCCCACAGGTGCACGCCCGCGCGCGGACTGAAGCTGGGCAGCTCGATCAGCGGCGTGTTGCCGATCGCGTGCTCAATTGTCGAACGACTGCGCGTCGCCTCCAAAACCACGCTCAGCCCCCCGCGACCGCCGGCAAGATCGAGATCACATCGCCTTCGCTGACCGGTGTTTCCAGGCCCCTCAGGTAACGAACGTCCTCATCGTTGACGTAGATGTTGACGAAACGGCGCTGATCACCAGTCGGCTCGAGCAGTTGTCCGGCGAAACCGGGGTGGCGTCGATCGACGTTGCCGATCAGCTCACGCAGCGTGGCCCCTTCGGCGGCGACGATGCGCTCGCCGCCAACAGTTGGTCGGAGCATGGACGGGACGCGGACGTTAGCCATTCTGTCTGTCCGTTAGCCGAGCGCGGTGACGGGCGCGCCGCAAAACGCCTCGTAGTCGATGAGCTCATGGATGGTGGGGTTGTCGCCACACAGCGGGCAGCTCGGATCGCGCGGAATGCGCACTTCGCGGAACTCCATGCTCAAGCTATCGAAGAGCAACAGGCGGTTCACCAGTGGCTCGCCGAGATCCAGGATGAGCTTGATCGTCTCGATGGCCTGGATGGTGCCGACCACGCCGCACATCGCGCCTAGCACGCCAGCTTCGGCACAGCTCGGGACGGCGCCGGGCGGTGGCGGGGCGGGGAACAAGCAGCGGTAGCAGCCCTGGCCGGGCAGGAACACGTTGGCGCGGCCCTCGAAGCGGAAGAGCGTGCCGTCGACCAGCGGCTTCTTGAGCAGATAGGCCGCGTCGTTGACCAGGTAGCGCGTCGTGAAGTTGTCCGACCCGTTCACGACCACGTCGAAGTCCTTGATGATGTCCATCGCGTTCGCCGACGAGATCGGCTCGTTGAACGTGACAACCTGCACGTCGGGATTGATGTCGGCCAGGCGCTCGCGCACCGCATCGACCTTCGGCCGGCCGATGTTGTGGTGGCCGTGAATGATCTGGCGATGCAGGTTGCTCAGGTCGACAACGTCGTAATCGACAATGCCGATCGTGCCCACGCCCGCCGCGGCCAGGTACATGGCCGCGGGCGACCCCAGACCGCCCGCACCGATCAGCAATACCTTCGCCGCCAACAATTTGCGCTGGCCGATCGACCCGACCTCAGGCTGCAGGATGATCTGGCGCGCGTAGCGACGCGCCTGGTCCAGCGAAAGCGCCGGGCCGAGTACGGTTCCGTTGGTCGTGCCGTTAGAGGAGGTCACTTGTGCTCCAGGTTCCAGTTCAGTGATCTGATGTCAGTAACGCTTGCGGTCGTTGGTCGATTCCCCGCTCTCGATTGGCGCGGATGATCCGTTGTTCCTCGACCAGCGCCTGGATGGTGGTGTTGTCCAGCACGCGCTGGGAGGCCTCGGTCGCGGCATGCCAGGCGTTACGCACCGCACATGCGGTGAGCCAGTCCGTCGCCGCGCCGTCGACGTGGTGCACGAATTCCTGAGGGACGACCGGACCTTCGACTGCCGTAACGACGTCGCCCAGCGTGATGTCGCGCGGATCGCGCGCCAGCTCGTGGCCGCCATGCGGTCCGCGCGAGCTGCGCACGATGCCGACGCGGCGCAGGCTACTCAGGATCTGGTCGAGGTAGGCCTCGGGGATCTTCTGCCGCGCGGCGATTTCGGCGCACTGGAGTGGTCCCTGGCCATAGTGACTGGCCAGCTCGATGACCGCATGTGCGCCATAGTCGGAGCCGCGCGTGAGTCGCATTGCTAAGTAATCCGCTCAACATTGTAAGAAATCCGCTGTATGTTTGGCACGTGCGCTTCATGGCTTCGTATCTGACAGCGAACGCCGCCGTCATCGCACGCGCCCACGCGCGACATGACTTTTCTCTTCCAGAGGGGTTAGGGCAGGAGTTGATACAGCAGAGGGGTTCGCTGTGGCGATTGTCACGCTGCTGAGTGACTTCGGCCTGGCGGACACGTATGTGGGCCAGCTGAAGGCCGCCGTGCTGAGCGTGGCTGGTTCAGTCTGCCTCGTCGATCTGACGCACGCCGTGCCGCCACAAGATGTCTTCGGCGGCGCCTTTCTACTGTGGTCGGCCGTCGAGACGTTCCCCAACGATGTCGTGCACGTGGCCGTCGTAGACCCGGGCGTCGGCTCGGCCCGCCGTGGCGTCGCTGCTCGGTCTCAACGCGGCGACCTCCTGGTCGGACCAGACAATGGCCTGCTGGTGCCCGCCCTGGATCGCGTCGGCGGCTGCGCGGCGGCTGTGGAGCTAACGAACCCGAGGTACTGGCGGACTACGCAGGCGAGTACGTTCCATGGGCGAGACATCTTCGGCCCCGTGGCGGGCCACCTTGCGCTCGGCGTGCCGTTGGACCAGTTTGGACCGCCGGTCGAATTGCAGCGGCCGTTCGAGCTGCGGCTGGCCAACGGCCCGCGCGGCCAGGTGATGCACATTGATGCCTACGGCAACCTGATCACCAATCTACCGGCGCGGCCGCGCTTCGCCGTTGCGATCGCCGACCGCATTCTTGAGCAGCAGCCGTACTACGCCGCGGCCCGGTCGGGCGAGCTACTCGCACTTGTCGGCAGCAGCGGGCTGATTGAGATCTCAGTGCGCGACGGCAGCGCGGCCGCCACGCTCGGTGCCAAGCGCGGCGACGAGGTGACGATCGAGCCGCGCTAGCCGCCCGCGACGGCAGGGACGATGCTCAGCTCGTCGCCAGCCTTGAGGCCCGTTTGCAAGCCGTCGCGGAAGCGCACGTCCTCACCGTTCACGTACAGGTTGATAAAGCGCCGCATCTCACCTGAATCATCGCGCAAGCGGCCGCGAATGCCTGGATAGCGGGTCTCCAGATCCTCGATCAGGCCAAGCACAGTGGCTGCTTCGAGCGAGAGCTCAGCAGCACCATCAGTCGCGGCACGCAAGGGTGTCGGGATGCGCACGCGTACGCTCATGCGGTCTCGACCCCCATCGGTTCGACGCGCACGCCCTGTTCGCGCGCCCACGAGAGCGACTTCTCGACATCGTCGGCATTGCCGACGACCTCCAGGATGACCCAGCCGCGATCGTGACTCAGGTTGGCGCGGCGGATATTGGTGACCACGCCAAACTGCTTGCCCATGTTGTAGATCACGGGTTGATTGACCAGGTCGGGCGGAAACGTGAACTTGACGCGTTCGGTAGCCATACAAACGCTCCCCTTCTAGCGCTGGCCTTTGAAGGCGGCCTCGAATGACGCGAGGGTCGGGGCGACACGCAGCACGGGCGCCACGTGGTCGGCCACCGCGTCGACCGTCTTCAGGCCATTGCCGGTGATGTAGGCCACCACCAGCTCATCCGGGTCGATCTTGCCTGCCTGCGCGAGCTTCTTCAACACCCCGATGGTGACACCGCCGGCAGTCTCGGCAAAGATGCCTTCGGTGCGGGCCAGCAGGCGGATGCCGTCGACGATCTCGGGGTCGGTCACGGCCTCGAGCGCGCCACCCGTTTGCTCGACGATCTTGAGCGCGTAATAACCATCGGCGGGATTACCGATTGCCAGACTCTTGGCAATCGTGTTCGGTCTGACCGGCCGAACATCATAGGTATGCGCGCGTGCCGCCTGGACGACTGGCGAGCACCCTTCGGCTTGTGCGCCGACCATCTTGACGGTCCCTGATGGCACGAGGCCGACCTTCTGCAGCTCGGTAAAGCCTTTGTGCACCTTGGTGAACATCGAGCCGCTGGCGATGGGCGCCACAATCCGATCGGGCAATCGCCAGCCAAGCTGCTCGACAACCTCGAACGCCAGCGTCTTCGAGCCCTCGGAGTAGTACGGACGCAGATTGATGTTGACGAAGGCCCAGTTGTACAGGTCGCCAATCTCGCTACTCAGACGATTGACGTCGTCGTAGTTGCCGTCGACGGCGATGATCGTCGGCCCGTACACGGCGGCGCCGACGATTTTGGCCGGCTCGAGGTCGGCCGGAATGAAAATGCACGCACGCAACCCCGCCTTGGCGGCGTGGGCTGCCACTGCGCCAGCCAGGTTGCCCGTGGAGGCACACGATAGGGTGTCGAAGCCAAGCTCCTTGGCTCTGGTCGCCGCTATCGAAACGGGGCGGTCCTTGAACGAAAACGTCGGGTTGACCGTGTCGTTCTTGAGCCACAAGTTGTTCAGGCCAAGTTGCTTACCCAGGTTGTGGGCGGGGATCAGCGGGGTGAAGCCTGCATGCGTGTCGACGAGGTCCTCGCCCTCGATGGGCAGCAATTGCTTGTAGCGCCACAGCGTGTCAGCACCGCTGGCGATGCTTTCACGCGACATGGTCTGGCGAATCAGGTCGTAGTCGTAGGCGACTTCGACCGGCCCGAAGCACAGCTCGCACACATGGCGCGCTTCGGCGGCATACAACTGGCCGCACTCGCGACATTGCAGACCGCGAATGCGGCGCGCCGTGTCCGGCGGTGCGAATCGCTCGCCGACAGTTATGCTCATGTGTTCCCTCCCGAGGTTGTGCCAACTATCCAGGCGGAGGGCTCACGAGCGCGGTGCTTCGCGTGCGTTCCGTCGTCCTGACGGAACCTCCCTCATCTTCCGACGCACGCGCAACGTGCATCAGCGGAATTGGCACCGTCTCCGGGCGAGCACCGCTCGCGCCGGGAGGGTTGCCGGGCTTCATCGGGCCGTTTCCCTCCACCTCTCTGGATAAGGGCGTCTTCAATTAGAAAGTACGGGCGCACTGTAGCACACACTCGTCGGGGGTCGGGGGTCGGGGGTCGGGGGTCGGGGGAGATCTGCCATGCTGTGGCGATGCGGCTCCGTCGGGCAAACGTGGTGACGCTGACACTGGCGTCGTTGGGCTTTGTCAGCCTCGGCTTGCCTGAGGGGCTGTTGGGCGTGGGCTGGCCGTCGATTCGAGCGACGTTCGGGCTCTCCCTGGATGCGCTGGGGATGCTTCTGGCGTCGTTCGCCACGGGCTACTTCATCGCCTCGGCGGTCAACGGGCGCGTACTGGCGCGCGCAGGCGTAGGCACGGCGCTGTCGGCGAGCTGCGGGCTGACCGGGCTGTGTCTGATCGGCTATTCGCTCGCACCATCGTGGCCGGCCATGGTCGCCCTGGCGGCCGCCGCCGGCGCAGGCGGCGGCACAATCGACGCGGCGTTGAACGTGTACGCCGCGGTCAAGCACGGCCCGCGCGTCCTGAACTGGATGCACGCCGCGTTCGGGCTGGGCGCGGCCATCGGGCCGCTGATCATGACCAGCATCTTGACCCGCGGCGGCTCGTGGAACCTGGGCTACCTGATGGTCGGTGTGGCCCAACTCGGCCTGTGTGTCGGCTACGGCATGCTGCGTGGGCGTTTCTCGACCACAAAGGACAACGCCACGCGGCACGAGGCCCACGCCGACGCAGCATCGATGCGCGTCCTACTGCGCGAAACGATCGCCTGGGTGAGCATGCTGTTGTTCGCGGTGTACGCCGGCCTGGAGATCGCGACCGGCCAGTGGTCATTCAGCCTGTTCACCGAAGGCCGAGGCGTTGCCGCGAGCGCGGCGGGCGTGTGGGTCAGCGTGTACTGGGCGAGCCTGACCATCGGCCGCGTCCTGTTCGGCGTCGTCGTCAACCACGTCAACGTCGACAACCTGCTGCGCGGGTGCATGCTCGTGGCGATGCTGGGCGGGGCGATGGTCTGGTTCAATGTCCTCCCACTCGCGGCGTTGGCGACGATCGGGCTCGTGCTCGCGCCGATCTTTCCGTCGCTCATCGCCACATCGCCGAGTCGCTTCCGAGAGGGCCACACGGCCGACGCGATTGGTCTCCAGGTCGCGGGCGCGGTTCTGGGCGGCGCGACATTGCCTGGCCTGGTCGGCGTGCTCGCTGCGCGGGTCGGACTCGAGGTGGTCGGCCCGTGCCTGGTCGGGCTGGGCGTCGTCCTATTCGCGTTGCACGAGAGCCTGATCAGGCTCGCTTGCGCGCCACAACGAAGTGTGAGATCCCAAACCGCCGCAATGGCGAATTCTCGGCCAGGTGCATGACGTCGCGAAACAGGCGGCCCATGGTGCCCCGCTCGGCCCAATTGTCACAGCCGGGGAAAATATGTGACCGCACCACGAACTCGATGTCGAGGCCGTCGAACAGCGCCCGGATCTGGGCCTGGGTATAGATGCGCACGTGCGGCGCGAACATGCTGCGCACACTATCGGGCACCCAGTTAGCGATAATTGGCAGATTGCACGGTCCGTAGTACTTGCCGCCGAAGAAAAAGCCATGCGTTTCGAAGGGATAGAGTCGATTCGGCGCGTACACGATGATGTGGCCGCCCGGAGCGAGCACCCGAAACGCTTCTTGAATGGTGCGTCGATCGTCGTCGACGTGCTCGATGACCTCGTTGAGCAGGATGACGTCGAAGCTCGCGCTATCGAAAGGCAATTCTTCAGCGGGCGCGACTTGCAGATTCGGTAGCCAGTCACTTGCACGCGCGATCTTGTCGGGATCGACGTCGACGCCGTACACGTCATCGCTGAACTGTCGGAAACGCGAGACATACATGCCCAGCCCGCAGCCGATGTCCAGGATGCGTTTGGAGCGCAGCTCGACATACTGTCGGATCAAGGCGAGCCGTCGATCTTGCCCCCGGCGCCAGACGTAACTGGGATGCCCAAGCCGAATCGCCTTGGTTGCCGCGGCCGCTACCAAATTGCTCGAATCCCCCCAGGGTAAACAACGTCCCGAGAGAGCGGGCGTCTATCCATGCGGTCGATTAGCGCGCAGCTTAGCGGAGTCTCACGACCCACACAAGTGCGCAATGAATAGCGCAAATGTGCGGTGCAAGCGCTTGTAGCGCAGTTGTGCCCACGTCGCGCTGGGCGCCGGCGAGGATACCAGGCCAGCGCGTCTTTGTGTTTCTGACAAGCGGGTCGGCACGAGCAGCACGCGCGAGTGACAAACCGTTTGCATTTCGGGAAACGCTGCGCGAGAAATTGGCACGTCTCCTGCCTTTCTGAGTTCAGGGTGGAGATCAGTTAAGGGGTTGGATCGGGGACCATGGATCGCGAGCAACTGATTACGCGGCTGCGCGCGCGTGTGCGGCGTGGCGGGCCAGCCGAGCAGGTGTGGTGGAACGGCGAGCTACTGCACGTCAGCGAGGCGATCATGCGTGCCGCTGACTTGAGCGAGCACGAGATGATTCGCGCGCGTGGGGACGACGTGGTCATTCCGCGGCAGCTTCACGACTGACGCAGGGGTCGGGGGTCGGGGGTCGGGGGTCGGGGGTCAGGGGCCAATGGTCAGTGGGTCAGTGGGCAGACCGTCAGGGTCAGGCCGATTGCGGTCGGTGCATTGTCATCCTGAGGTGAGGAACGAGCCGAAGGATCCGCATCTCGTGACCGTCTGGAGAAAGCGGATCCTTCGCAAGCTCAGGATGACAATCGTGGCATGGCCCGACCGGCCCGACGGAAGACGGCTGACTGCTGGATGCTGACGGCTGATGGCTAAAGGCCGACCCCCGACCCCCGACCCCCGACCCCCGTCCCCCGA
>DASXRR010000004.1:0-16900 GCA_036506475.1 Chloroflexota bacterium
CCTGAATGTCCACCCCGTCGTATCGGTCCTACTCCTCACCCGAGGACTCCCGCTCCGCGCCGCGGCGCTCCGACGAGCCGCTGAGTCGCGAGCGTTTGATCCCGTTCCCCGCCGGCTCCCCAAATGGCGGCGAGGCACGCACACGACAAGTCCAGCGCCGCCGTCCCGAGTCGCGTGACCTCGAACGCTCGAGCGCGCCGCGCCGAGCACGTCGCCGACGCCATTCGACGCCGTGGCTGCAGCGCAATGCGCTCAGCCTGGCCGCACTGTCATTCCTGTTCGCGCTGCTCGGGCTGGGCTTCGGTCTGGCCCAGACCCTGAACCGCCCGGAGCAGACCGCCGCACTGCTGGCCGTGAGCACTCCTGCTGAGCAGCAGTCGCCAGTGATGGTCGCCGCCAGTGTCGCTGCGCCGCTGGCGCTGTCGATGAGCACCGCACTGCCCGCGCCACGCGACATTCAGGCGAGCGCGCGCGTGATCGATGCCAACTACACCGTCAAGGAAGGCGATACGCTCGGCCGTATCGCTGCTCAATACAACACCAGCGTCGAGCGCATCGCCGTCTTCAACAACATCGCCGACGCGCGCGCGCTGCGCATCGGCGCGCGCCTGGTTATCCCACCTCCGCTCTAATCCGGCCTCCGCCTGGCATGCCAACGCGCAAGGGTCAGCCCCGCTCCGACGTTGCACGCCCTCGCCTCCGCTCATCGGCAAGTGCGCGGCGCTCCTCGATCCGCGCCTGGCTCGTCCTGGTCGTGCTGCTGGTGGTCGTCGCGGCCGCCTCGCTTGGCCAGCTCAACCCACTCAATGCCCTCGAAGCCATCCGTGGTCTGGCGTTTTCGCGGCAGGCAACGCCCAGCATCAGCGTGGCCGCGAGCCGACCCGATGCCGCGTTGCAAACGAGGCTCGAGAGCGCCGCGGCCGTCTCACGTGGCACCGTCGGCGCGGTCGTGCTCGATCTCGAAGGCGGCGGCCAGGCGTCCATCGCCGCCGATCGACCGTTTCCCGCCGCCAGCCTGTTCAAATTGCCAATCCTGGTCGAAGTGCTCGCCCAGGAGCAGCTGCATCGCCTGGACGAAGATGACCTGCTCGAGGTCCGCCAGGAAGACTGGACCGATGGCAGTGGGGTTCTCCAGGCGCGCGTCGGCGATCGGCTGACGGTGCGCGAGCTAACCCGCTTGATGATTCAAGACAGCGACAACATCGCCGCGCTGGTGCTGCTCAACGTCGTTGGCTCGGACAACGTGAATGTCACGCTCGATCGGCTTGGCCTGCACGGCACGCGCGTCGTCGACCGACGCCGTGGAGAACGCGGCGAGCACGTCACGACCGCGCGCGACACGGCCACGCTGCTGTCGATTGTGGCCAGCGGCCAGTTGATCGATCCGACCACGTCCGAGGCGGCCCTGCGCCTCCTCGAGCAGCCCCAGGCGCATACCTGGCTCGGCAGGTCGCTGCCGTGGTGGGTCAAGGTCGCCCACAAGTGGGGCGATCTGCCGACCGCTCGGCACGACGCCGGCGTCGTGTTCACGCCGCGCGGCACCTTCGTGTCGGTCGTCCTGACCGAGGACGTCGCGCCCGACGAAGCCGAACGCACCATCGCGCGTACCGCCCAAGCCGCGTACGACTATCTCGGCTCCTCCGTCCGAACGCGGTCGGCTTCCTCCAGGTGAGCGATGCGCCGCGAACCGTGCGCGCACTGGTCCTTGAGCAGGTCGTATGCGCGCGTAAGCACCGCATAGTCGCGCTCCAGCGCGAAGCGCCGCTCGCGCTCCGTCTCAGCCTCGAGCTCACTGCGCTCGAGGCGTCGATCGGTCTCGCTCAGGCGATCCTGCAGCACGCGTTCGAGGCGGGCCTCGGCGTCACGTTGGTGGGCGGCGCGACGGTCCTCGCGTTCCATGCGCCGCTCGCCGTGCCGAAAGGCGTAGTCGAGCCCGATGCGCACGAGCGTGACCGCCGCGGCGACACATGCGCCGCCGCCGACACTGTGCCAGACTGAATCCAGGTCAACGTCGAAGTCCAGAGTAGGGGCATCCATGACAGTGGTCGGCCGCCTCCAACGACTTGCTCAATTCTGCTCAGTGGCTGTGCTTTGTATACTGAGCATGCTTAGTATTGTAAGCAAGAGTAGAACATATGTACAGTATCCTGAGCACGGCGGGCGCCGGCGTCCCGCCGCGTAAGGGATAGGAGGACACCCGTGCATACCCACGGCACGCCCATCGACCCGCACGCGTTGGGCGAGCGTATTGCCGCGTTGCGCCGCGGCCACGGTTGGACCCAGCGCCGCCTCGCCGAGGCCGCTGGCGTCTCGAACGGCTACATCGCGCTCCTCGAGCTGGGCCGCTTGACCAGCCCGGGCAAGTTCCGCCTCGACGCGATCGCACACGCGCTCGACCTGCACACCTCAGACTCGCTGCTCACCGGCACGCTGGACGCCGCGGCCGACGCCACCAGCCCGCCACCTCCCGAGGTGGCCAGCTCGTACGCCGCGGATTTCGCGCCTGTGCAGCTCGAGCCAGAAAGGATGACGGTGGCCAACGTGGCTGGCACACTCGAACAGCTGCGCAGCCTAGGCGCGCGTCAGCTGCCCGTGTTTCGCTGGGGCTCGTGCGGCGATCCGCGCGATCGCGAGAGTCCGCCCGATCCCGATCGCCTCGAGTACCCGCCGCCGGGCCGTGAGTCGCTCATCGGCGCCAACGGGTTTGGCGTGGTGGTCAAAGGCGACAGCATGGCTGGTCGCGGCATCCACGATGGCGACGTGGTGTGGGTCAACCCCG
The DNA here is from genome assembly GCA_036506475.1 of Chloroflexota bacterium. Taxonomy (GTDB): domain Bacteria; phylum Chloroflexota; class UBA6077; order UBA6077; family CF-72; genus CF-72. The sequence goes on from DASXRR010000004.1 coordinate 2,780, forward strand.
AGCGACCCTACGCGTTGGGCAAGGTCGTGCTGGCACTGGCCAGCGACGTCGGCGGCGATGGCGGCATGGTGGTCAAGACGTACGCCCGCACCGAGGTCGGCGAGTGTCTGGTCAGCGAAACCGAGAGTGGCCGCAGTCCGCTCGTGTGCCGCGAATTCAAGATCATCGGCCCGGTCGTCGGCATCACGTCGTGGCGCCTACCCGCATAGGCCCTGCGGCCTGAGCTGCCCGCGTGGCGGGTACGCGCGCTAGTTCAGGCTGCTCTGCCCCGCCGCGCCGTCGACTTCTTGTGCCGAGCGGCTGGTTTAGCTGTGCTGCCACGCTTCTTGGTCGTCGTCGACGCCTTCTTGCGTGCGTCGCTCGGCTCGTCCTCGCCCAGCTCGTCGGCTAGTTCTTCAGCCGCGGCCGCGCGAATCTTGCGCGCTCTCTCGGTCGGCTCACCGCTCGGTTTGCGCTTGCGCGCCGCGTCGACGCTCGCACGCAGCGCAGCCATCAGGTCCGTGACCTCGACGCCGCCCTTCTCGCCCTCAGGCATGACCACTTCGCGGCCTTCGGTCTTGCTTTCGATCAGCTCCACTAGCGCCTCGCGGTACTGGTCGTGGTATTTGCTCGGGTCGAACTTCTCGAAGAGCGCGTCAACCAATGACGAGGCAATCGCCACCTCGCGCTCGTTCACGACCACTTTGGGCAGTTTGCCTTCGTGCTCCCGAATCTCGTCGGGGTAACGCAGGGTCTCGAGCAGCAGCATCCCGTCGCTCGGCCGCAGGGCGCACAGGTGCTCCTTGTTGCGCAGCGCGATTTTGGCTACGCCGGACACGTTCTTCGCCTCGAGCGTCTTGGTCAGCAGCGAATAGGGTTTGAGTCCGGTCTCCTCGGGCTCCAGGTAGTAGCTCTTCTCGAAGTAGATCGGATCGATCTCCGCGACGTCGACAAACGCCGACAGCTCGATCGTGTGCTTGCTCGGCAGCGGCAGCTTTTCCAGGTCCTCGTCGGTGACCTCGACGTAACGGTCCTTGGTGACCTCGAACGCGCGCACTAGCTCTTCGTTCGGCACCTCGTGGTCCTCGGACGAACAGAAGCGCTTGAACTTGATCCGACTGTGATCCTCGGCGTGCAGCAGGTGGAAACTGATGTCCTTTTCCTGCGTGGCCGGGAACAGCCGGACGGGGATGCTCACCATGCCGAAGGTGATGACGCCACTCCAGATTGAACGCGGCACGTCGTGCAGTCGCGCAAGATCCGCGCCAATTCACGCTACCTCGGATCGATCCAACCGGGTTTGGGGCACCAGCCCCATGTTTCATGCCTGGCCCCGCCGAGCGCAGCGATGGCCAGTGCTAACTGGTGCCGGGAGCGGGACTCGAACCCGCACGGGTCGCCCCACCGCATTTTGAGTGCGGCGCGTCTGCCATTTCGCCACCCCGGCCGGCTGGGCCGCTCATTCTACCCGTTCGCGACGCGCGCAGACCGCCACACCTGCAAGTCGCGCAGCAGCCGACCGCGCAAACGCGAGTCGCCGACTCGAGCGTGCGGGAAGCCCGTCGATGCGACCAGCAACACTCCCGAGAAGACGAGCACGACCGAGGCAAGACCGAGCAGTGCCGGCAGCTGCGAGCGCCCGTCCTGGGCGGGCTCGGTGCGCACGGCGAAAGCAGCGCCGTTGTACGAGAGTGCTTTGATCTTGCCGTCCTGGATGGTCGCTTCGACGCCAACTTCGATCCCGTTGATGTTCTGTCCAGCGGGCCGTTCGACCCAGGACAGCAGACTGCCGCTTGTTACACGATTGGACACCACGATGAACCGACCGCGACCGATTGCGTTTTCCAGGTAGCGGCGGATTTCTTCCTTGCCGGTATACGTCGTGCTTCGCTGGGTGAGCGTCGCGTCATCGCTGAAGAACGCCATCGCCGCGTCGAGGTCGCCTCGATTGCGGGCCATCTGATAGGCGCCGATGACGGCCGCCGGCTCGCTGGTCTGCAGGCTGATTTGAGCGCTGACCGCTGGCGCGCCAAAGCTCGCCAGGACGAGCACCCAGCTCAGCGCGTAGCACGCCTTCAGCAGCACGGATCGGCTCAGCTCCACGGTAGCAGGGGCAAGCACAGTGCGAGAATCGTCTGGTCTGCCGGTTCGCGTTAGCCGCCGATTTGGCTCATCGAGCGCGAGGCGCGCTGGAAGGCTTCGCCTTCGTTGATCTTGTGTTTGAGCTCCTTGTGCTGGACCGCCTTGACGAAGATGCCGGCCAGGTCGTCGTCGCTCGCGCCACTACGTAGTGGACCACGCAGGTCCCACTCGTCGATGGAGAACAGACATGTGCGCAGCTGACCGTCGGCGGTCAGTCGAATGCGATTGCACGTGCCGCAGAACGGCTGGGAGACGGGATTGATGAAGCCCAGCTCGCCGATGCCGTCGGGGAACGTGAAGCGGCGCGAGGTGCTGCTCGGCTCGGCCGCGACCGGCACGAGCGGCATGAAGTCGCGCTCGATGATGGCCTTGATCTCGGGGCCACTGAGGACGCGCTCGCGCTGCCAGTTGCCGTCCGCGTCGAGCGGCATGAACTCGATGAACCGAATGACGTACGGCTTGCGGCGCGCGAGCTGGGCAAACGCGACGACCTCGTCCTCGGTGAAATCGCGCATGGCGACGACGTTGACCTTGATCGGCGAGATGCTCGGGTACTTTTCGAGCTCTTCCAGGCCGGCCAGGACCTCGTCGAGGCCGCGGCGGCGGGCGATCTGATGGAAGCGATCGTGCTGCAGCGTGTCCAGGCTGACATTGATGCGCGTCAGGCCCGCTTCGGCGAGCGGACCGGCCATCGAGCGCAGCAGAAAGCCATTGGTGGTCAGGCTCAGGCTGCGCAAGCTGTCAACGGCCGCAAGACGGCGCACGATCGTCGCTAGATCAGGCCGCAGGGTTGGTTCGCCGCCGGTCAGACGCACCTCCTCGATGCCCAGCTCGACGGCGATGCGCGTCAGGCGCTCGATCTCGTCAAACGTGAGCAGCGTGTCGCGTTTCAGCCATTGCATGCCTTCCTCGGGCATGCAGTACACGCAGCGGAAGTTGCAGCGATCGGTCAGCGAGATGCGCATGTCGCTGATGCGCCGCCCGTAGCTGTCGACGAGTCGCCGCTCGTGCAGCGTCGGCACGTCGTGACTCGACGAGTGGTCAATGGTGGTCAGAGGCGGCTCGATCAGAAGCGTCATAGGTCCCGTGCCGCGACCTCTCCGATCGCGGACTTGTAGTATAGCCGTTGCTACAAGTTGGCAGGGTAACAGGTCGTTGCGAGCCCGTCGAGTCGCCGGCGTTCAGGCGGTTGCGAGCTCAGCCACGGCCCGCCGCGACCACGCCTGAATCTCGTCGTTCACGCCGAGCTCGGCCAGCTCGGCAAGTGCATACCAGCCCACCCGGTCGCTCTCCGCCAGGCGCGGATCTACTTCCGCATCTTCAGATTCCAGGTGCGCGAAATACACCAGGTCGATGTGCTCGTGGCCCGGGTAGATGTTTTCCACTTGGATGCCCGCGGGGAGCACGAGCTGGCGTGGCTCGTCGATCGGCAAGCCGCGACCGCCAACCAGCCGCACCCGCATGCCCGTTTCCTCGAGCACCTCGCGGCAGGCCGCGTCGTCCGGCAGCTCGTCGTCTTCGATGTGCCCGCCCGGCGGCAGCCACTTGCCGAGCTTGCGATGGTAGTGCAGCAGCACGCGCTGCTGATGCACCACGAACACGGCGACGGTGAAGTGGCGCAGTATGCCCGTGGCCGAGGGTGCGTGCGAAGGCATCGGCGGCGCGCCAGTCTATCCTGTGCCACGTGCCGCGCGTCTCCGTGGCCGAGCTTGGCGCGCGGCTGCTTGCGTTCGATATCGATCTGGCCCGTACGTTGAATCAGGCCACTCGCGGCTCACGCGGTGGCCAGCGGATCGCCAGTCAGGCGGCGGGCGGGCTGGCCAGCGCCGAGGTGGCGATCATGCTCGTTCTGGCCGCCCGGGGCGAATTTCGAACTGCGCTACGCATGCTGTCCGCGGTCGCCACGGTGTATGGCGCGACCGAGCTGATCGGCCTGGCCTGGCGCAGGGAGCGCCCCTTTGCAGGGCTGGAACAGGTCGAGGAGCTGCTGGCGCACGCACCACATCGCTCGTTTCCATCACGCCACGTCGCCTCAGGCCTGGCGATGGCGGCAATCGCCCGTCCCGAGCACCCGAAAGTAGGCCAAATCATGGCCGCGATCGCCTGCCTGCTCGGCCTCAGTCGAGTCGCCGCCGGCTTGCACTATCCAAGCGACGTGCTGGCCGGCGCCGCCCTGGGCGCATGCATTGGCTACGCATGGCGTAGGGAACGGCGCTACGCACGACGTACGTAGCTAGGCCAGTTTCAGGCGGGCATCGCCGTCTCGCTGCACCAACCCGTCGGCGATCATTCCTTCGACAAGCTCGCGCAGCCGCTCGTCAGTGCAGTGCGGCTCAATCCGCATCGCTAGCTCGTCCACTGATATCGCAGCTCCGTCCGGCAGTGTGCGCAGCGCATCGAGCGCGCGGCCCCGAAAGTAGCGCGCTGAGCCCGCGAAGCGCGACTGCTTTGCCCTGGTACGAGCGACAACCTGGCCCGCGCTGGCGCACAGATCGCGCACCGGGCACACCAAACACAGCGGCGCCTCGGATCGACACAGCGTCGCGCCCAGGTCCATGAGCGCCTGATTCCACGCATACGCCTCGCCAGGCGCCAGCACAGCGTCGGCGACGTCGTCGAGCGTGCCGTCTGCGTCGCGAAACACACGCCCGAGCACGCGCCGCACATTGGTGTCGACGATCGACACGGGCAAGCCATAGGCGAAGCACGCCACCGCACCGGCCGTGTAGCGGCCAATGCCCTTCAGCGCGAGCAAGCCTTCGAGCGTGTTCGGCAAGGCGCCCTCGAACTCGACCATGACCTGCGTCGCGATCGAGTGCAGGCGCACCGCGCGCAAGTTGTAGCCGAGCCCCTGCCAGGCGCGAATCGCATCGGCTCGACTCGCGCGCGCCAGCGCCTCCAGCGTCGGAAACTGCTCGAGCCAGGCGTACCACTTGGGCACCACACGCTCGACCTGGGTCTGCTGCAGCATGACCTCCGAGACGAGCACCGCGTATGGGTCGCGCGTCCGGCGCCATGGCAGGTCGCGACCGTGCTGGGCGTACCACTCGAGCAGGCGCTGCTGAACTGCGTGTGTTCGCTCTGGCTTGATGGCGCCCTTTCGCTTCAGCTCCCGCCTCACGGTGCGCCAGGGTAGCGCGACGGGCGCTCGCCCTGACCAGGCGTTACGATCATCGCACTGGCTCCCGCGCGCTCGCCCTCTCTTTCTACGCCGTGCCCTCGGGAGGAACGCACTTATGGCCGCCGAGATCTACGACAACATTCTCGAGGTGGTCGGCAACACGCCGCTCGTGCGTTTGTCGCACCTCGCCCCGGACACGCGCACGCAGCTCGTGGCCAAGGTCGAAACGTTGAACCCAGGCGGGTCGGTCAAGGATCGCATCGGCCTGGCCATGCTCGAGGCTGCCGAGAAAGCCGGCAAGCTACACCCAGGCGCGACGATCGTCGAGCCCACGTCGGGCAATACGGGCACGGGCCTGGCGATGGCCGCGGCACTGAAGGGCTACCGGCTGGTGTGCGTCATGCCCGACAAGATGTCGACGGAGAAGATCGCGCTGCTGCGCGCGTACGGCGCCGAAGTCGTCGTCTGCCCAACCGCGGTGCCGCGCGAGAGTCCGCAGAGCTACTACAGCGTCGCCGATCGACTGACCCGCGAGATTCCAGGTGCGTTCCAGCCGAACCAGTACTTCAATCCGGCCAATCCTGCTGCGCACGAGGCGACCACGGGCCCCGAGATCTGGCGCCAGACCGACGGGCAGATCACCCACTTCGTCGCGGGCATGGGCACCGGCGGCACCATCAGCGGCGTCGGGCGTGTCCTCAAGCGGCACAACCCGAAGATCCAAATCATCGGCGCCGACCCGGTCGGCTCGATCTACTCGGCGGGCGATCACTTCACGCCCAAGATCTATAAGGTGGAGGGCATCGGCGAGGACTTCATGCCCTCGACGATGGACCTAAGCCTGGTCGATCGCATCGAAGTCGTCGACGACAAAGAGAGCTTCTTGATTGCCCGGCGTGTGACGCGCGAAGAGGGAATTCTGATTGGCGGCTCAGGCGGTTCAGCGGTCGCCGTCGCGCTGCGCGTGGCTTACGAGCTCGACGATCCCAGGGCGCTCATCGTCGTCATGCTGCCCGACACGGGCCGCAACTACCTGAGCAAGATCTACAACGAGGAGTGGATGCGCTCGAACGGGTTCCTCGAGCAGTTCCCGGCCCACTCGGTGGGCGAGGTCGTCGCCGGCCGGTCCGAGGCGCGCGGTCTGCCGCGCTTCGTCGGCGTCCACGCGCGCGACAGCGTGCGTGCCGCGATCGATACGATGCAGCAGTACGGGATCAGCCAGCTGCCGGTCCTCGAAGCAGATGGGGGTCACGCGCAAATGGTTGGCTCGATTCAAGAGCGCACGCTGCTCGACCGCATCTACCGCGACCCAACATTGGTCGACTCGGCCGTTGGCGCGGCGATGGATCCGCCATTTCCGACGATGCCCAATACCGCCGACATGGACGACGCCTTCGATCTCCTGCTGGGCGGCGCGAATGCGTTGGTCGTGGTTGACCACGACCAACCGATCGGCATGATCACAAAACTCGACCTGCTCGAGTTCGTCGCGCAGCATAATCGTCGGCGACACAATCACCGATGACCTCTTCAGACGGTTTCGCGACGCGGGCGATCCATGTTGGCCAGGAGCCTGACCCGGCCACGGGCGCGGTCATCGTGCCCATTTACCAGACGAGCACGTACGCCCAATCAGAAGTTGGTGTCCACAAGGGCTTCGACTACTCGCGCACCGCCAATCCAACGCGCGCGGCGCTCGAGGCGTGCCTCGCCTCGCTGGACAACGGTCGCTACGGCCTGGCGTTCGCCAGCGGCATGGCCGCCGAGGACACCATGCTGCACCTGTTCGAGTCGGGCGACCATGTCATCGCCTGCGACGACGTCTACGGCGGGACGTTCCGCCTATTCCGGCGCGTGCTCGAACGGGCTGGGCTGCGTTTCACGTTTGTCGACGCCACGCGCATTGAAAACGTCTCCGCGGCTGTGGAAGAGCGCACGCGGCTGATCTGGCTCGAGAGCCCGACCAACCCGTTGCTCAAGCTGATCGACATCGCCGCCGTGGCCGACCTGGCCCACGCCCGCGGCATCCTGGTGGCCGTCGACAACACGTTCGCCAGCCCGTACTGCCAGCGGCCACTCGAGCTGGGCGCCGACGTCGTGCACTACAGCACGACCAAATACCTGGGCGGCCACTCCGACGTCATCGGCGGCGCGCTGGTGACCTCCGATGACGAACTGCACGAACGGCTGAAGTTCCTGCAGAACGCCGTCGGCGGTGTGCCCGGTGCATTCGACAGCTGGCTCGTGCTGCGTGGCCTGAAGACGCTAGCCATCCGCATGCGCCAGCATTCGGCCAACGCGCTCGAAGTGGCGTGCTTCCTCGAGCAGCACGCCCGCGTGAAGCGCGTCTACTACCCCGGGCTGCCCAGCCATCCCCAGCATCCGCTCGCCCGCAAGCAGATGGTCGGCGGCTTCGGGGGCATGCTCTCCTTCGAGGTCCAGGGCGGCGTCGAGGCCGCGCGCGAGGTCGCGCGCCGTACGCGCCTGTTCACACTCGCCGAGAGCCTCGGCGGTGTCGAAAGTCTGATCGAGCTGCCAGCCCTGATGACGCATGCCAGCCTGCCTGCCGAACGCCGAGCCGAAATCGGCATCGACGACGGCCTGATTCGGCTATCAGTAGGCATCGAAGAGCACGAAGACCTGATCGCCGACCTCGAGCAAGCCCTCACATGAGACCACGTGACGGTTCCCACAGTTCCCGTGACGGTTTGGCCGATTCTGTGACACGCAAATGACGGCTGCCGCGAGGTTTGTGATATTGCGCTGACGGTTTCTCGGCTTCCCGTGACGGTTCGCGTGACGGTCCATCGTTACGCTTAGCAACATGCGACGGCGGGCGGGCGGCGGCGACGGGAGCGATACAGCGGTAGGCGCCGCGGCGATGGCAAGGCGAAGGCAAACGACCCGCGCGGCTAGCGGCCCGAGGACACTACGGACCCGAGCGTCAATCGACTGGCCGTCCGGCGAGGCGTTTCAGGGTTTGGACGTTCGGCAGATCGGGGCCCTTGCCGTCAAGGCCCGGAACCTCGAGGATCCACGGCAAGTCGCGCAGCTTTGGATGCGCGAGCATGCGTACAAAGGCATCTTCGCCGAGCACACCGTGGCCAATGTTCTCGTGCCGGTCGACCGCGCTGCCCAGATCGACCTTCGAATCGTTGGCGTGAATCAGCCGCAGCCGATCGAGACCCATGAATTGCTCGATCTCGTCGAGCGCGCGCTCGATACCGTCGTCCACGCGCAGGTCGTAGCCCGACGCGAACGTATGCGCGGTATCCAGGCACAGGCCGAGCCTCGGATCGCGACCCAGCTGGTCGAACAACGACCCGATCTGCTCGAACCGCGCGCCGAGGGTATCGCCCGACCCTGCCGAATTCTCCAGCAGCACGCCGCTGACGCTGCCATGATCCAGGACCTGCGCCAGTGCCGAAGCGACTTGCCGTACGGCGTCCTCGACTCGCTGTGTCCTGCCCGAGCCAACGTGGACCACGATGCCGGCCAGGCCAACACGGTCGCACCATTCGCCACTCGCGCACAGGTTGGCGATAGAGGCCTGGCGCAAGCCGGGATCGTCAGACGCCAGATTGATCAGGTAGGTCGCGTGGGCAAACGCGGGCGCGATCGCTGCTTCGGCTAACAGCGTCTTGAATGCCGCAACCTCCTCGTCCGAGTGCTTAGGATGCTGCAAGCGGCGCGGTGCGCTCAGGAAGATCTGCATGCACTCGGCGCCGAGCGCCTGAGCGCGACCGATGCTGGTGGACAGACCGCCCGCGGTCGAGACGTGTGCGCCGATAGGCATAGGGAACCGAGTTCTCGAATGCTAAACTGCGGCCAGCGATGGCGTATTTCATCAACGACAAATGTGTCGGATGCACCGCGTGTGAGACCGTCTGTCCCGTCACGGCGATCACCGGTGTCAAGAAAGAGTTCTATTTCATCGATCCCAAGATCTGCATCGACTGCGGCGCGTGTGGCCGTGCATGCCCGTACGATGCGATCTTCGACACGTATGGCGCCACCGCCGAAAAGCAACGCCGCACCGAGTGGGCGCGGCCAGTCGTCCAGGAAGAGATCTGCAGCGGCTGCCGCTATTGCGTCGACATCTGCCCGTTCGAATGCTTGAGCATGATCGACGAGGACAAGCCATGGCAGGCCGTTGCCAGCCTGACCAATCCCAAGACGTGCGTCTCGTGCTACTTGTGCGAAGCGAGCTGCGATAAGGGCGCGATTGTGCTCCGCCCGCCTGAAAACGTCGCGCCGCCCGCGGCCGCTCGCTTCCAGCGCTAGCGCTCGACCTTTGTCGGACGCATTGCACGGACCCGAGGGTGCTGCTCGTGCATCGGGGCTCTTGAGTTTCGACCGCGCTCGCGCGCTCGAAGTCGCGCTCGTCGCCGCTAAGGCCTCCGGTCAAATCCTGCGCGAGCGGGTCGACTCAATCCGTGAGGTGCGGACGAAGAAGAGCCCCGTCGACCTGGTCACCGACGTCGATGTGGCGAGTGAACAGCAAGTCCTCGCCACGTTACTCGACGCGTTCCCGGCCCACAGCGTCGTCGGCGAAGAAAGCGGCACGCGGACTGGCAGCGACCCGCGCTTCCGCTGGTTCGTCGATCCGCTCGACGGCACGACTAACTACGCGCACGGTTTTCCGTTCTACTGCGTCTCGATCGGTCTCGAGGTCGACGGTGCGCTGGCGCTCGGTGTCGTGTACTCGCCGTCCTTGGAGGAGTTGTTCGTGGCCGAGGCGGGCCGCGGCGCGACGCTGAACGGCCGACCCATCCGGGTTTCGTCGATCGCCAACCTGGGCGACGGTTTGCTGGCGACAGGTTTTCCGTACGAGCGCGCTGAGTTTCCCAAGGCACTCAAGAGCTTCGAGGTCATGAGCATGCACTGCCAGGCGGTGCGGCGCGCGGGCAGCGCGGCGCTCGACTTGTGTTATGTCGCGTGCGGGCGGCTCGACGGGTTCTGGGAGCATCGGGTGCAGCCGTGGGACCTCGCGGCCGGAGCGTTGATCGTGACCGAGGCGGGCGGCCAGGTCAGCACCACCGACGGCGGGCCGTTCGACGTCGAAGCCGGCCAGGTCATGGCCAGCAACGGGACCGTGCATCGCGAGATGACCGAAACGCTCGCCGGCGTCGACTGAGCGCAGTCGGAGTCACAGTCCGCACCACCGGGCGTTTTCGAACGTCGAGAGTGGCATGCGTTATGCGCTTGTGACGCGGGGCTGACCGCATGGCTGTTACCGCGCTCCGTCGAATCCACGCCGGTGCGCCGCGGCTTGCGACTGCTTCGCTCTCGCCCGGTGTGCTCCTGTTCGCGCTCGTCGCGCCCGCGCTGGACCTCCTGGCGCTGGTGCAGCCCCGCGCGGCGCTGGGCGATGCCGCATTGGTCACGGCCGGGCTCGCGGCCATCGTTTTGCTGGTGAGCTGGGCGCGCTACCCGCGGGCAAGCTGGCTCGCTGCTGCCACACTCGCCGCGCTGGCGAGCGTGGCAATGCGCGCCGTCGGAGCCGATGTCGGCTCGGCACTGTCGCTGCTTTCGGTGCTGGCTCTCGGAGCGGGCGGGGCGTTTGCCTCGCGTGGTGATGAACGCGAGGCGCTGTTCGAGCTCAGCCCAGAGTCGCGCGCCGATAGCTCCGCCGAAGCTCCTCGGCCGAGCTCCGAGCGTCAGCTGCCACCGCGCGCAGCGTAACGAAGCGCTCGCGGAAGGTCGCGTCGTCCGCGAAGCGCCGCTCGAGCACTTCGACGATCCGATCCAAGCTGCGCTGCAGCGCCGGCCGATCGTCGGCCGCGAGCCACAGGCCGGCCAGCTCGATCAAGTCGATCACGGCGGGATCGGCGCGCGGATCACCTGGCTGCATGCCTCAGTGGCACGCCGATTTCTGATCCGTCGACTGGGTCACTATCCCGGCTGGCACGCGACTCGTACGCTGCAGCGGGCCTGGCGCACCACGATCTATGCGCGGCCGAGCGCGGCTTCGATTTCGTTGAGGTGTTCGCTGAGGTGTTCGGCGCGCGCGAGGTTGATCGGGTGGGCGCGGGCGATCTGCTCGATCAGTTCGGGGCTGGCTTCGTCCAGGGCGCTTTTGGCGGCGGCGTTAGCGGCGATCGCCTCGTTGGCGGCGGCGCGTGGCGCGAGCGCCAGCCACTGGGGCTTGGCGGCGTCGTTGATGCTGTCGCTGTCCATAACGGCGTCCGAAGGCGACGGCTCGAGTTGCTCGCGCTGCCAGCGCGCGACCAGGTATGCAGCGCGGCGATCCCAGAACGCGACGTGCGCAAGGACCGCTGCCACCGTCCAGTCATCGGGCATTGGTCGGGCCAACTCGTCGTCGGTGAGACGGCCGACCAGGGCTTTGAGTCGATCGAGCTCGGGTCCATCCTGGCTGCGATCGGTCGTCGGCATGGCGTATCAGATCCTCTGGCGTTTGATGGTGATCACGGTAGCGGCCATGAAGTACGCGTCGCGAATGACGACTTTGATTGGCTTGCGCTCGGCGCGCGACTCGCGCACGATGCGCTCGATCAGCTTTTCGGCTTGCCCACGACTCACCTGACGGGCGACCGGCAGCATCGCGCCGTCCTCGTCGGTGACCTCGACACGGAAGGTGGCGTCCGGCTCCTCGATCAGCGCGTACGACCAGTCCGACTGCTGGGCCGGCACGTTCAGTTGCGACGACCTCCGCCCTCGCCGAACGTGTCGATGCCCTGGTGGAACAGCCACTCGCGGCTGGCGCGGTGCAGGTCCTGCAGATCGGGCCGCGCGACGATCATGCGATGCAGCAGTTCCTCCATCTCGGCGTCCGACTTCGATTGGACGTCTTCGACCTGGCGCTGGTCGCCGAAGCGCGCGGCGTTGTCGGCCAGGAACTGGCGCAAGGCGCGCGGATTCTGGCGGCGCAAGACCGCGGCGAGCTGGGCGATGTAAGACGACTGGCGCGGCATCGGATCTCGACGTGCCGCCAAGCGCTTCTGGCGAAGCTGGGCGGGTGCCCCCGGAGAGATTCGAACTCCCGACGCCCGCCTTAGGACGGCGGCGCTCTGTCCCCTGAGCTACGGAGGCGACGCGGCGAGTATTTTATCTCGCGCTCGGGGTGCGCCGCCCGTGTTGATCCGTGCGTTCGTCGCCGGTTTGGATCAGTCGTCGGTTCGGGCGCGCTGCTCGGCAGTGCGCAGGCGCCACTGGCGGAAGCCCGTTTGCAGCTCGCGGCCCAGCAGGAAGGCAACCACCCAGCCGCTGAGCAGAAGCACGAACTCCAGGGTTTCCACTGGCATCATCAGTTCTCCGAAACGAAGGTCGCGCCATTATGAACGAGCGCAGGCCGACTGCCAAGATACTGATAGCCTGAATTGAGCGGCCAATGCTCCTGTTTGCGCTCATAGCCGCACTCGCGCTTGGCTCGTGGACGACCGCGCCGTCATTGAATGAGGCACGAGCCGAGATAGCGGCGACGACGCTCGACGGTCGGATCTACGTTGCAGGTGGCTTCGATCGCAACGGCACGGACCTCACCTCGGTCGAGATGTTCGACCCCGTTGCCCGCGTCTGGCAGCTGCGCGCGCCGTTGCCGCAAGGACTGAATCACCTTGGTGTCGCCCCGCTCAATGGCGAGGTCTACGTCGCCGGCGGGAGCGTCGGTGGCACGCCGACTTCGGGGCTGTTCGCATACGAGCCAAATCTGGACGCGTGGACGCGCAAGGCGGACCTGCCGCTGCGTCGATCTGCGCACGTGCTGGTCGCCGTGGGCGGGCGGCTGATCGTGGTCGGCGGTGTGGGCGACGAGGCGGGCGTCACGCTCGCGTACGATCCGTTGACCGATACGTGGGAGCGTCGGGCACCGATGCCCACGGTTCGCGAGCACCTCTCGGCGGCCGTCGTCGACGAACGGGTGTACGTCATCGGCGGGCGCTGGGCCGATCAGGGCAACCTGGCGACCGTCGAGGTCTACGACCCGGCGAGCGATCAGTGGCAGAGCCTGGCGCCGATGCCCACGCCGCGCGGTGGACTCACCGCGGCGGCGATGAATGGGCGCATCCACGTGTTCGGCGGCGAGGCGTTCGATCCCAATCGCACATTTCCGCAGCACGAGGTGTACGACCCAGTGCTCGATGCCTGGACTTCGGCCGAAAACCTGCCGACGTCACGACACGGCTTGGGCTCGGCTGTTCTGGACGCAACGCTGTACGTGATCGGCGGTGGCACGAGCGCCGGACTCAGCACCAGCACCACCGTCGAAGCGTTCCGCGACGAGTAGCCCCCCTTTTCGCCCTTCGACAGGCTCAGGACGAACGGGGCCGCGAAGAATGTTCAGGGCTTCAGCGCGGTGTGGGAGGGGGGAACTGCAGCGCTTGCTGCGGGAACCAGCCGCCGGCGATCGGGTCGATCAGGCCCCACTGGGGATCGCCGGTCGTGCCCGCCGGGCCAGGGCCGCGCGCGCACTGACCGTCCGACTCGCCCGGCGCCTTCACCCAGACAAAGGCGTCGAGTAGCGGCACGCTGGTGATAACGCCTGAGAGCCAGCCGACGCCGAACGCGGGGCGGGGTGCACCAGTCCTGAGGGTCGGGATAGCTGCGCGTGGGCAGCCACGGTCCGCGGCCGTTGCGAGTGGTGTCGATCACGTATGCGGGGTCGGGACGGCGTGCCAGCTGGGAGCGCTCCCAGAAAGACGGTTCAGTGTGTCGACCGTCGACACCCAGTCGAACATTTTGGTGGGAGCGTTCTCAGCCACATGTGGCGGGGCGCTGTGCAACACGCCCAAACGCCCTAATTGTTGGTGTGCGAGCGCGCAGCGGCTAAGATCGCGCGCCCATGTCTACGCCACTCGGCTGGTTGGATCTCGGCCCAGGCTGGCTCTTCGAGCACATCCGCGACGCCGTCGCCGTCGTCG
>DASXRR010000005.1:0-7067 GCA_036506475.1 Chloroflexota bacterium
TCGGCGCGCTCGCGATTCCGCAAACATCATCCCATGTCTTGTAGACCTCACGCTTGTCGAGGATTGCGGCCCGTGCGACCTGCACCTCAGCGAGCCTGACGGCCTGGCGAGGCAGGAATACCGGTTCCACAGCCGCCCTGACCTGCGACGGCGCTTTGGGCGCGACGGTGGACTTGCCGCGGCTTACAGCCCACGCTGGAGCGGACCAACGCGGAGCGCGATTTTTCTCGGGTACCGTGGCCGGGGACGGCGGCCAAATCGAGGGCATTGACCCACCTGGCTCGAAGCGTCCTTATGCAACTCCCAGTTACTACAGCGAAGAGCAGGCGATGCACCACGCTACCGCTAGCCTCGGGTCGTACCTGCCCGCGTCTGCGCAACGAAGCCAGGCTCGAGGCTAGTCAGCCTGCTGCCTGAAGTACGCCTCGCTCGCCTCGTCGGCCGGGAACATCAGCTCGACCCGTAGCTCGGAGGCGGTCACGTCCACGGCCGTGTCGAAGCGCATCACCGTCGAAATAGTGCGAATCGTGCGACCATCGATTCGCAGTCGCGGGCAGACCATGGGGACGTCCAACAGAACTTGCGAGTCCGGAGGCGGGATCGCGCGCGTGTGCGCTTCGGCGCGCCGCACCAGCTCGAGGAGCCGGGGGTCACAAGCCCGGCTCGCTTCACGACGCAAGCCGGCGACCCCCACCCACACCACATCCGTCCAGTTCTCGACGATCTCGCGAAAGTGACTTGGCCCGAACCACAGGTCGACGATCTGCTCGGGCTGCAGCGAGCACATACCTGGAAATAGAGCTTCGGCGCCGCAGTTGGAGGCGAGGAACTGCATGCCCCGACCAACCACCCACGCCGGAAACGGCTCATGCCCCTGCAACACTCGGTCGAGTACGAGCTTGACCGGCCGCATCGCGTCGTCCGATAACTCCCGAATGGGATATTCAGGCGCCAGGCCTGCCGCCATGAGCAGCGCGTTGCGCTCGCGCAGTGGCATGTCGATCGCCGCGCACAGCCGCAGCACGAGCTCTCGCCCCGGACGCGAACGTCCGGTCTCGACGAACGACAGGTGGCGCGGCGTTGTGCCCGCCATCGTTGCCAGGTCAAGCTGCGACAGCCCCGAGCGCCGACGCCATTGGTGCAACTGTTGGCCGAATGGGCTCGGACCGTGTCCATTGTTCAGCACTGGCTCGCCACTTTACGCCGCGGCGAGCTTGCGCGGGTGCGGACACCCGCGCTCGACGCGGTAGCGAAGCTCTTCGAGAACACGCGCGCCGTCGCCCTCCAATTTGCGTTTCAGCAAAGGGGCGAGCAGTCGCACAGGCCCGCTCAGCTCGAGTGTGGCGTGGGTGCGAACCATACAGCGGTCCTGGGTCTTAGGCTGGACCGACCAGCGGTTGACGGCGTACCTGACGAAGCTGGACATGCCCGCGGCGCTTTCGTACGCGAGTGCCATGCCCACGGGGTCGAATTGGACCAGGCGCTCCTTGATCTCGCCTGCCGCGAATGGGCCGAAGGCCGCGATCTGACACGTCCGGACCGCGCCTGGTCCTGGCTCGCCATCCAGCGATGACCCAAGGATGGGCACGGCCCACTGGCCGATGTCCCCGAACTGTGCACCCAGCACGGCCCACGCGGCCGCCGCTGGTGCATCGATGACGACTTCTGCTCTGAGGTCCACGCGCGGAGGCTAGCTTAGTTCAGCGGATCCCGCGATTCCCGGAGAGGGAAGGATCAATCTTCGGGCGATGTGGCTGAACGCTTGTGGGAAATCGCCCGGCAACTCGCCAGTGGCGGCATCCACCTCCTCCGCAAGCGGGGCCCAACGTCGCTGACGGAGGCGGTCGAGCGCCGAGCTCGGTTACTGCCGGCTCCCCTCGGACAGGAGCGCGTAAAGGGGCAATCGGGAGGTGGCTCACGCCGGCTTTGCCGCCTCGAGGAGCGGGTAGCTGACTCGGACGTGCTGCTATGCGGCAGCCCGTCGCCAGGTTGGGCGCGCGCCAGAGGCAAACAAAAGTGAATCCAGCGAGTACGGCCGCCAGGCGCCGGTCCAGAGGAAGCCGATCTCGAGTACAAGCATCAGTGAATTGATGCTGTGGTGGACTCCGCCAGCACTGAAGCCCATCAGCAGGCTGTTCAGACTGAACCACATCCCGGCCAACAATGCGGCGCGGGTGAGTAGCCCAAGCGCGAGTGCAAGCCCAGTGGTGATCATGCCGAAGACGAATAGGGCACCGAAGACAGCTGGGGCACTCAGCACTATCGGCACCATCACGCTGGTGTAGGGCTGCAGCGGATCGGCGCGGGCGAAGCCAGCGATCATTTTCTGAAAACCCTCTGCAGTGGCGACGCCGCCCAGAAGATGACCAGTGCCCATGTATACGAAAACGGCACCGGTAGCCAGGCGCACCAATGCCAGCCAGCGGCTGGTAGCCGTGAGACTGTCCATACGTGCAAGCATCATCGGCTATCAAGCACGGGTCGGTCCGTAAGCATGCTTACAGACGTCCGGGGCGGGCCTCAGAAACGGTGCGATCTTCGCCGCAGTCATTGGGCAACGGCAATTGTGAGGTCGCTTACGGTCACGAACGCATGATCGGATCGATACTGCTGCATCGGAGGTCTACGAACGATCAAGATGAAACTCTTCTCGCGAACCCACACTCAGTGCACTCACGTCTCTGACCACGTAGCCGAGCCGCGCACGCAGCAGTGTGAAGAGTGCAGCAGCACGTTCAACCTGCGTATATGCACGGAGTGCGGCCATGTTGGCTGCTGCGAGTCACAGCGAGGGCACAACACCGCGCACGCGCGGGAGAGCAGCCATCCGGTGATCAAGTCGTTTCCGGTTGGGCCTGGCTCGTTCACGTGGTGCTACGAGTGCCGGCGCTACGTCTAGCCCATGGGGTAGCCGGTGAATGCGCGCGCGGCTGAGCCGGGTGTCGCGCGAGAGCTCGATCGGAAAAGCTCTGCGGAAGCGTGTTCGGCAGCCTACCGAGTGGTTCCGCTCAACCGCACATATTCCAGCGCAGCGTCACCGGCTGCATCGTGCGGTCCTATGCGAGTTTTGGTCTTTGACGTCATAGAAACGTTGCTCGATTTGGATGCCCTCGACTCCGTTTTCGACGACGTCTTCGGCGACAGTGCAGTGCGGCAACAATGGTTTTCTCAAGTGCTGCAGTCGGCTTTTGTTTCGACGGTGACCGACGCGTATCGCGATTTCGGCCAGATTGGCCGCGCGGCGCTGCGGATGACGGCGCAACGACATGGGCTCGAATTGTCGCAGGAGCAGCAACAGCGCATTCTGGGCGCCGTACGCCGGCTTCCGCCGCACGAGGACGTTACTGAGGCGCAGAGTCGACTGCGAGCGCGCGGCAGTTCATCAACGGTGCGCTCGCGCTTCGCCGCTCGATAACCGTGTTGCGGATTACAGACTCGTGGCGTTGGCGATCGTCATGCTGGCTTTACTCAGATGACGCAGCCTGGTACGCGCGAAGCGCACACCCAATTCGATGCGATGGGAACGTGTCGCACTGCCCACTGCCACCGCTGCGGCGCGGCGCTGGGCCGCGTCTGCACTGACGAATCGCAGCCAAACGCGCGCGTGCGGCACACGCTGGATCGATGGGTCGGTGAACTCTCGCAATCGATCGTGTCCTGCGGGCGCTGCTGCGCGCTGCCTCCGCTTCCTCGGTAAGCCAGGTTACTGACACGAGTCCAGTCGCGGCGGCAATATTCCGCCGACATGGGCTGGATCCTGAGGCTACTAGCGGTGGCCCCGCTGCTGCTGGTCGCCTGCACACGTTCGGCGGCCACCGCCGAAGTGAAAAGCTTCGGCCTTGTCGCGTACCAGGGCGAGGGCGTGATCGGCGCGGGCGAGACTACGTTCCCACGTGTGTTCGAGCAGGGTAAGCCTGTGATCCTGAACTTCTGGGCCGGGCAGTGCCCGCCCTGCCGCGCCGAGATGCCTGCTTTCCAGCGAGTCGCCGATGAGTTCGAGGGCAAGGTTCAGTTCGTTGGCGTGGACGTTGGCGCATTCACTGGACTCGGAAGTCATACAGACGCGCAACGACTTCTTGCGGACCTCGGCATCCGCTACCCGGCGGCATACGCAACGGATGCCACCGCCGTACGCGCGTACAACATCCGCAGCATGCCGACGACTGTGTTCTTCGACAAACAAGGACGAATCGTCGATCAGATTCCGGGGCTTGTCCTCGAGTCGCAGCTGCGAAATCTCGTCGGTCGCCTCGCCGGCGGTTCGAGCTAGCGCCGAGGAGGCATGGCCGCTGCAGGCGAGCTCCAGCACGCTGGACGACCGGTTCTTGGAGCAACGGTCGCGCTGTGTACGCTTGCCGTCGCGGTGGGCGCGGCGTTGTTGACGCGCCAGGACTTCGGCGCCATCAACACACAGGTCGAAACCGCCGCAGCAGGCGCCGCTACTGCGCTCGATACGGCTGCCGGCTGGCTGCCGCTCGGCTATGCGTTCGGAGCAGGCGCGGTTGCAACCGCGAACCCGTGCGGTTTCGTGATGTTGCCCGCGTACCTTTCGCACGCAGTCGGAACCGACAGTGGTGGGCTGGCGCCAGCGCATCGGTTGGCGCGTGCGCTGGTCGTTTCCATTGCCCTTAGCTCCGGGTGCATCGTGCTCTTCGGTTTTGCCGGGCTGGCGGTTGGCATCGCCCAGGCGGCGCTGGTCACAGTTTTGCCGTGGGCGGGACTGGCTATGGGCGTGGCCCTCGTCGCGCTTGCCGGCTGGCAGCTCGCCGGTGGGGCAGTCTATGCCACGTTCGGTGCCCGTCTGTCCGAACACTTCGCGCCGAAGGCACACCGCGCCGATGTCCGCGGGTACTTCGCATATGGCTTGGCATATGGGTTGGCATCGCTGAGCTGTACGTTGCCCATCTTCTTGACGGTAGCCGGCACCGCGCTCGCTGCGAGTGACCTGGTCGGCACGGCACTCCAGGTGTTGCTATACGGGCTGGGGATGGGCTCGGCAATCTCAGTCGTGACCGTGGCCGTTGCGCTTACCGCATCTGCCGTCTTGACCAGCGCCCGAGGCGCTGTGCGCTACGTCGAGCCGCTCACGGTTGTGTTGCTGCTCCTGGCGGGCGGGTACATTGTGTACTACTGGCTGACACTGGGCGGCGTACTGCGCGCGATCCGCTGGCCATTCTGATTTGGGAGGACACATGTTCGTGATCGCGCGCGTCGGGATCGTTACTCTTGCGTTGCTCCTCACCGTTACGCCTGCCGCAGTAGCCCAAGACGGCAGTCTCGGTGGCAAACATCGGTGGACACTCACGTCCGATCCGCTGGGCAACGGCTCGACCTGTGATTGAATCGGCACTCGAACCTCACCCATGCGGCTGCAGACGCACGGGCGTGTTCTGACCCGCGGCCAGCCACCACGTCCCGCCGCGGTGCACGAGCACGTACACTGCCATCTCGGAAAACGCAGTTGTGGCGTCGTCGCTCGGTTCGATGGCCTCACCATGCTCATTGAGGGCGACACACCGCACCTGTGCGACGGCAACGTCAGGCGTGGGAGCTAGCACGTTCACGATCTCAAAACGTGACCCTGGGCCGCCCACTCCATGCTCGTTCAAACGGACGTGGATTGCGTGAAGCTCCTGGTAGCCGTTGACGCTCGCACCGAACGGGCTGCCCCACAGGACGTCGGCGGCGAAGTGGCGATTCGATAGGTCGGCGTCGTGTTGGTCCCAGCCCGCCTGCAGTCCTGCACGAGTTGAGTGATCGCCATGCGCGCATCGGCAGATACCGCTCCGCCGAGGTCGAGGGCGGGTCGATTCGATTCAGCCGTCATTCGAGACTCCGTCCCGGCAAGCACAATTCACGATGTCGCCGCGGCGTTGGCGCGCACCGCAACCGGCTTGGGCCGCGGACGCGCCAGCAAATAGAACGCGACGACATGCGTGATCATCAGCAGCGGCACGTAGATGATCGGGATCACGTAGGCGGCGCCCAACTCTCCGGCTAGCGTTGCAAGATTGAACTGGATGCCGTGGTAATAGTCGACGATGATGTCGACAGCTCCCACAACGTTGAAGGCGACGACAAACAGCCAGAAAAGCGGACGCACTCTTACCGTGAGGAGCGCCAGCATGGCCAATAGACCGGTTGCGAAATCGCCGTAAGCCGCGAAAAGGCTGAAGTCGACCGGCAGGTTGGGGCCGACGACGCCTGGAACAACGAAGACGAGACCGAAGAAGCGAAAACTGTGCAACGTGGCGATGGCGCGTTGCGCACCGACGCGGTCCATCGCCGCGAGCCGGGGCCAGAGGTACGCGCCGAAGCAAAGCAGCCACGCAACATAACCGAGAATAAGATGTATATCGAAGACGGTTGGCACCGACATTTGCGTCTCCTGTCAAGTATTGGCTTACGCCGGCTCGAATACCGCGGTCAGAACGCCCAGCCGGCCTTCCATGTAATTTCTTCCCAAGTTGGCGGTAAACTCGGCGATGTCGGGCCCCATCACCAAACCGAGATTGGGCGTAGGTGGTGGCCACGACGCACGCAGTTGGACGCTCCAGGCCTTGGCGGCTTCGGTGTCGTCTTGCCATACCAGCGTCCGGAAACCGGTGGCTTCAATCGCCTCGCGCGTCGCATCGGCGCTGAGCAGAAAGCTTGTCGCCGGCGTTCGCGCCCATGGCACGGGATAGAGCGGTTCGCCGCTCAGCAACACGACATCGAAGGTCGCAAACCGTCCGCCTGGCTTCAGCACGCGCCGCACCTCGCGGTACAGCCGCGAGCGGTCGGCGATGTTCATCGCCACATGCTGCAGCAACACGGCGTCGAAACGGCCTTCGTCAAATGGAAGCTCGAGCCCGCTGGCGGTCTGGAACGAGACGTGCCCGCTCTGTCCGGTGCGTTCGGTCAGATAGCGTGCGGCATCCACGAACGGCTCGCTGAGGTCCACGCCCGTAACACGGCATCCATATGTTGCGGCCAGATAGCGCGCCGGTCCGCCGACGCCGGAGCCGACATCGAGAACCGACATGTCGGCGCTGATTCCAACCAATTCAGCGAGCTGGGCGGTCGCG
>DASXRR010000006.1:0-11835 GCA_036506475.1 Chloroflexota bacterium
TCCACTCGCCGTCGGGCAGCTTCTCGAGCGCCGCGCGCGTCAGGCGCTCGGCGTAATCGATGGTCTCGCGCATATAGACTCTGGTTTGCTCGGCACCGTACTTCGCCACCAGCTCGGCGAACTGCTTCTCGGCGATGTGACACGCGGCGAGCTGGGCGCGCAGGTCGCCGAACACCTTGACCGGCAGGCGCACATTGCGCTCGATGAAGGTGGCGAGCGTCTTGTTGAGCACGCCTGCCTCGTAGAACTTGAGCGGCGCGATGCGCAGGCCTTCGGCGTAGATCTCGGTCGAATCGGAGGCGTTCGACCCGGCGACGCGGCCGCCGACGTCGGTATGATGCGCCACGGTCACCGCGAACGCAACGAGCTGGTCCGCGTCGAAGAGTGGCTGGAACACGAAGAAATCTGGCAGGTGCGTCCCGCCATCGTAAGGATCGTTCAGGACGAACGCGTCACCTGGACGAAACTGGCCACCGAAGTGCAGGAGGAGGGCATCGATCGCATCTGGAATCGATCCCAGGTGCAGCGGCAGTGTG
Organism: Chloroflexota bacterium; assembly: GCA_036506475.1. Classification (GTDB taxonomy): domain Bacteria; phylum Chloroflexota; class UBA6077; order UBA6077; family CF-72; genus CF-72. The sequence continues at coordinate 537 of DASXRR010000006.1, forward strand.
AGACCTTGCGCAATGAGCCGCCCGCGCGCGTCGCACATCGCCGATGAGAGATCCATTGCGCTCTTCAGATTCGCGGAGTACGCGGTGCGCACTAACGTCAGCGCCATCTCGTCGACGATGGCCTGCAAACTGTTGCGGATCAGCTCGCTGGTGATCGGATCGGGGGTGTTCACGCCGCGGCGTCCATTTTGATGATCAGATTGTTGTGCGCGTCGCGGCGAATGCTCCAGCCAGGCGGGATGACGCTAGTCGCGTCGTACTCCTCGACAATCAATGGGCCGCCACGAAGGTTCTCGGTCAGCTGTGAGCGCACGACGACAGGCGAATCGACGAGCCCATGACTGGCGCCGAAATACACCGCACGCGCCTGCGCAATGGGACTATCGCGAAGTGCTGAGACTGGCGCGCGCTTGCCTGCCGCGACCGACCCCTGCACTCGAATGTGGACGACTTCCACAGGATCGCCCACTGCACGGTGACCATACGTGCGCTCGTGCTCCGTCGCGAACCGCTCGTCCAGCTGCGCCAGGACGCTTGCCTCCAGGGGCGCAGGCACGGGCAAGGAGAGCTCGAATGACTGGCCGGCATAGCGCACGTCGATGGTCCGGCGCAGCTCGACATGTCCTTCGCTGGCCAGCCCGTCCGTGACGATCTGCTCGAGCTCACAAAACGCCTGCTCCAGCGTTGCGCCGTCAAGCTCACCAGTGAGACGCAGGAACGACTTCGCGGCGTGCTGCGTCGGTTCGGCGGTGAGCAACCCGATCGCGCTGAAGACGCCTGGCGAGGGCGGCACGACAATGGTGTGCACGCCTAGCTCCGCGGCCGCGGATACCGCGTGCAGTGGACCGTTGCCGCCGTACGCCACGAACGCGAACCCTCGCGGATCTCGCCCGCGTTCCGACGAAATCGCCTTCACCGCGCGGACCATGTTGGCCACCGCGATCTGGTGAACGCCATAGGCTGCCTCGAGCACTGACATGCCCAGCGGCTGGGCGACTCGCTCCTCGAATACACGCTCCGCAAGCGCTCGATCGATTGGCAGTTGGCCACCCAGTAACGCCGACTGATTGAGATACCCGAGCAGCAGATTGGCGTCCGTGAGCGTGGGCCCCGTACCGCCACGCGCATAGCACACTGGGCCAGGGGCAGCGCCAGCGCTCTCCGGTCCAACGTGGACCGCGCCACCCGCATCGATCGTGACCAGACTGCCGCCGCCAGCGCCGACCTCCGCGATATCGATCGCCGGCACACGGAGCTTGTAACCAGCGCCCGTGTTGAGTCGGTTGCCGATGTTCAGACCAGCCGCGACCTCGAACTCGGCCGCACGCTGCAATTGGCCCGCTTCGATAATCGATGCCTTGGCGGTGGTGCCGCCCATGTCCAGTGCGATAACGTCCGGCAGGTTGCACGCCTGGGCCAGGCCGAGCGTGGCGATGACGCCCGCCGCGGGTCCGGACTCCACGATGTGAATTGGCCGCTCGGTAGCCGCCCGCGCCGCCATGACGCCGCCATTCGATTGCATGACCCGAATCGGCGCCCGCAGACCCGTCGACTCGAGACTTGCGCCCAGACCGGCCAGGTAGCTACGAACCACCGGTTGCAGATACGCATTGATGACCGTGGTGCTCATGCGTTCGTACTCGCCGATCTCGGGCAGCACCTCGCACGACAGTGAAATCGGTAGCTCCGGCGCCGCGTTGGCCACGATCTCGCCCACGCGCTGCTCGTGTTGTGGATTCATGTAGCTATGGAGCAGACAGACCGCGAGCGACTCGATCCCGTCCTCGGCGAGGGCGTGCAGGGCTGCTTTGACCGACGCCTCGTCAAGTGGCTCGACAACGCAACCGTCGCTGTCCAGCCGTTCGGCGACTTCGCGCCGACGTCGGCGTTCGACCAGTGGTGGCGGCTTCATCCAGGTCAGGTCGTACAGACGCGGATAGCGCATTCGGCCGATTTCGAGCGCATCGCGGAACCCGCGCGTCGTGATCAGTCCAGTGCGTGCGCCCTTGCCTTCGAGAATAGCGTTGGAGCATACCGTCGTGCCGTGCACGACCTCTTCGACACGCTCCGGGTGCGCCACCATCTCGCGCACCGCGTCCACAATTGCGCGGCCGTAGTCATCCGGAGTCGATAGCACCTTGTGCGTCGCGAGCGATCCGTCTGCGCCGATCAGGACGAGATCGGTGAACGTTCCGCCGATGTCGATACCAAGTCGAGAGCCCACCTGGATCAGCCGGCGAGGACTGCGCGTAACCGAGCAAGCAGTGGTTCCAGCGCACTCTCGTCCAGGCCTGGTGCCAGCAGCACGAGTGCGCCGCGGTGCAGACCTGCCTCGTTGACATAGACCGCCGGCTTGCCGCGTCGTAATCGACGGCATGCTTCGAACGCGCGTGCGGCGTCGTCTAGTCGCAGCTCCAATGACGGGAAGCGATCCTCGTCCGGCGTGCCGAACATGTGCACCACAACGCCGGGTACGTCTGCCAATCCATCGCCAATCGAACGCAGATACGCGTGGTAGCGGCGAATGTCGTTGCGGTAGTCGCCGGCCGCAAAGCTCTTCAGGGCCACGAGCACAGCCACGATCTCTTCGCGCGCGACCTTGAACCCGCGGCCGATTCCATGGCGCGGAAAACCGGTCAGCCGTTCACGGTCGATCAGGTTGGCGGGCGGATCCCACGTCGACCAGTGCTCATCCAGATCCAGGTGCTGCAGCGCGACCGACATGATCAGGTCGCGCCGACCGGCGAGAATGCCGCTGCTCTGTGGACCGCGCAAGGCTTTGCCGCCGCTGAACGTGACCAGGTCGGCGCCCGCCTCGACGAATCGCGTGAGGTTCCGCGCGGGCGGTAGCTGACCGGCCGCGTCGACGATCAGCTTCACGCCACGCCGCTGGCAAATCGCCGCCACTTCGTCGAGTGGCGGCTGGCTCTCGGGCGTCGCGAAATACGCCACGGCTACCGTCTGCTCGGACAAGGCAGCTTCGATCTCCCACGGTTCCGTACGCCTGACGCCCGCACCCGCGACCTGCTCGTTCATGCCTACCTCGACCAGCTGCGCGCCCGCGGCCCGCAGGGCATGGTCGTAGCCGTTACGCTGCTCGCGGCACACGACGATCTCGTTGGGCATGCCGGTCGTGTCTGGCAAGCGGTCCATGCGCGCGATATCCAGACCAGCCATGCAGGCGGCCGCGGACAGGGTCAGTCCGGCGGCAGCGCCGGCCGTCACGTAGCCGGCTTCGGCGCCGGTCAACCTGGTGATGATGGAGCTTGCGGCGCCCTCCAGCTGGTCGAGCGGCACACAGCTCTGAGCCGCGTCGGCCATCGCCGCGGCAGCGGCCGGATGCATGAGCGGCCCGCCCACGCGAGTTGACATGCCCGCCGCGTTGATGATCGGCTCGAGCCCGAGGTCGGTATACACACTCATCGCGTCGAGTGCGATAGTACCGACCTCGGTGTTCTTGCTTGATGGCGGCCATGCCTGCCTCAGCAACTTCGATATCCTGTGCTACCGAGCCGCCGCTGGTGCCGATGCTACCGACGACCTGACCGCTTACGACGATCGGAGAGTGCCTTGCACGCCGGACGCTCGATCGACGACCAGGCGAAACACGGGCGGCTGCTCGAGTCGCTGGCGGACACGCTGGGCGACTCTGCCTTCAGCTACCCATAAAGGCAAGCAATCCCACTGGGAGCGTCACCAGGAAAAGGAATAGCACCCCGAGCTCCGCAAACCACACGAACCGCTGGCTGGTCATCAGCAGACGTGGCCGCAGCGTGATCGCACCCGACACGACCAGGCCGATCGCCCAGAACAGTATCGCCAGCGCCTGAAACGCTAAGGCGACACGCGGAAATTCCGTCGGCAAGCCGAACATCTGCGCGCCAAAATAGAGCAGCACCCAGGGCGCGACGTAGCCGGCGACCGCGAGCGAGGAGATTGCCCATCGCGGCAGGCGCATGGCCAGTGAGCTACCGCCGGCGGATGCGTCGCCGCGGACATCTTTGAGATCCTTCAACGGGATCACCAACAGATGGCACATCAGACAGACCGCGGCGATCAGAACGCTAGCTTGCTGGCCGGCACCACCCGATTGAAAGAGGGCCGTACAGCTCAGGACAAACACGATTCCGCAGCAGGTCGCTCCGGCCAGGGCGAGTGGTCCAAAGAGCCAGTGTCGGCCCAGTCTGACTCCGGGGAAGGAATACGCGATTGACAGGAGCAGATGCCCGGCGAGGGCCACGAAGCTAACGGGCAAAGCAGCCACAGCGAGTCCGCAGACAACTACGCCAGCGAAACAGGTCCCCACGACGAGCCAGGCGGCGTTGACGGCAACCTTGCCCGAAGCGAGTGGCCGCTCAGGGTGGTTGATCCTGTCCACCTCGATGTCCGTAATGTCGTTCAGGACGCTGCATAGGCCCTGTGAAGCCGCGCCAAAAAGAGCGATCGCGACGAGCCCGGGCAGAACGGTGCCAGATCCGCCACCGGCGGCGTAGCCAAACACAAAGAGAGCAACCGCCTGCAGCGTGATCATGATCAGGATTTCCCAGCGACAGGTGAGGGTCGTAACTATCGCCGGACCCGCAGCGCCCGTCCTGAGGACTCCCCATCTCGCCAGGGCGTGTGTCACGAGTGTCTTCCGTTCGAGGGGGACGAGTCAGGGAGTCGCATCGCAGTGCCGCGCAAGTAGTACGCGCAGTGCCTTTCGTCGACGTCATTGCGCGGTTGCGACGGCGTTGAACCCAGACGTCAGGCCGCTAGGCTAGTGGGGTGCCAACTTCCGAACGGGCCGTGAGTCTGCGCGCGCTCTTCCAGCTGTTTCTGAGAGTCGGGCTATCGTACGGCGCGGGCACAGGCATGGCCGCCGTACTCCAGGAGGATCTGGTTCGACGCCGTCAAGTGATGGAGCGCGGCGAGTTCATGACGCTGTACGGTCTGGCGCGCCTGGTACCGAGCGCATCCATGACGGCTCTTGCAGTGGCCATTGGGTATCGCTACCAGCGCCTGGCCGGCACTGTCGTAGTGCTGCTGGCCATGATCCTGCCCGCCTTCATCCTGACCGTGCTGCTAACGGTGGCCTACACGCTGCTGGTGGGCAGCACCGCGATGCGCGTCGCCAACGTGACACTCCTGCCTGCTGCACTCGGCGTCGTCGCCGTGTCGTCCTATCGACTCGCCAGTGAGTTCCTGACGCCGTCGCTCGAGCTGTGCTTGGCCATCCTGGCCGGCATTGGCGTCGTCGCATTGGGTGCAAATCCGTCGCTGTTGCTGGTCAGCGGCGGTCTCATTGGAGCGTTCGTGCTGCGCCCCCGAGAACAGCGGTGAGCCTGTGGGAAATGCTGGCCGAGATCGCGGTTGCCAACGTGCTGACGTTTGGCAACGGCACGGTCATGACGGCGATCTTGCAGAACTCGTTCGTGCAGCACAAGCACGTCCTGAGCAACGAGCAATTGCTGTTTGCGTTTGCGATTTCGCGTGTGACACCGGGCCAGGCCAACCTGTACGTCGCGTCGATCGCGTACATGCTGTTTGGCCTGGTCGGTGCTGCCTTGAGCATGGTCGCCATTGCCGCGCCAAGTTACGTGATGATCGGGCTGCTGCGTAGCTACGAGTTGGTGCGCGGCAATCCGGCGGTGTACGGCTTGACGCGCGGCTTGGCGTGCACTGCAGTGGGCCTGCTGGTAGCAACTACCTGGAACCTCGCTAAGGACGCGCTGGACGGTCCCCGGGCATGGGCAGTCTTCGGGCTTTGTCTCGCATTGTTGCTGTTCAGCCGACTGCCGATGGTCGTCAGCCTGCTGTTGGCCACGGCGGCGGGCGTCGTGCTGGTCCTCGTCACCTCGCCGGCTGTCTGAGCTTCGCATTTTCGGATGCTCCGGCTGAGGCACGACCACGCTTCGAGGTAGGCTGTCGAGATGACCGTGCTTCCTCACTATTACGGCCTCGGGTTACGCCGCAGGCAGCCCGTTTCGGCACGCACGCCTGCGCCCGATGTTGGTGAGCGTTTTGGCCGTATGCGCGACAACGGCGAGCGGCTGGTCCGCGCACCGTTCAGGGGCATCACCACTGATGGCAACGTGGTCGCCGGCCTCTTTCCGATCCAGAGTACGGGCATCTCGACCGAGCCAATCCGCCGCGCGGCCGTCGAGCTTCTGGCGGTGCTTGATGCACCCCAGCGGCGACAGATGCAGTTCGACCTCACTTCGGACGCCTGGCGGCGCTGGTGGAACATCCACCCATTCCTCATGCGCCATGGCTTGTTGCTGGAGCATCTCGCCGCCGAGCAGCGCGCGGCTGCCCTGAAGCTGGTCGAGCACACGCTCAGCGCTAGTGGTTTCCGCACCGCGCGCGATGTCATGCGTCTGAACCACACCGTTGGCGAAATCACTGGCAGCTGGACCGAGTACGGCGAGTGGGTGTATTTCATCAGCCTGTTTGGGGAGCCCTCGGAGCATGCGCCGTGGGGGTGGCAGATCGACGGCCATCACCTGATCGTCAACTGCTTCGTCCTCGGCGACCAGGTCGTGATCACACCGTTGTTCATGGGTTCCGAGCCGGTGGTGGCCGAGACGGGCATCTACCGCGGCACGAGTGTGCTGCAGACCGAACAGAACGAGGGCCTGGCATTCATTCAATCGCTGAGCGCTGATCAGCGCCGCAAAGCCATTCTGTATGACTCCATCCTGTCGTCAGTGCTGCCGCCCGAGCGCGGCATTGGCTCCGACGGGCGAGTCCAGACTGCCGCCTTTCGCGACAACGTGCAGCTGCCATACGAAGGCATTCGGTCAGCCGAACTAAGCGCGGGACAGCGCGCGCAACTGCTCCGACTGGCGGGGTTGTACACCGCCAACCTGCGCCAGGATCATGCACAACTGTGGCTGGAGACGGTCCGTCAGCACCTCGACGACACACATTTCATGTGGATGGGCGGCACCGGCCCGGACGACGTCTTCTACTACCGCATGCACAGCCCGGTGATCCTGATCGAGTTCGACCATCAACCTGGCATTGCGTTCGACACCAACGAGCCAACTCGTGCCCACATTCATACCGTGGTTCGCACACCGAACGGCAACGATTACGGTATGGACTACCTCCGTCAGCACCATGCCCGGTTCGAGCACGTCAAGGGCGAGCACGTGGTGAGAACATAGACCACAAACGCGCGCCTGCGTCCGGACTCCGGCTCGACAGTGTATTACTGCAGTTGCAAGAAGCGGCCGTCGACCCAGCCTTCTTTCGCGGAGTCGCGGATCTGGAAGTATTTCTGGCCAAGGAACTCGGCCTCGCCGATGACGTCAACCTCGGTGCCGTCGCTGACGGTGCCGGTCATCGTGGCGCCACCGGCCATGACGCCGCCCGGCCGGCTCCAGAGCTGGATGCCGGCGCTGATGCCAGTCGCGGCCACGCCCAGGTTGCCTGCCGCGACCTTGGCTCGCCGCACGGCACTAGTCGGGCGGTCCGCCACAACCGTTGCCTGGACGACCGCCGTCGCCGTAGCGGCGGCGCGCACGACGGCCGGATTCTCGCGCCGACAGGCCGCGGTGGATGCGACGATGAGGGCCAGCAGGCTAAAACAGATGGCTCGAGTCACGCCTCGCGTAGTCGTGGATCAAGCGCGTCACGAAGTCCGTCGCCGGCCAGATTGAACCCGAGTACCGCGATCATGATGGCCACGCCCGGGTAAATCGCCACCCATGGAGCGAGCTCCATATACCGCCGCCCAGTGCCGAGCATGGTGCCCCAGGATGGCATCGGTGGCTGTGTACCGAGGCCCAGGAAGCTCAGCGTCGCCTCAATCAGAATCGCGGTCGATAATGCCAGCGTCGTCTGGACAATAAGCGGCGCCGCGATGTTTGGCAGCACGTGGTGAATGATGATGCGGTGGCTACCAGCGCCGATGGTGCGCGAAGCCACAATGTAGTCAAGGTTCGAAACGCCCAACGTGGAGCCACGCGCAATCCGCGCGAAGGTTGGTGCGTAGACGATCCCAATAGCGATCATGGTATTGGTCAGGCTTGGGCCAAGCACGCCAACGATCGTGATCGCCAGCAGCAGCGACGGGAACGCGAACATGATGTCCACCACGCGCGAGAGCAGCGTGTCAATCCATCCGCGGAAGTAGCCGGCCAACACGCCGAGCGTTGAGCCGACCGGTAGCGCAATAGCGATGACGGAGACGATGCCGGCATACAGCGAAACGCGCGCACCATAGATGATGCGGCTAAAGACATCACGGCCAAACTCGTCAAGTCCCAGAATGTAGTCAGCATTCGGCGGCATCAGCCGGTCGTCGATCTGCCAGACCGGGTCGTACGGTGTGATGAGGTCGGCCGAAATTGCCAGCGCCACGACGAGGACCACGATCGCGGCCCCGATAAACCCGATCGGGTAGCGTCGGATTGGCCGCCACATTCGACTGTGCCGCACCGGCCGCGGCGCCACCCGCACCCGCGGGATGGCGTGCGTTGCCGAGGTCACGCGTACCGAATCCGCGGGTCGAGGTAGGCGTAGGTCATATCGACCAGCAGGTTGACCAGCGCGAACATCGTCGCGATGAACAGCACGGTGCCTTGAAGCATCGGGTAGTCGCGCGCACTGATCGCGTCGATCACCAGTCGACCAAGACCCGGCAGCCCGAAGATCACCTCGATCACGACTGTGCCGCCCAGCAGTGCCCCGAGCTGGACGCCCAGGACCGTCACTATCGGTATGAACGCATTCTTCAGCGCATGGCGAACCATGATCGCGCTCGGCACCAGGCCCTTCGCGCGCGCAGTTTGAATGTATTCCTGACGCAGCACCTCGAGTATCGACGACCGCGTCATCCGCATCACAATCGCCATCAGCGCCAGCGACAGAGCGACGACCGGCATCGCCATCTGCTGCAGGTTGGTCCATGGGTCTACCCAGGGCGGCGCCAGCAGCAGGCTCGGCTGCCAATGGAACACGACGCCGGTAACCAGCAGTAGCATCGCCGCCAACCAGAAGTTCGGCATCGACAGGCCGACCATGGCGGTCAGACGGACGACAAAGTCTGTAGCCGAGTTCTGCTTCACCGCCGATATCACTCCGAGTGGAACCGCGACGATTGCCGAGAGCAGCACTGAGAGCAGCGCCAGCTCGGCGGTGAGTGGCAGTCTTCTCAAGATCGTGCCCAGCACCGGTTCGTTGTTGCGCAGTGATATCCCAAAATTGCCCTGCACGATCTGGGCGACCCAATTGACGTACTGGATGTAGATCGGCTTATCGAGCCCATACTTCGCCCGTAGCTCGGCGCGGTAGTCCGCACTGACGTACAACTCCGACCCGATCATCAGGTCGACGATGTCGCCGGGGACGATGCGGATCATCATGAACACAAGCAGCGATACCCCGACCAACACCGGGAAAGTCAAGAGCAGGCGTTTGGCCAGGTAGGTGCCCAGGGTGTCGCGCTCGGATCAGGAGTTCGGCCGGATGGTTAGCATCCGAGACCTACCACGGCCGAACTCCGTTTGATTGACTGGCCTAGAGGGGCGGTCAGGCATGCGGCTGGACACTTTTGGACGCCCCTCTAGGCCAGGGTTACGTTTCGCAGATTCGGACGCCGGCCAGTAAACGACTGCACGTAGCCCTTTACTCGATCGCTGACGGCCTCCACGAATGCGCCGTTGTAGAAGTTGATGTTGGGCGGATCGTCCATCAACATCTTGTCGATCTTGCGGGCGAGGTCACGTCGCTGTTCGCGGGTCTGAGTCGCGTCACTGCGGAGCGTGACCAGCAGCTTGTCGAGTGTTTCCTGATCGTAGTGACGGTAGCCCTTGCTCGCGTTGAGCGTAGTCGAGTGGCTTGGCGGCCACAGGTAGAGGTCGGGATCGGGGAAGAAAGTAGCAGCCGAGAAGCCAAGGTCATGCTCATATCGAGTGGCCAGCGCGACGTACGCCCCCCACTCCATCTGCACGATCTCGGTCTCGATGCCGATGTCTTTCAAGTTCTGCTGGACGACGATCGAGTTGGACAGGAAGTCGGGATACGGCGCGGACGAGGTGTGCAATTTGAGCGTCGGGATGCCCTTGCCGTTGGGGTAGCCCGCCTTGGCGAGCAAGTCTTTGGCCTGATCCACATCCCGCTTCAGGATCTGTTTCAACTCGGTGTCCGGGACGGCCCAGTCAGAGAAGCTACTCGGGACAAAGCCGGTCAGCACGCCGGCGCCGAAAACTGACTTCTTGATGATCTCCTCGCGATCGATCGCGAGTGAGAACGCCTTGCGCACGCGCGAGTCCTTGAAGAAGGGGAACTTGTCGAAGTTGAAGCTCATGTTAGTGTTCCAGGCGCGCGGGCCAGCCATGATCTGGTAGCCCTTGATCCCGGCGAGCTTCTGTGCACCTTCGGGCGACAGCTGCGCGAAGTCGACGGTCCCCGAACGAACCGCCGCGATGCGCGCATCCTCGTCGAGCATGATCTTGCCGAAGATGCCCTCGTTTTTCGGGAACTCCTTAGTGCGGTAGTTCGGATTCTTTTCGTACACGACGCGGTCGGCCGGCACGAATTCTTTCAGCTTGTACGCGCCGGTGCCGATCGCCTCCGTCTTGATGTTGAACTTCTTGTCGGCATCCTTGGGATACATGGTGGCGCCACGCAGTGAAGCGTAGACGCCGGGGCCGATCGGCCAGGGATTCTTGAGCTCGATGCGGACGGTCTTCTTGTCGACGACCACGGCCCCCTTGACCGACGAGTACCAGTTCTGCGCCCACGACGACTTGATCTCGGGCGAGAGCAATCGGTCAGTCGTCCATTTGACGTCCTCGGCGGTGAAGTCGGATCCATCGTGGAACTTGGCGTTGGGGTCCAGCCGGAAGGTCCAGCTCAAGCCGTCACTGGCCTGCTCCCAGGAAGCCGCCAGACCTGGTACGACGCTCAGCTTGTCATCAAACGCGGTCAGCGACTCGTAGAAGTGTTCCGAGCCCTGAGCGGACGAGAAATTGGTCTGAACGTGGCAATCGAACGACACAGGATCAGCGTCCATGGCAACGTTCAGCACCCTGCCAGCCGCTGGTGTAGCGACGACCGCTGGGGCGGTAGTTGGCGCGGCAGCGGGAGGCGCGGTCGCAGCCGCGGCCGGCTTCGGTGCCTCGGTGGGCTTGGCTGGCGCCTCCGTCGGTTTTATCAAGGGTGCCGCCGTGGGGGCCGCCGGCGCGGGAGCGCTGCAGGCCGCCAGGAGAGGGATCGTCGCGGCGGTCAGCCCTGACAGGACGAAGTGGCGTCGAGTCAGCAAGCGAGACATGATGTTCCTCCGGCTACCACACAGATGGGACTGGCT
>DASXRR010000007.1:0-26922 GCA_036506475.1 Chloroflexota bacterium
CGACCAGAACAGCCGCGGGCTCGCCGCGGCGGGGACCCACGACACGCATGCCCATGCACGAGCTGACCCGAGCGATCTCGCGGTCAACACTGTCTCGGCAAGGACCACGGGCGCTGCTCTGCCGACAATCGAACGCCAGACACCTGTCGCATCGTTGTCAAGGATTGATGATTGGCAACACAATGTGCGACGGATGATCCGCATCGTGATAGATGCAATTGGTGGCGACGTTCGGATTCAAGTCGTAAGTCGGGTAGTTACTACTCGAGAGATCCACCCGGATGCGATGGCCGGCCTTGAAGAGGTTGCTCGTCGGAAAGAGACTGAAGGTGATCGCGTACACCTGGTCGGGCTCCAGTAGCTCGGCGTGCTCGAAGCCATTACGGTAGCGCGCCCGAATGATGCCGTCGGCCAGGTTCATCGCGTAGCCGTCCGGGTAGTCGAGGCTGGCTGGGTAAACGTCGACGAGCTTGGCCGTGAAATCCGTGTCAACGGCCGACGACGACACCCAGAGCTTCACTGTCAGTGGACCGGTAACTTCGGCCTTCTCGACGAGTGGTGGCGTCTCGAATACGAGCACGTCGTGCCGCGACGATAGGGGCAGGCTGGTGGTGCAGCCGAAATAGTCCGGCCGCTCGCGCTGATCGTGCGGACCGTACGGAACGAACACGTTCCACCGCCCCGTTTGAGCGTTCTTGCCCGCGAGAAAATAGGACGTGCCGCCGATCGTAGGGACGGGGTTGCGGGGATCGTACACGTAGCTGGAGCAAGGCTCGCCGGCGGCAGGTAGCACGGTGCTCAACAGTCCGCCGTGGTGGAAATAGAAGGGTTCATAGTCCGCACGGGCGAGCGGCCACTCCTGCTCGTTGCGCCATGTGCCCCCGTGGTGCAGTTTCCCCGCTGGCGTCTTTGTGCCGTCGCCGCCGCCCATCACAAATAGTTTGACTGGCGGCTCGGCCGCGTTACCCGCGTCAGCCCCCTTCAACGTTCGATCGAACCAGCGCAACTGCAGTTCGAAATAGTCGTCGGGACTCAGAATCGCGGTCGGGCCAAAGTCGACGTCGCCGAAGAAGTCGTCGAATCCCAGGTGCGTCCACGGCCCCAGGAGCAGGTTGATAGGACTCTTCTGGCGGCCCGCCAGGGCAGTGTAGAAGGAATCCTCCTGGTAGAGGTCGTACCAACCGCCGACGTACATGCCAGGGACATCCGCGTAGCGGTCGAGGAACTCGAGTGGCTGCCACAGTGGCACGCGCTTCCAGAAATCGTCGTAGTCGCAGCGCGACAACATGTCGAACAGCCACCGCTCCGCGTCGGGCACCTGGGCGACCGGATTGAGGCCCTGCTTGAGCGGCATCCGACTCAGCCATTCTGACGCGTTCTCGAATGCGTTCAGGAGGCTCCGCTCGAGCACGACGTCTGCCAGCGCCTCTTTGCTGGTCGAGGCGACCATCAGCGCGATCGGCAGCGTGTACATCAAGAAGGCACCGCCGTGACGGAAGCCGCTCTGGTAGTAGTCAGACGGGGCCTTGGTATGGAAGATGGATACCAGGTGGGGCGTTCCCGAGATCGCGGCGGCGCATTGCACGGCTCCGAGATAGGAGATGCCGGTCATGCCAACCTTGCCGTTCGACCATGGCTGGCCGGCGATCCAATCAATCGTGTCGCGGCCGTCTTCGGATTCGTAGATACCGTGGTAGAAGCAGCCCTCCGACTTGTACCGGCCCCGGACGTCCTGGATGACGATGACATACCCGTTGCGCACAAAATGCTCAGCGTCGCGAGTATCCTGCGCTCGCTGTTTGTCGTACGTTGTGCGGACCAGAATCGTGGGCGCCGGTGAGTCGATCGGCGCACCTTGCTTCAGGGGTCGGTACACGTCCATGCGTAGCAGGGTGCCATCGCGCATAGGCACTGCCACATCTCGTTCGACGATCAGGTCCAGCTCGTTATTCGACATCATCATCCAAGCCGCAAGGCTACACGCCGGGCGGGCGATTCAGTGCGGCGCCGTTCAGCCGTTAGCTGAGGGCGATGATGGCGAGCACCCAGTCGGTTAGCGTGCCGAGGTCGCGCACCGCGATGCGCTCGCGAACCGAGTGGCAGGCCTCGGCGCCAATACCCAGGACGCAGCACTCCAGGCCGGCGGCGTTGAACTCGTTCGCATCCGAGCCTCCGCCAGTAGATGCCGTCCGCGCAGCCTCGCCCATAGCAGCAAACGCGCGGCGCGCGCGTTCGACGGACGGTGCAGCTTCGTCCAGTCGATAGCCGCGATAGACGTGCTCCAGATCGAACTCGACCTGCGCTTCGAAGTCCTGGGCGGCGATGTCGAAGCTCTCACGAATTTCCTGACCGCGGACGGCCAGTCGCCGCGCATCGAGGCTGCGCACCTCACCAACGACCTCGACGTGCTCCGGTACCGCGTTGCGCACACTGCCGCCGACGATCGTGCCGACATTCGTCGTGGTGATTTCGTCCAGGCGACCCCACGGCAATCGATCGATAGCGCGCGCGGCGACCGCGATCGCCGACACACCGAGCTCTGGCTCCACGCCAGCGTGGGCTGCCCTGCCATGAATCCGAACCGTGAACGCATCATAGCCCGGCGCTCCGAGGACGATTGTGCCGACCGGCAGAAGCGCGTCGAGCACAAAGCCATGGGGGGCGCGCACGCTCGCACGATCGAATGCTTTCGCGCCGCGGTGGCCGACCTCCTCGCCCCACGTGAAAACAAACTCGAGCGGCTGAAGGCAGCTGGTTTCGTGTGCGATGCGCGCCGCTTCCAGGAGGGCGGCCACGCCCGCTTTGGCGTCCGCGCCGAGCACTGTTGTGCCATCGGACTCGATCACGCCATCGCGCACACGCGGCCGGACCGAGCGACATGGTTCGACAACGTCCAGATGCGAGCAGAAGAACAACGGCGCACTGTCCGATGTGCCGCCGGGCCAACGCGCGACCAGATTGCCCACCTCAGGACCGGTGCGGTCATCCGTCACCTGCCACCCGAGGGCTTCGAGCTCCGCGCGCACGGCGGCCGCCATGGCGCCCTCGTGAAGCGACGGGGAATTGATCGCGGCCAGGCGCAGGAAGGTTTCCAACAGCCGCTCGGAGTTTGAGCTTGCCGTCGACGTCGCCATTCCACGAGCATGCTAGCGTGCGTCTGAGCGGGAAGGTCGCAGTCGTGACCGGCGCGACACGCGGGATTGGTCGGGCCTGCGCGCTCGCCTTGGCCCGCGAGGGCGCAGACGTATTGGTTTCCGGACGCGATACGGAAGCGGGGGCAAGCGCTTGCGCCGCGATCGCGGCGCTGGGTCGGCGAGCGGCGTTCCACGCCGCGGATCTGAGTCAGGCCAAAGCGGCGCGCAGCGTCGTCGAAGCGGCCCTCACGCAGTTTGGCGTCCTGGATGTGCTCGTCAATAACGCGGGCATCTTCGAGCGCGCGCCGGTGCTCGACCTCGAGGAAGACGCTTGGGACCGCGTCATGAACGTCAACCTCAAAGGCGCTTTCTTCTGTGCGCAGGCCGCGGCGCGGGCCATGCTCGGGCGTGGCGGGGCGATCGTCAATGTCGCGTCGGACGCCGCGTGGAGTGGTGGCCTCAATCCGTGCGCGCACTACGCTGCCTCGAAGGCCGGACTGGTGTCGATCACACGTTCGTTGGCCAAAGAATTGGCTGGGCACGGCATCCGCGTGAATGCGCTAGCGCCGGGCATGATCGACACCGACATGGGCGGCGACGCCGGCTCGGCCCTGGGTGGCTTGCAGATTCCGCTGGGCCGCTATGGCACGCCCGCCGAAGTTGCCGCTGCGGTCGTGTTCCTCGCGTCGTCGGAGGCGAGTTACGTGACCGGCGCGGTGCTCAATATGAGTGGCGGTCTCTTTCTCGATCGCTAGGCCGATACCAGCCGCGCCACCAGGTTGTTGTCGACCAGGTCACGCATCGCCTCGCGGAAGATGCCGATGCCGCGGTCGATGTCGTCTGCGCTGTGCGCGGCTGACGTGACGCCGCCCGTATACGAGAGCAGATCCATACCGCGCACGAGCAGGTTGTGCTGGAAGCGTTGCACCAGTGGCCCGGGCATGCCCTTGAGCACCGCGGCGTCAATGGTGTGGAGTTCGGCGCGGCTGGTCACAGCGGTGCCTGGCGGCGCCTGCAGGTAGACGTGGAAGCACGACGCATCACCGTACACGTAGCCGGCGACGCGCAAATCATCCAGGACACGCTCCATGCCCGTGCGTAATCGGTCCGCCATGCGGTCGGCGTGCGCTTGTGGCGCGCCATCGGAGACGATACGCAGCGTGGCCAGGCCGGCGGCAGTTGAAAGCGGATTGGCGTTGAAGGTGCCCTGGTGTGAGACACGCTCAAAACGATCGTGGTGTGCGTCACCGGTCAGCGTGAACTGGCCCATGATGTCAGCACGGCCGACCACGGCGGCACCGGGCATTCCGCCGGTCACGATCTTGCCGAGCACTGTCAGGTCTGGGGTGACACCAACGCGTCCTTGATAGCCACCGGGACCGTAGCGGAATCCGGTGATGACCTCGTCGTAGATCAGTGGCACGCCGAAACGACTGGTGAGCTCGCGCAGGCCGCGATTGAAGTCGGCGTCCAGTGGCACCGTGCCCCACGATGCGCCTGATGGCTCGAGCATCACAGCGGCGATGTCCGATTCGTGGCTGGTCAGCGTTGATTCCACGGTGCGCAGATCGGCCGGAATGACCGTGATCGTTTCGAGCGTCGCGCGCGGGATGCCGAGTGAAACCGAGGTGTCGAATGGCGGCGATGTCCCCCGTCCGACGGCGTCATGCCAACCACTGAAATGGCCTTCGAAGCGCAGCACACGCGTTCGCCCGGTGAATGCTCGCGCCAGGCGCAGCGCGAGCATCGTGCCCTCCGTGCCGGAGTTGGTGAAGCGCACCCGCTCCGCCGAAGGGATCAGGTCGCAAATGAGTTGCGCCCACTCGAGCATGGCTGGATGGTCATTGCCGAAATGCCAGCCGCGCTCGACGACTTCGGCGATTGCTGAGACCACGGCCGGGTGACTGTGGCCGAGGAGCAACGCGGCATTGCCCATGCCATAGTCGATGTACTGATTGCCGTCGACGTCCCACTTGTACGCGCCAGCCGCCCGCACGACGTACGTCGGCGCGATGGCGTTGTAGCGCAGATCGTGCCCGACCCCACCCGCCAGTACGCGCTGGGCATCGGCATAGAGAGCCCGGGCGCGAGGGCGCTGCTCGGCAAGGAGGCTGCTCGGATCGGCCGTTCGCGGCGCCGCATCGGTGCTCATGAGGTCGCTATGTTGCCACGCGGGCGTGTAGGCTTCAGCCCTATGGCGGCGGTGGAGGGCGCCGGGGCCGCCAGGGCACCCACGAGCTACAACGTTCAGTCACTCGAGCGCGCCGCCGCGCTGCTCAACTGCTTCAGCGCAAATGAGCCGGAGCTCTCGATCGGCGAGCTGGCACGGCGCAGCCACCTGCCGCGCAGCACCGTGCATCGACTGGTCGTGAACCTCGTTCGGCTTGGCTTTCTGGCGCGCGACCAACAGACCGACCGCTATCGGCTTGGGCTGCTGTTGGCCGAACTCGGGACCATCGCCCTGAGCCGCATGGGGCTGCGCGAAAAGGCGCGGCCGATAATGGACCGCCTGGCCGATAAGACCGGTGAGGTGGTCTGCCTGGCAGTGCTCGAGCAGAACCGCTCCGTCTATGTCGAGGTGGTCGAAGGCCATCACGGCTTACGTCTGCGCGCGACCGTGGGCAGCGTGGCGCCGATCCACTCGTCGGCAACGGGGACGATGCTGCTGGCGCACATGCCTGAGGCAGACGTCCAGCGTATTGCCGGCCAGACGCGGTTACCACGACTCACGCCGCGCACAATTACTTCAATCGAGCCATTGCTGCAGCGACTCGCCGAGATCCGTGCGCGCGGGTATTCGATCGACGACGGTGAGTCCGAAGAGGGGCTGACCGGACTTGCAGCGCCGGTCCGGTCGCCGAGTGGAGTCGTGCAAGCAGCCCTGGTGATCGCCGGCCCCGGCGAGCGAGTTCTGGCCGACGGGGGGCGGCGGTGGGCGCCGACGGTCGTTGCCGCCGCGAACGAAATCTCGGCGTCGCTCGTCTCGCGCGGCACGTAATTGAGCGTCCGGGTTTACCTGGCGCGGCGCAGGACCGTGCCCGCCCGATCGTCGGTGAACGCCCCGTCGCGCATGGCGAAACGACCGTTTACGAGCACATGCTGCACGCCCGTCGCGTATTGATTGGGCGCCCGCACCGTGCCCTGCTCGGCGATGGATTCTGGATCGAACACCACCAGGTCGGCGCACGCGGCCTCGCGCACCACGCCGCGGTCGGCCACGCCGAGGCGGCGCGCCGGTAGCTGCGTGAGGCGATAGATGCCCTCCTCGAGCGAAAGCGCCGCCCGCTCGCGGACAAAACGGCGCAGATAGTACGTCGCCCATGTGTAGGCGCCAAGAAAACTCTGGCTTGCCAGCGGTCCATCCGTCGCGAGCGCGGTCGCGTCGGACTCCGGCATGCACGTGGGATGCACGAAGGTCTGCTCCAACTCGTCCTCCGTGTGCACCAGGCCGGTCATCAACACATTCGGTGCATCATCGCCCGCCTCGATCAGGATATCCATCAGTGCATCGAGCGGATGCTGACCGCGTTCCTCGCCAATCGCTTTGAAGTCTCTGCCAACCCATTCCGGCGAATGACGCGCTTCGAACAACGCGATGCGCTCCCACTCGTTCATCAGACCCATCTTGAACAGCGGCTGTGGGAAAGCGCGGTACTCGGCGCGGACTGCGGGATCGCGCAAGCGCCGCACCAGCTCCGGTGTCCCGCCCTCGAGCGCGGTCGGCGGCAGCATCGTGACCACCTTGGTCAAACCGTGCAGTCGTGTGTGCTGGTCGCACGAAACGTCGTCACCGCGCGCGCGGGCGTCGTCGATCGCTTGCAAGGCGCGCTTGCCCGCGTCCGGAGGTGCACCATAGCGTGGCGTTAAATGCGAGATCTGGAGCGGCACTTCGGCACGGCGTCCAATATCGAAAGCTTCGTCGAATGCCTCGACAGCTTTGAAATCGCGATCCCGCGTGTGGATGGCGTAGTAGCCACCCAGACGGCCGGTCGCACACGCTAGGACAACGAGCTCGTCCGTGGTGCAGGCCAGGCCGAGGGGATACTCCAGGCCCGAGGAGAAGCCGAACGCGCCGGCATCGAACGCGTCTTTGAGGAGGTGCACCATGTTGTCTAACTCGGCTGGTGTGGCTGGACGGGGAGCACGGCCGAGGGCGGCCAGGCGCAACGGTATGTGGCCAGCGAGCGTCGCTACGTTGACCGCGGGCTGTATGCGCTCCAGCGTATCCAGGTAGCCAGCGACCGATGTCCAGTCGACCTGGAGTGACGGGTTATAGCCGAAGACCAGGTCCGGCACGTCGCTCCGGTTGACCAGCGGCGCGGGCGCGTGGCCGCAGTTGCCGACAACCTCAGTGGTCACGCCCTGGGCAATCGAGCTACGGGCGCGCGGATCGACAACAAGGGTGGCGTCGGAGTGGCTGTGGATGTCGATGAAGCCGGGCGCTACGACCAGCCCGTCGACGTTGATGGTCGCCGTTGCGTCGGGCGGGTCGAGCGTGCCGATGGCGACGATGCGGCCGTTGTGGACTCCGACATCTGCGTGGCGCGGCGGCGCGCCGGTCCCGTCGACGAGCGTCCCGCCACGTAGCGCGATGTCCAGCATATGACTAGTATTGCCCGTTGCGCAGCGCAGATGTCGCGGCTGCGTCGACCTGACCATCGTCGGTCAGCACCACGCCGTACTCGCGCCGCGCGTAGTCCGCCGACAGTTTGCCGTTCCACACGTCACGCGCCACGTCATCCGGAGCACGCTCACGTGGATTGCCCCAGCCACCTGCGCCAGCGGTGAGATGGCGAAATACATCGCCCTCTTTGACCAGCTCGCCGAACTTTGACGGCAGCGTGCGCGGAGCCGTGTCGGGATTGAGGACGTTGCTCGACGGGGTGCCCTGCGCACCGCCCTCGATGCCGTAGGGCAGGATGCGTTGGCGGTCGGCGCGCACGGTCAAAATCGCGTCCTGGAGCATCCGATAATCGCGGATCGTGGACAGCCCGCCGCGGAACCTGCCGGCGCCACCCGTATCGGCGACGAACCCGTATTGCTCAATCCGAACCGGGTACGCAGCCTCGAGCATCTCGATCGGAATGTTGCTGATATTCGCGCCCAGGTTCGGCACCCCTTCGAGTCCGTCCCGGTCAGAGCGACCACCCCAGGCACCGGAAAGCAACTCGAGCACAGTGAAGGGATCGCGGCTCGCGCGGCGCCCGGCGATCCCGACCAGTGTCAGACCGCCGTCCGAGGCGCCCATCACCCGCTCCGGCAGCGCTTGCGCCAGCGCCCCGAATACCGCGTCGGCGACACGGAAGCCGGTCAGTCCGCGGGTTGCCGTGGCCGCGGGCAGCACGCAGTTCAGGATGCTGCCCTTGGGCGCCGTCACCGTGATTGCACGGAAGAAGCCGGCGTTGTGCGGGATATCGGTCTGCATCAGCGTGCGCAACGAGTAGTACACGCACGACTTGGTGAACGACAGCGTGCTGTTGAGGGGAACGGGTAATTGAGGTGAGGTGCCCTCGAAGTCGGCCTCGATTTCATCCCCGGAAATGGTGAGTTTGACCTGGATCGGGATGTGCTCCGGATGAACGCCGTCGTCGTCCATGTAGTCCGTGTAGCGGAAGACACCGTCTGGCAGCGAGCGGATCTCGGCGCGCGTGAGCGCTTCGGTGTAGTCGAGCAGATCGCGTAAGTGCTCGAGCAGCGCCTCCAGACCGTATGCCTCGACGAGCTTCAAGAACCCCGCTTCACCGGTGCGACAGGCGACGACCTGGGCGGCAAAGTCACCGAGGACGACGTCCGGAATGCGGCAGTTGGCGCGAATGAGCGCGTGCACTGCCTGGTTCGGCTGGCCGCGCACGTAGAACTTGACGGGCGGGATGCGCAGCCCTTCCTGGTAGCACTCCTCCGCGTGTGGCGACATGCTGCCCGGTGCCATGCCGCCCAGGTCGGCATGGTGCGCGACTGTGGCGATCAGTGCGACCAATCGTGCCTGATAGAACACCGGCGCGATGACGTAGACGTCCGGCAGATGCGTTCCGCCGGCGAACGGATCGTTGAGCATGAACACGTCGCCCGGCTCCATGTCGACGCCGAACGTGCGGAAGATGGACAGCATCGCATCGGGGATGGCCCCGAGTTGATTGGGCAACGTCACGCCCTGGCCGACCATTTCCCCCGTCGCATCGCAGATCGCCGTTGAGAAGTCCATGGCGCTCTTGACGGTTTCTGAGTGCGAGGTGCGGATCACCGCCAGCGACATTTGCTCACAGGTTGCGACGATCGCTTCGCGGATCAACTCGCGGGTGACCGCGCCCAGCGAGCTCTTCTTCGCGGTGCTCGTCACTGGTCGACCTCGATGATGATGTTGCCCAGGGCGTCACGTGCAGCCGTGCAACCGGGTGGCACGACGACGGTCGCGTCATACTCTTCGACAACCAGCGGTCCGCCGATCGGCTGCTCGGTCAGTGCATCACGGCGCAATACAGGCGTTTCCAGCACTCCGTGGTCAGGGCCGAAGTAGGCCGAGCGCAGCGTGGGCCGGTGCGCAACGCCGTTCGTGCCTGGCGCGTACGTCAGCGCGGTGGACGAGTCGTTCGGGATACGGCACACCACGCGCAGGTTGACGATCTCCATGACATTGTCCGTGCGATGCCCATAGGTCCGCTCGTGCATGGCGTGGAAATCGTCTTCGAATTGCTCAAGGTCGCTGGACTTAAAGTTGCCGAGCGGCGCGGCGACTGGTAATTCGTAGGCTTGTCCGACATAGCGCATCTCAACCCAACGCTCGACCTGCACCTGCTCCGCTTGCAGATCCGATCGGCCCAGGTCTGCCCGGCAACGCTGCTCGAGCGCATCGAATGCCGCACCTAACTCGTTCAGATCGACGGTCGCGGTGCGCCGCAGGAAGGTGCGCACCGCGTGATGCTCCAGGTCCGCCGCGAGCAGACCAAATGCCGAAAAGAAGCCTGGCGCACGCGGCACAACAATGCGACCAATCTCGAGCTCGCGTGCGATGCCCGCGGCATGCACGGGGCCACTGCCACCGAAAGCGAACAGCGTGAACTTGCGCGGATCGCGACCGCGTTGGCTGGACACGGCTTTGACCGCGCGGATCATGCTCGCGTTCGCGAGCTGGTGAACGCCGAACGCCGCGTCGTGCAGCGACAGGCCGAGGGGTGTCGCGACCTGCTCGTCCAGCACTCGCCTGGCGGCATCCGCGTCGATGGGCATGGCGCCGTCCAGAAGCGACGTCGGATTGATGTACCCGAGGATGACATTGGCGTCGGTCACCGTCGGCAGTGTGCCGCCTTGTGCATAGCAGACCGGCCCGGGCCGCGCGCCGGCGCTGTGCGGCCCGACCTTCGGCGCCCCACCCGGATCCAGCCAGACGATGCTGCCACCACCGGCGCCCACTTCGGACAGATCGATGAACGGCACACTGAGCGCATAGCCGCCGCCGCTCGAGAGCTTGCTCGACAACGAAATGCCGGCCGCGACTTCGAACTCCGACGTGAAGTCCGGAGTACCGTGCTCCACGACGGACGCTTTGGCCGTGGTGCCACCCATGTCAAACGTGATGACGTTGTCTATGCCCAGCGCGCGGGCGAGTCCGACTGATGCGATCACGCCGGCGGCCGGTCCGGACTCCACGATGTAGGCCGGCTTGATCGCGGCCGCTACGTCCGACATCACGCCGCCGTTGGATTGCATGATCAGCAGCGGCGCGGTCACATCGGCAGCGTCAAGCTGGCCGCGCAACGATTGGACGTAATGCGCAACGAGTGGCTGGACATAGGCGTTGATGACCGTGGTGCTGGTGCGCTCGTACTCACGGATGATGGGCAGGATTTCGTGGGACAGGGACACCGACAAGTGCGGCCAGCGTCGGCGGAGGAGGTCGCCGATGGCCTGCTCGTGCGCTGGATTGGCATACGCGTGCAGCAGTGAGACAGCGATGGCCTCGACACCCGCGGTGACGAGCTGTTCGGCGGCGCGCTCGGCCTGCGCGAGGTCGAGCGGCACGAGCACAGCGCCGGTGTGGTCAATGCGCTCGTCGATTTCGAGGCGGAGCGCGCGTTCGACGAGCGGCCGCGGCTTGTCCCAGAAGAGGTCGTACAGCTTGGGCACGCGCAAGCGGCGCAGCTCGAGCACATCGCGGAAGCCGCGCGTGGTCAGGAGTCCGGTCAGCGCGCCCTTGAATTCGAGGATGGTGTTGGTGGCGACAGTCGTGCCGTGCACGACATCGGCGACGGCGCGTGGCGCGACGGCGAGCGTGGGCAGGAGATGGGCGACGCCGTCGACGATGGCGCGGCCGAAGTCGTCGGGCGTGGATGGGAGTTTCTGCAGGGTGACGCCGCGCTCGGCGTCGATGAGCACGATATCGGTGAAAGTGCCGCCCACGTCGGCGCCCACACGAGCGGTCGTGTGTCTCATGTTGTGGACACCCCTGCTCACCATGTGGCGAGCGACAGTATTGCGTCCGAACCCGGGTGTGTCAAGCCGAGGTAGCGTCCGCCAGCCAGCGTGCAAGGTGCTCGGCGAAGGACGCGCGGACCAGGATGCGGTACGTCGGCGCGTCGTCCGTTTGCCACAGGATCACGGCCGCTCGGGCGAGCAGGGTTTGCGCGCACTGGCCGGGCCCAAAGACGCGCGGGTGCAGGTCTAACGGGCAGCCGTGCGCCAGGAGATCACGCGCGGTTGGGCCCTGCACCTCGAAGACGACACGATTGGCACTGACGTCCACAACTGCACCCCAGTCAGGTGCAAACGCAGCCCGTACGTCGTCCTCGGTGGTTAGCGGACCCTCGTCGACGATCAGCCATTCGTCAGGCCCGAGCCACAACGCGCTGCGCTGACCGATCGACGCCACGGTGTTCGGCTCGATTGGCAACGCCACGCCCAAGGCGGTCCCGACACGCTGAACGACCTCACCGGAGGCGCGCACGTTCAGTTGCGGCACATAGCGTGGGTTAGCCATCGCGCCGCTCGTTCTTCGGGTCGTAGAACACCGGCTCAGTGACCGTTGCGTCTACAGTGCGGCCGTCCAGTAACGGGACCTGCACCACGCCGCCGAGGTGCTCGCGGCCATTGCGCAGCAATGCCAGGGCGAAGGTTCGCTGCAAAGCCGGGCTGTAGTAGCTCGAGGTCACGTGGCCCTGTGAGCCGCTGCTACCGACCAGCACCAGTTGCGCGCCGTCCGGCAAGAGCTCCGCGCGATCCAGCGGCAGCAGGCCAACAAGCTGTTTGCGGTCGGCGCGTGCCGTGTCGGATCGCGCGAGGGAGCGGCGGCCGACGAAGTCGGGTTTTTT
Organism: Chloroflexota bacterium; assembly: GCA_036506475.1. Lineage (GTDB taxonomy): Bacteria > Chloroflexota > UBA6077 > UBA6077 > CF-72 > CF-72. Next base: position 12,437 of record DASXRR010000007.1, read on the forward strand.
CATTGACACCAAGCCGCCTAGACCGAGGTCCACAGGAGTGACGGTGCCGTCGGTGTCCTGGCCGACGATGATGTAGCCCTTCTCGGCGCGCAGCACGTGCATTGCCGCGGTGCCGTACGGCGTGATGCCGAACGGCTCGCCAGCCGCCATGACCGCCTCCCAGACTCCGAGCGCGTCGTGGCCGCGCACATTTACCTCGAACGCCAGCTCGCCCGAGAAGCTGACTCGACACACCCGCGCCGAGGCGCCCGCCACGTGACCTTCGCGCAGCGTCATGAACGGAAACGCGGCGTTGTCGACGTCGATATCCGCTGTGAGCGCGCGCAGCACGTCGCGCGCGCGTGGTCCGACGAGCGCAATGGTGGCGAAATGGTCGGTGACCGAAGTCAGCCGCGCCTGCAGGTCGGGCCACTCGGTCTGCAGCCACTCCTCCATCCACTCCATAACTTCCGAGGCGTTGCCGGTAGTGGTGCTGGTCAGGAACCGGTCCGGAGCCAGGCGCATGACGACGCCGTCGTCGAAGACCATGCCGTCGGCGCGACAAATGAGCCCGTACCGAATCGAGCCAATGGCTAATCGGTCGAAGGTGTTGGTGTACAGGCGGTTCAGAAACTCGGCGGCATCGGGACCCTGGACGTCGATCTTGCCTAGCGTCGAGGCGTCCATGACACCCACGCCTTGCCGCGCGGCCAGGCACTCGCGCACGACCGCCGCGGGCATATCTTCGCCAGGCGCAGGGTAGTACCAGGGTCGCAGCCACTGGCCGACCGGCTCGAACACCGCGCCGCGCGCCACGTGCCACGCGTGCAGCGCGGTGGTGCGCATCGGGTCGTAGAAATCAGCGCGGTTTCGGCCAGCGAGGAGTCCGAAGCTCACGGGCACATAAGGCGGCCGAAATGTTGTCGTGCCCAGAGCAGCGACGGGCTGGCCGAGCAAAGCCGCGGCCACACCGGCGGTGAGCACCCCACCGGTCTTGCCCTGATCGGCGCCCGTGCCCGCCGTGGTGAAGCGCTTGAGGTGTTCGATCGAGCGCAGCCCGGCATCCAGGCCACGGGCGATCTCCGTCACGGTGGTATCGCGGTGGAGGTCGACGAAATGGCGATCCCAGCGGCCGTCGGACGCTTCCAGGAGCCACTGTGCTGACACATCCCCCGCGAATTCGAGCTCGCCCGCCGCGGCGCCGACGATGCGCAGGTGCTCGCCGGGCGATTCGGGCACAAAACACTGGTGTTTGTCGTCGAAACGGAGCCGCGCTGCTTGCACCTGGCTGGCCAGATGCACGACCGGGTTGAAGCCACCCGAGACCAGCAGGGCATCGCACGCGATGCGTCGGCCATCGCCGAGTTCCACTGCGCTCAGCACGGGGTTGCCGTCCGTGCCCACCACGGCCTGGCCATGGAGGATTTCAATGCCCGGTGCGCTGGCGTTCGCATCGGCGCGGAGGTCGACAATCGCTGCCACCTCCACGCCCGCGCCGGCGAGATCCAAGGCAACGCCGTATGCGCTGTCGTTGTTGGTGAACACCACGCAGCGCGTGCCGACCGCGACGCCGAAGCGATGCAGGTATGTGCGCGCGGCGCCCGCGAGCATGATCCCCGGTCGGTCGTTGTCCGCGAACACCAGCGGCCGCTCGTGCGCGCCGGTTGCCAGGATCACCGTCTGCGCGCGGACCTGCCACAGCCGCGTCGGCTGGGCGATCATCATGCAGTTGGCGTCGTAGAGACCGAACGCGGTTGCGCGCTGCAGCACCTGCACATCTGACAACGCGCGGAGCTCCGCCAGCGTGGGCGCGACAGGGCCCGTCCCGTCGGGAAGTCCGAGCAGCGACCCACCCGGTTCGGGCTGATCGTCGACCAGCATCACCCGTGCACCGCTGCGCGCTAGCGCCAGCGTCTCGGCCAGGCCGGCCGGCCCGCCGCCGACCACGAGCACATCGCAGTGCGCCCACATCTTGTCGAACCGTCGCGCATCAGGCTCGTCCGTCAGGTGCGCCTTGCCGCGGGTCGACCACGCTTGCAGCCCGCGCACGAGCTCCACCTGCGTCGCTCGCACCAGCGGCTCGATCGCGCCGTCCGCCTGCACGCGCACGAACGCGTTCGGCTCCTCGGCGCCCGCCGCGAACACGCCCCGCGGGCGGCCCAGCTCCGTGCTGTGGCCGACGATCCGCACGCCATTGGCCAGCAGCGCTGACGCCAAGGTATCGCCGGCAAAGCCGCTCAGTGCGTGTCCGTCGAACTCGAACGCGAGCGGCCGGGCGCGGTCGATCCGGCCGCCGCTCGCCAGTCGTTTCACTCGCCGACCCGGTACACGCGCAGGATCCGGTTGGTGATGGTGTCGCGCTCGACGTTGAACCAGCGTCGACAGCCAGACGAATGCCGCCAGCGCTCGCGGAATGGACCTTTCGGGTTAGCGCGCATGAACACAAAGTCGGCCCACGCTCGATCGTCGATGGCATCGGGATCGCCGGGATACGCAATGTGCGCTTGACCGCCGTAGCGGAACTCGACCTCGTCGCGTGGCCCACACCATGGGCAGGCAATTAGCAGCATTGTTTGTCATCCTGAGCTTGCGAAGGATCCGCTTGCCGGGACCGTCCGAGCCAGCGGATCCTTCGGCTCGTTCCTCGCCTCAGGATGACAAAAGCCATCAGTGCGCCACCGCGGCGGCGCCGTGCTCGTCGATCAACGCTCCGGTCGTGAATCGTTCGAGCGCAAACGGCTCGACCAGCGGATGCGGCGTGTCGTGGGCGATGGTGTGCGCGATCACCCAACCTGCGCCGGGCGTGGCCTTGAAGCCGCCGGTGCCCCAGCCGCAATTGATGTACAAGCGGTCTATCGGCGTGTGGCCGATGATCGGCGACGCATCCGGCGCAACATCGACCAGGCCGGCCCACGTTCGCAGCACGTGCACGCGGCTGAAGATCGGGACCAGCTCCAGCGCCGCGGCGATCTGCTGCTCGATCACGTGGAACGAGCCGCGCTGGGCATAGGAGTTGTAATTGTCGATGCCCGCACCCATCACCAGCTCGCCCTTGTGCGCCTGGCTCACGTACACGTGCACCGCGTTCGACATCACCACGCAGTTGAGGAGCGGCTCCAGCAGCTCCGACACCAGCGCCTGCAGCGGATGCGTCTGCAGTGGCAGACGGAGTCCAACCATCGCCGCCAGCACCGACGTATGGCCTGCTCCGCACAGCAGGACTCTGTTGGCGGCGATGGCCCCGCGCGTCGTCTGGACGCCCGTGACTTTGCCGTGCTTGTGATCGATGCCGGTGACCTCGCAATTCTGAATGTGGTCGACGCCCAGCCGATCGGCCGCGCGCGCAAAACCCCACGCTACGGCATCGTGCCGAGCAATCCCGCCACGGCGTTGGAGCGTGGCGCCCAGGATTGGGTAGCGCACCTCGGACGACGTGTTCAGGATCGGACAGAACTCTTTGACCGCCTCCGTTGGCAGCCACTCGGCATCGATGCCGTTCAGGCGATTGGCGTGCACCCGCCGGAGGCCCTCGCGCACGTCGTGCTGGTTGTGCGCCAGGTTGAGCACACCGCGTTGGCTGAACAGCAGGTCGTAGTCGAGCTCGTTGGCCAGGCCTTCCCAGAGCTTGAGCGAGTGCTCGTACAGCGCTGCGCTCTCGTCCCACAGATAGTTCGAGCGGATGATGGTCGTGTTGCGGGCCATGTTCCCACCGGCCAGCCAGCCACGCTCGAGCACCGCGACATCGGTCATGCCGTGGTTCTTGGCCAGGTAATACGCCGTGGCCAGGCCGTGCCCGCCACCACCGACAATGACCACGTCGTACGCACGCTTGGGATCGGGCGTGCGCCAGAGCACGGCGGGCGGAGGCACCGCGGCGGATGATATGAGCGCTATGCTCTCGCCCGTCAATGCACGCGCGCGTGGTCGACTCTGCCCAGGGCGCCCGGTTGGCGGTGGGCGGGCGCTCGGTTCTGAACCTGTGCTCGAACGACTATCTCGGGCTGGCCGCGGCGCCAGAGCTCAAAGCCGCGGCCAGCCGTGCGATCGAAACCGCCGGGGTCGGCGTGGGCGGCGCGCGCAGTATTTCGGGCACCCAGCGACTGCACGTGGAGCTCGAGCAGCGCCTGGCGTCGTTCAAGGGTGTGGACGCGGCGATGCTGCTGTCGTCGGGCTATCTGGCCAACCTATCGGTCGTGCCAGCGCTGGTCGGCAAGGGCGATGTCATTTTCTCGGACGAGCTCAACCACGCGTCGATCGTCGACGGCTGCCGTCTGTCGGGCGCGAAGATCGTGCGCTACGGACATATCGACGTCGACAGGTTGCGTTCAGCGCTGGCCGAGCACACGACCTCAGGCACGCACATCATCGTCACCGATGGTGTTTTCTCCATGGACGGCGACCTCGCGCCACTCGACCGTCTGGCTGAGCTCGCTCGCACATCGGACGCCATGCTGGTGATCGACGACGCCCATGGCGAGGGCGTCCTGGGCCGCGGTGGGCGTGGCATCGTCGACCACTTCGGCGTGCGTGACGCCGTCACTGCCGAGATCGGCACGCTTTCGAAAGCCTTCGGCGTCGTCGGCGGCTACGTGGGCGGTTCGAGCGCGGTGCTCGACCTGTTGCGCATGAAGGCCCGCCCGTATCTCTTTTCGACCGGCCTTTCGCCCGCCGACACCGCTGCCGCGTTAGCTGCCGTCGACGTGTTGATCGCTTCGGATGAGCCCGTTCAGCGCCTGTGGGACAACACGCGCGCGTTCCGTGCTGCATTGGCCGCGTTGGGTGTGGAGGCGCTGGGCGTAGGTCCGATCGTGCCCGTACTGCTGGGTGCCGAGGAGCGAGCCAGAGCTGTCGCCGAGCGTCTGTTCGAGGCGGGCGTGTTCGTGGTCCCGATCGCCTACCCGATGGTGGCGCGCGGGCAAGCGCGCATCCGGGTCATGATCTCGGCCGCGCACAGCGTGCCTGACCTCGAGTCCGCGGCGCACGCGATCGCGGCGGCCGTCGGCGGCACTTGACAGCTTTTTGGGCCGGCGGCAATACTTGGCCCACCGTAATCTGGATTCGTGTGTCCACATAGTGAGACAGTGCGAACGGGTGTGGCCGCCGTTTTCGCGTACGTCATGACGGGAAAGGGTTCGGCATGGAAGCTCAACCGGCACGCATTTCAAGGCGAGCCTATCTAAGGCGTTCGGTCGCCGTCGTCTCCGGCCTTGTCGGAGCCGGTCTGCTCCAGGCGTGCACGGCGCCCGCCCCGCCGGCCAGTCCGACCAGTCCGCCGGCCGCCGCGCCTACAACCGCGCCTGCCGCGGCCGCGGCCAAGCCTACAACGGCGCCGGCAGCCGCGCCTACAACCGCGCCAGCGGCGGTCAAACCAGCCGCCAGCGGTGGCAAGCGCGGCGGCCAACTGCGTCTCGCGCTGAACCAGGAGCCAACGGCTGGATTCGATCCGCAGTTCTCGTCGCCGATGGTCTCGCAGCACCACTTCGAGCAGGTCTACGAGCAGCTGCTGGTCACGCAGCCGGACGGTTCGGTGCTACCCGGCCTGGCCGAGTCCTTTGAGCAGACAGACCCGCGGACCTATGTCTTCAAGCTGCGCAAGGGCGTCAAGTGGCACAACGGTCGCGAGTTCAACGCTGAAGACGTCAAGTACAGCTTCGAGCGTCAGATCTCCACCGGCAGCATCAACCAGTCCATCTATGCACCGGTCCTGGACAAGGTCGAAATAGCGGACGCCTCAACGGTCCGCTTCACCACCAAGGAGCCGTTTGCTCCGTTTATCAGCTACATCGCGGGCCCGCGCGAAGGGAACATCGTCCCCCAGGAGGTCGTCACCGAAAAGGGCGACCTGAAGGCGACGATGATCGGCACCGGCCCATTCAAGTTCGTCGAGTACACGCCCGGCAACGAAGCCAAGTTCGTGCGCAACCCGGACTACTGGAACAAGGACCAGCCGCTGCTCGACGAGCTGATCATCAAGTACATTCCTGACGATACGTCACGGCTGGCGGCGCTGCGCAACAACTCGGTCGACTTTGCGTACTTCGGCTCCGCGATCTTCGTCAAGCCGCACCTGACCGATCCGGCCATTCAATGGGCGCAGGGCAAAGCGCTCAACACGCGCCACTTCGTCCTGAACAATTCGATTCCGCCGCTCAACGACGTGCGGGTGCGGCAGGCCATCAGCCTGTCGATCAACCGTCAGGAGATCGTCGATACCAACCTGCTGGGACTGGGCGCCGTGTCAACGCATATTCCGCCCGCCGACGAATTCTGGACGCTGCCCAATCCGCAAAACGAGGCCAAGTACAAGAACGACATCGAACAGGCCAAGAAGCTTCTCGCCGATGCGGGCCAATCCAATCTGAAGCTCCAGACCAAGATTGGTCCAGACGCGAGCTACACCGCGGACTCCGAGCTGGTGCAGTCGCAGCTCAAACGTGCTGGGATCGAACTCGAGATCGTCAAGAAGGAACAGGCGGCCTGGATCGACGATTTCCTGAAGGTCAATCATGACTCCGTGCTGATGGGCTATTCCTCGTACGTCGATCCCGACGGGTATTTCTATCAGTCGATGTACTCCACGAGCTCGTCTACGCGCACCGGTATCAAGAGTGAAAAGCTTGATGCACTGCTGAACAAAGGCCGCACGACGACCGAGCGCAATCAGCGCCAACAGGTCTACTACGACGTCCAGAAGCTCGTCGTCGAAGAAGCGATGGAGCTCATCCTGTACGCCCAGATCGCGTCGTTCGAGGCCATGCAACCGTTCGTCAAGGGCTACGTGCCGTTGGGCAAGACCTTTGGCCGCGGTCCGCAGCTCCGTGGAGTATGGATCGATAAATAGGAGTGCGCGTCAATACGGTTCTGGGGCCGGTCAGCCCGGACGATCTCGGCGTCACGTTAACGCACGAGCACATCTTTATTGACCTGCGCTTCGATGGCACCGGGGTCGACGGCGTGCTGGACGACGTCGACCTGGCAATCGACGAGCTACGGCGGTTCAAGGACGCGGGCGGCGGCGCGGTGGTCGACGTCACGAACAAGTATCTTGGCCGGAACGGGGCCGGCCTGGTGCGCGTCGCGCGCGAAACCGGACTGCATATCGTTGCGGCCACCGGTTACTACCGCACGATCTATTACCCGGCGCACGTGAATGAGCTGACCATCAACAAACTGGCGGAGGTCATGGTCGACGAATTGACGAAGGGGATCGACGGGACCGACGCGAAAGCTGGCATCATCGGCGAATTGGCCACGCAGCGCGATTTCATCACTCCGCCCGAGGAGCGCGTGTTCCGCGCCGCGGCGCGAGCACATAAGAAGACAGGTGCCCCGCTCAGTACGCACACCTGGCTGGAGACGTTGGCCCAGGATCAGCTCGACCTGTTCGAGGATGAAGGTGTGGATCTGAGCCACGTCATCATCGGCCACATGGGCGATTTGTCGCATCTCGATAACGTGCACGCGGTGCTCGCACGGGGCGCGAATGTGCAGTTCGATCACGTCGGCATGGAGCATTTCCAACGCGACAGGCAACGCGTCAAGAACGTCTGCCAACTCGTCCAGGAAGGATTCGCCGGGCGGCTGCTGCTGTCGCATGACGTCTGCTACAAGCACTTGCTGCACTGGTACGACGGGCTCGGCTACGACCACATCCTGACATCATTCGTACCCGCGTTGCGGGCCGCTGGAGTGTCGGAGACTGATATCAGCACGATTTTGATCGACAATCCGCGCCGGCTGCTGGCCTACGACATATGAGTGGTATCCGAGTCCTGAGCAACCAGCGCGTGCCAATGCGCGACGGCGTGCACCTCGCCGCCGACGTCTATCTGCCCGCCGGAGTATCGTCCGCTCCGGTCATTCTGAGTCGCACGCCGTACGAAGCGTCAGCCGACCGGTTTGCCAGCCTCGGCATCTACTTCGCAAAGCGCGGCTACGCTGTCGTCGCGCAGGACTGTCGCGGCTGCTTCCGCTCCGAGGGCGAGTTGTTCACGCCGTGGGTGCACGATGGCGTGGACGGCTACGACACCCTGGAGTGGATTGGCCAGCAAACCTGGTGTAGCGGTCGTGTCGGCATGTGGGGCCCGTCGTACATGGGCTTCAACGAGTGGCAGGTCGCGCCGCTGCGGCATCCGATCCTCAAAGCGCTGGCGCCGCAGGTCTCGCCGTCCAACTACTGGCGCCAGGGCGCCTGGGTGACAGGCGCGACGTTTTTGATGCACAACGAGCTGATGATGCTGCTCTGGGCGAGCAGTCGAGCCATGAGCCTGCGCCCGGATCTGTACGACCACCAGGCCATTCTGCGCTCGTTGCCGTTGGTCGATGCCGACATTACCGCCGTTGGGCGACGTGTGCCGTGGTTCCAGGAATGGCTGGCCCACAACAGGTACGACGACTACTGGCGGGCGATTAGCAACGAGGAGAAATTCGGCGAAATGGACGTTGCGGCCTTCAGTCAGTGCGGCTGGTACGACGCGTACGCGGGCTCGGCGTTCATCAACTTCAACGGCCTCGTGCAGCAAGGTCGCACCGAGTGGGTGCGCAACAATCAGCGCGTGTTGATTGGCCCGTGGTCACACTCGCTGAACCATGCACCTGGCAATCTGCAGCACGACGTGATCAGTCGCACGACGCTGGGCGACTACGACTTCGGACCGCGCAGTCTGTATCCGCTGGCGGAGACGCAGACCCGCTGGTTCGACCATCACCTCAAGGAGATCGACAACGGGATCGACCAGGAACCGCCCGTCGAGATCTTCGTCATGGGCATCAACGAGTGGCGGACCGCTCCGTCATGGCCATTGCCTGGCACATGCAACGTCGCCTGGTACCTGGACAGTGGCGGGGCTGCCAACTCGCTCCATGGCGATGGACGCCTCGTGGCCGAGCCGCCCGAACATGCCACCGCGGATCACTTCACATACGATCCGGAGCGCCCGGTGCCCAGCCTGGGTGGCAACCACAGCATGCAAACCTGGGAGAGCCTGATCACCGTTGGTCCATACGATCAACGACCTCTCGAGCGCCGCGACGACGTCCTGGTCTATCGCTCCGCGCCACTCGACGCGGATCTGGAAGTGACCGGCCCGGTGCTGGTCACGCTGTTCGTCTCGACCAGCGCCCGCGACACCGATTTCACCGCGCGACTGATCGACCACCATCCCAGCGGCTATGCCCAGAACCTGTGCGAGGGCATCGTGCGCGGTCGCTACCGCGACCCGTGGGTTACGCCGTCGCTGCTCGAGCCCGGCGCGATCTACGAAATGACCATCGACCTGCAGGTGACGAGCAATGTGTTCGGGCGTGGTCACTCGATTGGCCTGGATATCTCGTCCAGCAACTTCCCGCGCTACGATCGCAACCTGAACACCGGCCTGAACAACAACACCACCACCGAGATGCAGGTCGCCCACCAGACCATCTACCACGACAGCGCGCACCCTTCGCGTGTGGTGCTGCCCATCGTGGGCTAGTGAGCGGTCCAGCGCCGTCTGCCGTGGCCACCCCCGCCAACCCCGAAGGCGCCCCCGTCCCGCGCAGCCCTGGGCAATGCCCGTGCACACCGTGAGCCTGCATCTGTGCTGTCCAAGCACTCAGCCGCGCGGCCGGTTCCGGCTGTGACGTGAGAAGGTGCCGGACGGTCCCCCACGGCCTACAGGCCAAGCGCGATGCGCCATGCTGAAGTACTTCCTGAAGCGTCTTGGTCTGCTGATCCCAATCGTGGTCGGCGTGAGCGTCGTGGTCTTCGTCACCATGCGTCTGCTGCCGGGCGACGTGGCGAGCGCGATGCTCGGCAACTCGGCCAGCGCATCACCAGAACGCCTCGCCCAGCTACGCGCGCAGCTGGGCCTCGATCGGCCGATGCACGAGCAATATGCGGACTGGGTCATCAAAGCGGTCCGAGGCGACCTCGGCGCGTCCATGCTGTCCTCCGGCCCGGTCAGTCCAGAAATCATGCGCCGCCTGCCCGTCACTGTCGAGCTCGCGCTTTTCAGCATCGTGACGGCCATCATCATCGGTGTGCCCCTGGGTGTGCTCTCGGCGATGAAGCAGAACACTGCATTCGACGTGTTCACCCGGCTCGCATCGCTCATCTGGCTCTCGGTGCCGGGCTTCTGGGTCGCCACGATCCTGGTCCTGCTGGCATCGATCTACGTGCCCACGTGGCCAACCCTCGGCTACGTGGAGTTCAAGAACGACCCGATCGGCAATCTCAAGACGATGGTCCTGCCGACAATCGCGCTGAGCGCGTACGTCGTCGGCGGTACCCTGCGCATGACGCGCTCGGCCATGCTCGAGGTACTCCGGCTGGACTACATTACCGCGGCGCGAGCCCGCGGCGGTCCGGAGCGTGTCGTCGTTTTCAAGCACGCCCTCAAGAACGCTCTGATTCCCGTCATCACGCTGATCGGCCTGTACCTGGGCAGTTTGCTCGGTGGTGCCGTCCTGATCGAAACGATCTTCACCCTGCCTGGTCTGGGTAAACTGCTCATCGACGCGATCCAGGGCCGCGACTATCCGCTCGTGCAGGGCACGGTGCTGTTTCTGGCCTCGAGCGTGGTACTCGTGAACCTGCTGGTCGACATGCTCTACGGCGCTATCGACCCGCGCGTGCGGTACGACTAGATGGGCACTGCTTCGGCCGTCCTGAAAGTGGAGCCCAGGACCGCGCGGCGCGCCTGGCCGGCGTCCACACATGGCTTCGTGCGCACGCTGAGCCAGAATCGGCTGAACCTGATAGGCGCCGCGCTCACCTTCGTACTTCTGGTCGGCGCGGCAGTCGGTCCGACCTTCCTGGCCGATCCATTCGCCACGACACCGGCCGACCGCTTTCAGGCGCCTTCGCTCACGCACTGGGCCGGTACTGACAATCTCGGCCGCGACCAGCTCGCCCGCATTACGCTCGGCCTGCGCCTGAGCATCATGGTCTCGCTCGGTGCGGTGGCCCTCGGCCTGGTAGTGGGCGTGGTGCTCGGGCTGATCTCCGGCTACTACGGCGGCGTCGCCGACAACCTGATCATGCGTGTGCTCGACGTGTTCTTCGCCTTTCCTGGCTTGCTGCTTGCACTGGCGATGATCGCCGCGCTCGGCTCGAGCATTCCGAACCTGGTACTGACGATGGGTGTGCTCTTTGCGCCGAGCATGGCGCGTGTCACCCGTGGTCCCGTGCTGTCGATTCGGCAGAAGGAGTTCGTCGAGGCGGCGCGCGCGCTCGGCGTACGCGAATCGGTCATCGTCCGCACACATATCCTGCCGAACGTGATTGCGCCGATCATCGTCGCCGCCACGCTGCAGCTCTCGGCCGCGATCCTCATTGAGGCCAGCCTGGGTTTCCTCGGGCTGGGCATCAACCCGCCCAATCCTTCGCTGGGTGGCCTGATCAACGCCAGTCGAACATTTATGGGCCAGGGTCCGTGGATGGCGATATTCCCTGGTCTGGCGATCACGCTGCTCATCATCGGCTTCAATCTGGTCGGCGACGGGCTGCGCGACGCGGTCGATCCGCGTCTGCGCGACGTGCTCGACAGTCGGACCGCGATTCGCTGATGAGCTCCGAGGCGCCACTCCTCGACGTTCGCGGTCTACGCACGTCGTTCTTCACGCCAGGCGGCGAGGTCACCGCCGTGAATGGCATCGATCTGCAGCTTGGGCGTGGCGAAGCCCTGGGCATTGTCGGCGAGTCCGGGTCAGGAAAGAGCACGGTCGCGCTGTCCTTGATGGGGCTGGTGCCGCCGCCTGGAAAAACCATCGCCGGCCAGATCTTCTTTAAGGGAGAGGATCTGCTGCGAAAGACCCCTGAGCAAATGCGGCAGCTGCGCGGCAATCGCATCGGTCTCATCTTCCAGGACCCGATGACCTCGCTCAATCCGGTGCTCACAATCGGCGAGCACGTCGCCGAACCATTCAAGTTCCATCAGCCCGTTAGTGCCCGCAACGCATGGCGGTTGGGCGTGGAAATGCTCAAATCGGTCGGGATTCCGGCTAGCCAGAAACGCGCCAACGACTATCCGCACCGCTTCAGTGGCGGCATGCGCCAGCGCGTCGTGATCGCCTCGGCGCTGGCATGCCGTCCGGATCTCATCATTGCCGACGAGCCAACCACCGCACTCGACGTCTCGATCCAGGCGCAGATCCTGGTCATGCTGCGCGAGGCGCGCCAGCGTGACGGCGCCGCGCTGGTGCTGATTACCCACAACCTCGGCGTGGTCGCCGAGCTGTGCGATCGCGCCGCGGTGATGTACGCGGGGCGGATCGTCGAGGAAGCGCCCGTAGACGAGTTGTTTGGCGCACCGCGCCATCCATACACGCGTGCGCTGCTCGGGTCCTTACCCAGTCTGGGTCGACGCGAGCGGCGGCTGCACGCGATCGACGGCGCGCCACCCAGTCTGATCGATCTGCCGACGGGTTGTCACTTCGCGCCGCGTTGCCCGATCGTCCAACCCATCTGCCGCGAAATCACACCCAGCCTCGAGTCCGCAGCGCCTGACCACACGGTGCGCTGTCTTGCGCACGAACGGCAATGGCAACAGCACTTCCAATCGTCGCAGCTTCCGGTCTGACCAAGCACTTTCCGGCCGGCGGCGGGCTGCCATTTGTGCGCTCGTCAGCGTGGGTGCGGGCGGTCGACAACGTATCGCTCGAGATTGGCCAGGGCCAGAGCGTGGGCCTGGTCGGCGAGTCTGGCTGCGGCAAGTCCACGTTGGGTCGACTGCTGCTCCGATTGATCGAGCCGACGAGCGGAACGGTCACCTTCGAAGGCACGGAGCTAACGTCGCTACCTCCGGAGCCGCTGCGCCGGCTGCGCAGCGGCATGCAGATGGTCTTCCAGGATCCGTACGCTTCGCTGGATCCGCGCAAACGCGTGCTCGACATCGTCGAGGAAGGCATGCTCGCCCACGGCCAGCGCGATCACGTTCTTAACCGCGTGCGGATCGTCGGTTTGCTCACGCGCGTGGGACTGGACGAGCGCGCGCTGTATCGCTATCCACACCATTTCAGCGGTGGTCAACGCCAACGCATCGGCATCGCTCGCGCACTTGCTGTCGGCGCCCGGTTCATCGTCGCCGACGAGCCCGTCTCCGCCCTGGACGTGTCCATCCAGGCTCAGGTCCTGAATCTGTTGGCCGACCTGCGCGATGACCTGCAACTAACGATCCTGCTCGTGTCGCACGATCTGGCAGTCGTGCACCACTTCACCGAGCGGGTGCTGGTCATGTACCTGGGCAAAATCGTCGAGGATGCTCCGAGTGAGGTGCTGTACTTGGAGCCTCGACACCCATACACACGCGCGCTGCTCGAGTGCATCCCTGCTATTGATCCGGCCCGCCGCGGCCGAATGCGCCCGCTCGCGGGCGAAATCCCGACGCCGCTCAACCCACCCAGCGGCTGCCGGTTCCATCCCCGCTGTCCGCTCGCCCAGCCCATCTGCTCCGAGGTCGAACCCGCGCTCGAGCCGAAAGCCGCCGGGCATCTGGTCGCCTGCCACTTCGCGTAACGCGAGCTCACGTGCTGGCCTGTGCTGGACTCCAGATCAGAGACGTCACCTTCCATCGGAGTATGCAGGTACGCGGCGCATACGTGCGTCCGAAGTGCGAATCAGGTGTGGGCTTGGAAGACCTCGGTCGTGGTCGGGCGACGACGCGCGTAGCCCAAGCCGCGAAAGACAGTGCGCTCAAGGTCGCGCAACAAGTGCTCGGGGTGAAAGTCGGCGAACTCGGGGAGGTCGGTATTGTCGACGATGATGATGCCCGGCGTGGCGAGGTACGGCATCGCGAAGGTTAGGCAGTCGTGGCGAAAGGCCCCGTCGACCAGGATCAGGTCCCACGGTCCGCCAACGCCTGCCTGCGCGGCGTAGTGGCGGCGGAGTGCTGGATCGGGCGTCTGGCTATCGACGTAGCGCAAGTCGAGGCGGTCGCGGAATCGCGCCGTGCGGGCGCGAATGGCGGCTACCCAACTCGAATTGCCCTCGACCGTCGTGACCTGGCAACCGTGCGACAGGAAGAACAGGGTCGAACCGCCGCCCCCGTACTCGAGCACCTTCATGTCCTGGTAAAGCGCACCTGCTAGCCAGTCGATACATGGCCAGGCGAGCCAGGGCATCCCGTCCTCGAGCGGGTTGCGCTCGCTGGCGGACAGCCAGGACCTGACCCAGTCAACTAGATGGTGCTTCCGCCAGGTGGGGATGGTGGCCAGCACTGACAGCGCGTCGGGAACGACGCGGCCAAGCCTCTCAGCCACAGTCCACACGCGTAGGCGAATCCCACTGGAAGCCGCGGCGGGCGCCCAGCGGCTGACGCTGGAAGTGATCGATGGCATAGTCCAGCCGGCATGGTAGCCCGACCCGCCGAGAGTGTCACCGCGCGCTCATGACAGGCGCGCCGCTGGCGGAACTGCCCGTGCAAGGATCCGCCGGGAAGCTACAGCCAACACCACGCTGCAGAGATCGCAGCACAAAGGTCAGGCGTCAACGACGCATCAGCACGCGGTACGAACCGAAGCGAGCGACT
>DASXRR010000008.1:0-7100 GCA_036506475.1 Chloroflexota bacterium
AGATGCTATGTGGGACTACTCAATCGAGACGGGTTGAGCTAGAAAAGTGGATTTCAAACTTCGTTAAAGGAGAACTGAAATGTCTACCGTCCTACAAGGCCAGGATACCGAGATCCAAGCCGACCTGTACATGAGCTTCGAGCTTGGTGACAAGAAATGGATGCTGACGTTGAGCGATGGCCGCCGCGGCCCCGGCCGGTACAGCGTGGAGGCCGGTGACACGGCCGCAGTTGCACAGTGCATAGTCAAGGCCAAGGAGCGCTGCGGCTTGGCCGCTGAGGCCAAGGTGCACAGCTGCTACGAAGCCGGCCGGGACGGCTGGTGGCTGCACCGCTGGCTGCTCGAGCAGGGCATCGACAACATCGTCGTCGACTCCGCCAGCATCGAAGTGAACCGGCACGCCAGGCGCGCCAAGACCGACCGGCTCGATGGTGACAAGCTGCTGGCGATGCTGCTGCGCCACCGCACGGGCGAGCGTGTGTGGTCGGTGCTGCACGAGCCGACTCCCGAAGACGAAGACGCGCGGCGCACCCACCGCGAGCTGGCCCGGCTGACGCAGGAGCGCACCGCGCACACCAACCGCATCGGCTCGCTGCTGGTGCTACACAACCTGCGCCCGCACCTCATCATCGGCGGGCGCGACTGGGCCGCCTGGTGGGCGCGCCATGGCGAGCAGGTGCCACCTGTCTTGCGCGCCGAAATCGAGCGCGAGAGCGCACGGCTGGCCCTGGTCAAGCAGCAGGTCAAGGCGCTGGAGGCCGCGCGGCGCCAGGAGCTCGCCGCTGGCAAGCAGCCGCTGGTGGCGCAACTGAGCCAGCTGCGCGCCATCGGACCGAAGGGCGCCTGGGTGCTGGTCAAGGAGCTGTTTGGCTGGCGGCGCTTTGCCAACCGGCGCGAGCTCGCCGGCTGCCTGGGACTGGCGCCCACGCCCTACGCCAGCGGCGACAGCCAGATCGAGCAGGGCATCAGCAAGGCCGGCAACAAGCGAGCGCGCTCCTTGCTGGTGGAGCTGGCGTGGAACTGGCTGCGCCTGCAGCCCGACAGCGCCTTGAGCCAGTGGTTCAACCGACGCTTCGCGGCTGGGGGTAAACGCATGCGCCGCGTGGGCATCGTGGCGCTGGCGCGAAGGCTGGCCATCGCGCTGTGGCGCTACCTCGAGCACGGCGAGATCCCGGCCGGGGCCACGCTCAAGCCGGCCACCACTTGAGGCCGAGCAGCTTCGGCTGAACACGCGGCTTGGCATGGAACGCATCATCATGATCAAAGGTCGACGCGCCCGCAGTGTCCGCGGGTCACTATGCAGTGACCGTCCCGAAAGATGGGGCGCGCCGGTAACAGGGGTTTGCCAGCGCGCTTTGTGCGCATGCTGCATTGGGTGCCGGGTGAACACAGCCGGCACGGATAGAAGTTCGTCCGAGCGCTGGCTCGAACGCTCGTCACACCCCGACCTCGGATCTGGACGCATCGCAAGAGCGAGTCGCCCTTTGCCCTCAGGCTTGCTGGCCGAAAACACCCGTCCAGCAAGCCCTGCGGCAGCGTCGGCGGTGTCGATCGCCTCGTCAAGGCCAAGCCCTTTGGGTGGCCTTCGGCCAGCCTTGACCAGCCGCCCGCCACCGCGTGCCTCATGCCGACCGCGTGCGCTGATCAGGGGACCGTGAACCCACACCCATCGCGATGCCGTCATCAAAAACGGCTTGACAAACGAGTCCCCATAGAAGCGGCCACTCAGTTTTGTAATTTGTCCGTCCGCAATGTGGCGACGAATCCAACTACTGCTACATCCACGTTCGGCCAGGCCCAGTCATTGGCGACTGCTCCTCCATAACCGGTCCGGAAACCATCGCCTCAGCGTTCTGCAATGTAGTGCGACATGCGCGCACTTTCGCCGTGCGCCAGGAAGGCGCGCACCTCGGCTTCAAGCGTGTGATCGGCCACGGTAGCGCGAGCGCGCTGGTGCAGGTAGTCGGCCCATGAGGTCACCAGGAAACGCTCCACATAGCGGGACGGTTCGCCCAGGTCCTTGTAGACGCGCCAGAAGGTGGCGCCATCGCGCCGGCGCGGCGCCTTCATCTGGCCAATGGTGTCGAGAAAGGCATGGTCTTCCCCGGGGCGGATGCGGTAGGCCACCTCCACCGCCACCGGGCCGGCCTCGGGGCTGGGTTCGGCCGCCACGAACAACTCTTCCCAGGGCGTGCCCTGTGTCACTTCGTGGTCCGCTCCCACGCGCAACGGAAACGGGCGCGCCAGCAGCAGGCCGGCGGCCATCAGCAGGCCGGCCGCGACCAGCGCGGCTGTAAGACCGGCTATGTCGGACACCGCGCCCCAGAATGCTGAGCCGATGGCGAAAGCGCCCAGCGCGGCCACGATATGCAGCGCCACCGCGCGCGAGCGCACCCACGGCGGCGCGCTGGACTGCGTGGCGGTGTTGAAGGTCGACATGGCCGCCATCCACGCGGCGCCGCCGACCGCCATGGCGCCATAGACCAGCAGCGGCACGCGGACCCACGCGGTGAGCAGCATGACCGCAGAAAACGCCACGCAGCTGGCACCAACGACAGCGTCGAGTCCGAAACGCGCGCGCATACGACCGATGACCAGACCGGTGACCACCGCGCCCGTGCCCATGCAACCCATTAACAGGCCGAAGCCTTGCGCGCCGGCGCCCAGCTGACGCTGTGCAATGACAGGCAGCAGTGCCCACAGGGCCGAGCCGGCCGCACCAAAGGCCATTGCCCGCACCAGTTGCGCGAGGATCATGCGCGAGTGCCAGGCAAAGCGCAGTCCGCTGAGCGTACCGCTCCATAGGCGCTCGGCCGGCAGGCGCGACGGCGGGTGAGCGCGTGGCGGCCAGCGGCGGATCGATTCCCACATGACCAGCGTCGTGAATACCGTGACCGCAAACACCCAGCCCGCACCCAGGCGTGCGAACAGCACACCGGCGAGCGTGGGGCCTATGGCGCGCGCCACGTTGTAGGCAATGCTGACGGCGGTGATGGCCTGCGGCCATTCGTCTCGAGGAACCGGGTCCACCACGGACGAGTTCCAGGCCGGCGTCAGCACCGCCGTGCAGCAGCCGCACACAAACACCAGAAAAAGTACCGATGCCGGCCCACCCCAGCCACCCAGCACCAACAAGGCCAGCAGCGCGCATGCGGCCACCTGCGCCAGCAGCGCGCTGGAGATCAGGCGGCGGCGATCGCTGGTGTCGGCCAGCACGCCCGCAGGTAGCGCCAGCAGGAACATGGGCAGGAAAACCGCGGTCTGCACGAGCGCCGCGAGGAAGGACGAACCGGTTAGCTCGACCATGAGCCAGGCAGCCACCATGGACTGCATGCCGTTACCAATGAAAAAGACGCCACCGCAAAACCAAAGCCCGCGAAAGGCGGGCTGGCGCAGGGGACTCCAGATAGAGTGGGTGATAGGCATAGGATCATTATTTCCCAGAACGAGTAACCGTAAGCCGACCATCGCGCATGGCCGAGTTGCAGCGCCCGCGACGGTTCACTTTAGCTGAGCGAGTTACTGGATTCGGTCAACGGACAATGAATCTGGCCCTAGGTTTGGACCAGTTGAAACGGCCGCAAACGACGTTGTGCAGTGATCCGAGGTGAATTCCTGACGGACCACAATGAGTGGCGGATTCAACCGGTCGATCAAGGGAGCAACGTTGACCTTCTGCAAAAGACTGACTGCGGCTGTAGAGCATTACGAAGTGGTAGCTCCATACCGGACATTGATGTCGGCATGTTGATCGTCGGCAATGTAGCGACGAATTCGCCGATAGGAGCACCCGCCACCAACTCCGGTCATCCGAGCGTGTGCATCAAGGGGCAGGTCAAGACTGACTGCCGTCATACAACCATCCGATCTGCTTGCTCCATACCGGACACCCAAGACTGCGGTGCAAGTGTCGGCATACTGGCGACCACTTCAAGTGCCACAGAACCTGCATCCGACCATGAGCAGTCTGTCACGACCGGCCGCTGTAGCGGGACGAGTCATGTACAAAACTGGTCCCACAAAATCGCAGTCCGGGCCCAAGGCCAGGAGCGGTGTGGTTCACTCGCCAGGTGCGTGAAGGCCGAAAATCAGTTCGGGATCGCCCGGCACCCAATTTCCATTGAACTGTGATCGCCGACCGATGCGCCGAGTGCGCTCGAGCAACTGTCGTCCGAGCGCGAGCTGTCCCGGCTCCCAGTCGGCGAGCGCGGTCATCACGTCGTCACCGTGGCGCTCTATTGCATCTGAGAGGGCCCAGGCATCGGCAGCCGCCTTGGCTGTTCCGGCAGCGGCATGCGGTCTCACCAAGAAGGCCGCGTCGCCCATCAGGCAGACCCGTCCGAAACCCATCCGCGGTATGTCGATGTCGTAGATGACCTGGACAAACGGCTGCAGGGTGCTGCAAACGACGCTCGCGATCGGCTCGGGCAGGCGGGACGAGGCCACTGCGCGCAGCTCAGTGACATGACGTTCGCTCGCGGCACCCGGCGGCAGGGACACGCCATGCTGTCGGCCGTCAGAGTCGGTAAGCAAGTCGTCGAGGTCGCCGCCTTCGAGGTAGTTGCGGTACCAGACGAAGTTGATCAGCCGATCGCCCGGCTCAATCGAGCCATCTGGCCCTGGGATCGGGTAGACGAGGATGTGGCTGTTCGCGTACACGTAGTACGTGATCGCGTCGTCGAACACCCTGAGGGTGGTCCACTCCAGTGACGCCTCGGGTACGGTGCCGCGCCACGCGACATAGCCCGAGTAGACAGGTCGAACTGCCGGCAGCAATCGCGACCGCGCAGTCGAGCCGACACCGTCCGCGCACACCAGCAGATTGACCCGTTCTGGCGGGTGACTGTCGAATTGGACCTCAATCGCCTCGCGGTCTTCGGTCCATCCGGTCATCTCGTGACCGAGGTGATAACGCGATGGATCAAGTTGCGCCAACAATCCCCGGTACACCGTGTTCCAGGAGCTGAATCGATACCGATGGGCGGCGTCGTAGATCCGCTCGGCTCGGCGGTCGAGATAACGGATGTGCGAAGTGGCGACGCTGATCCGATCCAGATGCACGCCGCTGCGCTCAACCAGGTAGCGGGCAGCCTCCGGCAGGAACCCGATGCCGGCGCCGCGCTGCACCAGCTCCGATGGCGAGCGCTCGTAGACGTCGACCTGGATACCCAGATCGCGCAGCAGCAGCGCGCAAGTCAAGCCGCCGAGCGAGCCACCAACCACCGCTGCACGCACGAGGGGCTGCCCATTCAGTGATATCCCACCACGCCGATCGCGGGCTGCCGATCGGCACGACGGGTGACCAACGCGCGGGCTTCGTCCGGCCGGTCGGCCCTGATGTAAGCCGCGACCAGCGTCAGTTCCACCAGATCACGCTGGGCACGGCTTCCACCGATGCGCACCGTCTGTGGCAAAGCATGCTCCAGCCAACGGATGGCACCATTCCAGTCACCCGCCGCATAAGCTGCAAAGCCGTCGGCGATGCAAACCACCACTTCGCCCGGCGGGTACCGGTCGTCGGCGATGCGCCGGCGGATTTCACCCAGCAGCCGCTCCAGCGTCGGTGTGTCATCGTCAACCACGCAAGCCAGCAGGCTGTGCACATCGGCATAGGCCACGCCTGCCTTGGGGAACGAGCGCAGCGCGTGGTCGTGCACATCGCGCCACAGCGGCGCTTGCCGCGGCTCGCCGGCCAGCTCGGCGCGCCAAAGAAACGATGCCGCATCGGTAACGACATTGATGGGTGGTCCCCAGGAACCGCCCGGATGTACGCCAGCCCGGTAAGCCTCCCAGGCGCGTTCCCGCCGGCCCACCGCCAGCGCCGCGAGCGCCACATGCCAGGACAGATGGCAGTGCATCAGGCTGCGCTTGTCCAGCGCCGGCATCCAGCTCTCCAAGTAAGCGAGTAACGCGGCCGTCTCGCCCCTCTCGTACATCACGTGCGTTCGGAAATGCGCCCCGTTGGCGTTGCGCGGATGGAGCGCGAGGCTGCGCTCGATCAGCGTCCAGGCCTGATCCAGCCGTCCGGTTTCGCAGGCGGCGAAGGAGTGGACCGAGTCGAACCACCAATCCTGCCCATAGGCCGGCGCAAGCGAGGACAGCAGTTGATACAGCTGCTCCTCGTGCTCTGGATGGCCGCTGAAGCCATACAGGCCGAACACGCTGGTGGTCGGCGCGAGCACCATTGCATCGCGCGGCCAGGTTCGCAGGTGCGCCAGCGTGGCCTGCATCGCCTGCGCGGGTTTGCCTTCCAGTGCAAGGCAGATGGCGTCCACATGGCTTTGCTCGCGCGGCGAGGCCCGGGATGCCAGTTCGCGCGCCCGGCTTGCGGATTCGCGTGCCGGAGCGACGTCGGCATCCATGAACAGGCCGCGCGCGAGTGCTACGTGTGCCAGTGCAAACAAGGGATCGGAGGCGACAGCCCGCGCCAAATAGTCCCGGTAGCCCCCCACGGCCGAAATCACGCTGTCCACACCCGCCACATAGGCGTCGCGTGCGGCCGTTGAAGTGGTCGACAGCGGCAATCCGTAACGATCTTCCAGCATGGTCCGCTCCTTTCAGGATGGAACGCACCATGCCCCGGCGCGATCCCCTTTTTGCGCGGCATCTATCTGCGACGCGCCTGCAAAGAACGCAACACTACCCGCTTCGTGGTCCGCTGGCAAGTACGCAGGGTCTGAAACGTCATAGGTTCGATGAACATGAGTCGATCGTCGGAAGAGACTACAGGAACGCCGTCGTAGTTGAAAAATTCGGAGCTCCGACGTAGTCGCCCATGATCGCCGTTCCGTGCGAAAGCGGAAACCGAATTTCGCCGCAAAGATTGCGGTCAGGTGACTCGCGCTGAGCGCGTCCGGTATCTCAGAATGACCGCTTCTATGAGGACTCGTTTGTCAAGCCGTTTTTGATGACGGCATCGCGATGGATGTGAGTTCGCGGTCCCCTGATAAGCGCGCGCGGTCGGCATGAGGCACGCGGTGGCGGGCGGCGGGTCAAGGCTAGCCGAAGGCCACCCAATGACTTGGCCTTGAGGAGGCGATCCGACACCGCCGATGCTGCCGACGATGCCGCAAGGCTTGCTGGACGGATATTTTCGGCAA
>DASXRR010000009.1:0-2444 GCA_036506475.1 Chloroflexota bacterium
GGCGCCTCGGCCGGCGGGCGCAGCCCCGGCACGAACTGCTGGCCAGTCAGCATCCCACCTCCACTGGGTGTCGGCGCCAGCATTTCGCCAACCCGACCGGGTCCCTGCCCATGGTGACTTTCCGGCCGATCAAAATCCCGCCTCCGCCGGCTGTTGCCGTGGGCAATTCGACCGCCCGACCATGTCGCATCCCACAGGGACTTTCCGGATGGCAACGGGACGCTGATCGGTAACGATCACGCTGCTCAACGACTCGCCGTGGCGCAGGCGCTCAGGCCGCGGCAGCTGCCAGCTTGCGATAGCCGTGCATCGTCATGAAGATCGATGCTGGCCACGACAGCGGTTGATCGGGCGCCAGCCCGAGCGCCTCGGCGACGGGCCTGAGCGACAGCGCGGTCGGCTCATTTAGATCGCCACCAATCGTGATGGCGAGTGCCGTGAGCTGCTCATGCAACGCGAGACTGTCGCGCAAAGCATTGTCGACCTGTGGACCGTCGATCACTGAATCGAGCACCGTACCGTCGGCCAGGCGGAATCGATGCCCGGCGTACAGGCGCTTGGGCCGTACGTCTTCCAGCAGACGCTTCTGGCTGGCCGCGTATGCAATCGGATCGACATACAACGGAAACCCAGCCGGCCCGCCACCATGGATCTGGACACCGTCGCCAGTGCACAGCCAGTCGACCCCGTCGACCAGAAAGCTCACCGAGCCAGCCGAATGCCCACCGGTCGGCACCACCTCGATCGTCACGTCGCCACCCAGGCTGATGCGTTCGCCACCCTGCAGCTCACGATCGGCGGCGAGCTCGCCCGACAAGTTCTCCATCAGCAGCGCGTCCTGGCGGGCGAGGGCTTCGGGATCGTCCAGGTAGCGGAAGCGCAGCGCCTGGTAGCCGTCCTGCTCCATGTGCGCACGACGCGAGCGCAGCAATGGCGCGTCCGCACTGTGCATCGCAACCTGAACGTCTTCGGCGGCCATGCCTCGGGCAGCGTGCGCACCGCCGATGTGGTCCCAGTGACCGTGCGTAGCCAGGATCCATTTGACGTTCTTGATGCTGAAACCAAGGGCATTCAGCGCCGGCTCGATGGTCGCGCCAGGTGAGGCCGCGACCCCCGTGTCGACCAGCGCCGGCTGCGACGCGTCGATGTAATAGACGTAGACGATGCCGCCCGTAGTCCCGAACGGACAGGGGACCGGCACGATGCGCGGCTCGGCAGGCATGGGCCCATACGATACCGCGTTCGAGGCTCGTATCATCGTTCGCCATGCCGCAGTCCGCCGCCTCTGCCGCGCGGGTCGCCGGCGCTTGTACCTGGTACATCCGTCACGTAGATCTGTTCCGCCGTCTCTCGGACCGGGACGCGTCGGAGCTCACGCGGGCCATGACCCCGCACCACTTCAAGGCGGGCCAGATGATCGTCGGGCCGAAACAGGAAGACTGCGTGTACGTCACGCGCAGCGGGCGGGTACGCCTGTTCCAGCGCTCCGCGGACGGACACGAGGTGACGATCGAACGGCTCGATCCTGGGCACCTGTTCGGAGTGACCACGATGCTCGGCGCGCAGCTCGCCTCAGCCATGCTCGCCCAGGCCGAGACCGACGTCGAGGTGTGCGTGGTCAAGCAACGGCAGTTCCTGGACATCGTCGGCAAGTGGCCCAAGGCGCTGCTCGAGCTGGCGATTCGGCTCGGCGTGCGTGTCCTGAACGGCGAGGACGCCATTGGCCGGCTGAGCGCTCGGGGGGCGCGCGCCAAGCTCGCTCGAGTGCTCGTCGAGCTCGCTCGCGAGGCCAGCGAGAGCCAGCCCGGCGGCGGCCTCCGCCTACGTGGGGTGCCGCGCCACTCCGACCTGGGCAAGCAGATCGGCGCCAGCCGCGAGACCGTGACACGCATGCTGGCCAGGCTCGAGGAGGACGGCTTCATACGGAGGTTTGGTCGACAAATCGTGATTCCCGACCTGCAGCGTCTGGTGGACGACTTCGACCTGGCGCGCTAGCGGCGGACGTACTCGACGAGTCGCGACCACACCCACCAGAACTCGTAGTCCCAGTCAATTGCCGTCTGGACCAGGACCAACTTGGACTCCGGATCGACCACGATGTGCTGGCCGCGGAATCCATTCAGCGCGAACGTTCGGCGTCCGCCTGGCAGAATCCAGACCTGATAGCCGTAGCCGAACATCGGACTCGCCTTGCCCGGCCGCAAATAGCGGTCCGATGGTCGAACCGTCGTGGCGTCGACGAGCCAGCTGGCGTCGGCTTGGGCTCCCATCGGGTCCCAGATTTTGTCCTGCAGGTAGTCGGCGAGCGTGCCCTTCTCCGAGCCGATCACCATATCCATCCACAACCGGTGCAAGTCGCGATTGCGCGCCTCGTGCTCGCGAAACTCGATGCCTGAGGACATGTGCAGTAGATCCAGAATCGTCGTCCGGCCATACTCCACGTG
>DASXRR010000010.1:0-6290 GCA_036506475.1 Chloroflexota bacterium
CCCCCCCCCCCCCCCCCCCCACCCCCGTGGGCGGAGCCCACTCAACTTTCTCTCAACTCCCATTTAGGTATCGCCACAACGTCAACGGCTTAGCTTGAGGCTAGCGCCAGGCCACGCCTGGCATCCTGCGTTCCCGGGAGATACAGAGGCAGTGGGTAATCGGCTCCGGGCGCTCTTGGTGCGCCTGATCGTTGGCATTATTGGCGTCGCCGCGCTGGCTACGTTCGCACTCGTCGAACAGCCCCAGCCGGCCGACGCCGGCCACATCGGTCCAGGCGGCGCCCTGGCGGTCAAACGTGGTCCAAAGGAGATCCGCGGCTTTGTCCGCGTGGTCGATGGCGATACGCTCGACGTCAATATTGACGGTCAGCGCGTCGCGGTTGGCCTGGTCGGCGTCCGCGCGCCACAGGGCAACACCGAATGCGGTATCGAAGCGACCAGGCAACTCCAGAGCCTGGTCAAGGGCGGTCTGCGGCTCGAAGAAGACACTAGCCTGGCCATCGACGGCCGACTGCGCCGCATGTACCGGCCAGTCGCGCTGGACGGCCGCGCGATCGACGAAGAGCTCGTCCGCAACGGCTTCGCCAAGACCGACGGCAAGGGCGACAAGCGCAGCAAACTCGACAACATCGAAGCCAGCGCAAGAACGGCGGCTGATGGCTGCATCTGGAAGAACGGTCTGCCTCCCGATCTCCAGGCGCCCAGCTTCGCCCCGGCCGATCCCAAGGATCAGCAGAACCTCCTCGGCGCGAGCTCGCTCGACGACGCGTTCGGCCTGATCGGCACCGCCATGGGCAGCGTGCGCTCTGTCGGCACCCTGCTCCAGCCGCAGCCGGTCGAGGCCCAGGCGACCGGTCTGCCAAGCAGCTTCACGCAAGACGTCCTCGCGACCGGCCTGGCCACGCCCACCAACCTGGCCCGGTTGCCGGACGGCCGCATGCTGATCACCGAGAAGAAGGGCCTGGTCAAGATCTTGAAGAACGGCGCCGTTCTCCCAACGCCGTTTCTCGACCTGACCGATCGCGTCAACGACTACTTCGACCATGGTCTGCTCGGCATCGCGATCGACCCGAACTTCGCCAGCAACGGTTACGTCTACCTGCTGTACACATACGAGAACGACATCAATCAGTACAGCAGTTCGAAGACGGGTCGCCTGGCGCGCTACGCGGCCAGCGGCGACACTGCCTCCAAGGCAAGCGAGTTCGTCGTCCTCGGCCACTGGGTTGGACCCTCGTGCGAGGCGTTCCCGGCCGGCTACGACTGCATCCCGTCCGACAACCTGTCGCACTCGGTCGGCGACATCGTGTTCGCCCCGGACGGCAGCATGTACGTCACCAGCGGTGACGGCGCCAGCTTCTCGGTAGTCGATCCGCTCGCCTTGCGCGCCCAGAACCTGGATTCGCTGGGCGGCAAGATCCTGCACATCGACAGCAACGGCAATGGCTTCGCGACCAACCCGTTCTACAACGGCGACGTTGCCAGCAACCGCTCGAAGGTCTGGGACTACGGTCTGCGCAACCCGTACCGCTTCGGGCTGAAGCCAACCACGGACACTCCATACATCGGCCAGGTCGGCTGGAACGCCTGGGAGGACATCTACGTCGGCAGGCCTGGTCGGAACTTCGGCTGGCCGTGCTACGAGGGCAACTTCAACCAGGAGGGCTATGCGGCGTACCCGACGTGTACCGCGTTGTACTCGGCTGGCACACGCACTGGTCCGCTGCTGTCCTACTCGCACTACGCGGGCAGCACCGCGGTCACCGGCGGCTTCTTCTATACAGGCTCGAACTTCCCGGCCACGTACCAGAACCGCTTCTTCTTCGGCGACTACGGGCATGGCTTCATCCGCACCCTGCAGACCGACGTCAACGACAACCTGATCTCGGGTAGTGTCGTCGACTTCATGACCGAGCCCAACGCGGCCGGTCCGGTCTCGCTGCGCCTCGGTTCCGACGGCTACCTGTACTACGCCTCGATCAGCGCGAACGAGCTGCGGCGTATCCGCTACATCGACCCGAGCTCACCACCCACGGTCAATGCCTCGGCCAACCCGACCAATGGCCTGCTGCCGCTCAACGTCCAGTTCTCGAGCGCTGGCACCGTCGATCCAAACGGTCGTCCGCTGACCTACAGCTGGAATTTCGGCGATGGTGGCACGTCCACCGCGGCGAATCCGAGCCACACGTTCACGACCGCCGGCGCCTACAACGTGACGCTGACGGCCACGAACAACGTGCCCGCCAGCGCTCAGGACACTGTCCTGGTCACCGCCGGCAGTCGGCCGCCGACGGCGAACATCACCACGCCCGCGTCATCACTGCTCTACAAGGTCGGCGACACGATCAACTTCAGCGGCACCGGCACCGACTACAACGGCACTCCGATCACGGGCGCGGGCTTGACCTGGGAAGTGGTCGTGCACCACTGCCCGCAGGGTTCCTGCCACAGCCACTTCTTGCAGTCCTTCACCGGCGGCAGCGGCAGCTTCGTGGTCCCCGACCACGGCGACGAGGTCTACCTCGAGCTGCAGCTGACGGCGACCAACGCCGCCGGCCTGACCGACACCGATAGCGTGTCGATCAATCCGCAGCTGGTCACCCTGACGTTCGACAGCACGCCGACGGGCATGACCGTCGTCTACGACGGCACCAGTGCCACCACGCCGCGCACGCAGCAGACTGTGGTCAACTCGCAGCACGTGCTGTTTACGCCGTCACCGCAGGCGATCGGCAGCGCCACGTTTGCCTCCTGGAATGATGGCGGTGCGCAGCAGCACAGCATCATCGTGCCCGCCACGAACGCGACGTACCGGCCCACGTTCAACGTCAACCCGGCGACCCAGCGCAGCATTCAGCTGAATGGCAGCTCGTACGCCGAGACCCTGGTCAGCGCACCGCTGAACACACTCGGCGACTGGACGGTCGAGGCCTGGTTCAAGGACGAAAACCCGGCGGGCTTCAACCACGACAACGCCTACATCGTCATGAAGGGCGACACCAACCAGAGTGGCGAGGCGCCGTACATGGTCGGCATTGCCTGGAATCAGCTATTCGCAGGTGTCCGCACCGGCTTCCAGAGCAACTCGGTCTTCTACAACATGACCGCCGCGGGCGTGCCGGCCAATGCCTGGCACCACGTCGCGGCGACGTACGTCGATGCGACCAGCACGATCACGCTGTACCTCGACGGTACTCAGGTCACGCAGGGTATCGTGCCGCCCACGACGGTCGGCAATGGCTACCCGTTGTCGATCGGCCGCAACGGCACAACCGGCCACTACTGGCGCGGCAAGCTGGACGACGTTCGGATCTGGAACGTTCTGCGCACGCCGGCGCAAATCACAGGCAGCATGGCCAACGAATACGTTGGTGCGCCAACCGGTCTGGTCGGGAACTGGCGCTTCAACGAGGGCTCCGGCACCACCGTCAATGACTACGCTGGGGTGGCGACGGCGACCCTGAGCGGCGGCGCCCAATTCTCGACCGACGTCCATGGCGCTCCGCCGCCGACGCCGACGCCTGGTCCCCCCACGGCCACGCCGACGGCGACAGCCACGGTGGGTCCGGTCACGTGCCCGTGCACGATCTGGCCCAGCTCGGCGGCGCCGGTCAATGCTGCGAACGCCGACAATAGCGCCATCGAGCTGGGCGTCAAGTTCCGGCCCGACCGCAACGGCTATATCACCGGTATTCGCTACTACAAGAGCAGCACCAACACGGGAACGCACGTCGGCACCCTGTGGTCGAGCTCAGGCACGCAGCTGGCCACGGCAACGTTCAGCGGTGAGACGGGCTCGGGCTGGCAGCAGGTGAACTTCAGCGTGCCTGTGGCAGTCAACGCCAACACGCTGTACGTGGCCTCGTATCACACCAATACGGGTAACTACGCGGCCGACCAGAACACCTTCACCGCTGATGTGGGCAGCGCGCCCGTGCGCGCCGTGGCCAGCTCGGGGAACGGCGGCAACGGCGTGTACATGTACAGCGCCACTACTTCCTTCCCGACGAGCACGTTCAACGCGACCAATTACTGGGTCGACGTGGTCTTCAACACCACCGCCGTTGTCCCGACCAACACGCCCACGCCGACGCCGACCGCCACGCCGACGGCTGGTCCGCCGACGAACACGCCAACGCCGACGAATACGGCGGTGCCGGCTAGCTGCCCGTGCACCATCTGGCCGAATACGGCCGCGCCGGTGAATGCCTCGAACGCTGACGGCAGCGCCATCGAAGTCGGCGTCAAGTTCCGCGCTGACCAGGCCGGGTTCATCACTGGCCTGCGCTACTACCGCGGCCCGAACAACAGCGGCACGCACATCGGCCACCTGTGGTCGTCGACCGGGACGCTGCTCTCGACTGCGACGTTCACAGGTGAGACGGCCACGGGGTGGCAGCAGGTCAACCTGCCGTCGCCGATCGCGGTCACTGCCAACACGACGTACATCGCGTCGTACCACATGGACAACGGCGGCTACTCGGCTGACCAGAACACGTTCACCTCGAGCGTGGATCGCGGTCCGTTGCACGCCCTGGCCAGCGCGGGCAACGGCGGCAACGGCGTGTACATGTACGGTGCGTCGGCCTTCCCGACGAACTCGTTCAACGCCAGCAACTACTGGGTCGACGTCGTGTTCAACACTACGGCGCAGGTCCCGACGAACACGCCGACGCCGACCGCGACGGCCACGCCGACGGCTGCGCCGCCTGGTACGTGCCCGTGCACCCTGTTCGCTGCGTCGGCCGTTCCGACGGTTGTTGCCAATGCCGACTCGTCGGCCGTCGAGGTTGGCATGAAGTTCCGCGCCGACGCCAACGGACGTGTGACAGGCGCGCGGTTCTACAAGGCATCGACGAACACGGGGACGCACATCGCGCACCTGTGGTCGTCGACCGGGACGCTGCTGGCTACGGCGACGTTCTCAGGCGAGACCGCCTCGGGTTGGCAGCAGGTGTCGTTTGCCACGCCGGTCAACGTCACGGCCAACACGACCTACGTGATCTCGTATCACACCAACACGGGCAACTACTCGGCCGACCAGAATTACTTCGCGAACCAGCTGGACCGGGCGCCGCTGCACGGCCTCTCCTCAGCATCGAGTGGCGGCAACGGCGTCTATGCCTACGGCGCGAGCACGGTGTTCCCGACGAACACCTACAACGCCACCAACTACTACGTCGACGTGGTGTACGTCAGCCCGTAGCGGTACCTTGTCATCCTGAGCTTGCGAAGGATCCGCTTGCCGAAACCGCTCCAGCAAGCGGATCCTTCGGCTGCGGCCTCAGGATGACAAACTAGCCGCCAAGCGTTTCCCAAATACATCCGCGACCAGCGGCGGCGGCGTCAGCCTCGGCCTCCTGGAGCACGGAACCTTCGACGGCCTCGGTACGCACGGCGCGACCGAGGCCTTCGCGTACCAGGATTTCGTCGATCGAGCTGCCCTCGACGGTGAAGGCGTAATACAGCCGCCGACCCATGACGTCGAAGTCGTAGGTCGAGTCGGCCATCAACAGCACTCGCTCGCCCACCAGCTGGCGATTGCGCTCGAGCGCCGCCTGGCCGCACGGCTGATTGGCCGGCGGTGTATCGACCCCGAGATAGCCAATCGCAACGCGCACGCCATTCACCTGCGCATCAAGTGTCGAGCCATCGATAACCCTGGTGACGAGCGCTTCGGGCGCGGGGTCCTCAGCTACCTCCTGGGCCGCCGCGGGCGTCACCGCCAGAAGCAGTGTTAGCACCGCGATCAATTTACTGAGAGCCATGCCCCTTCCCAGGCGGTACGTTAGCGCGAATTAGCCAGCGGCTGCCAGGATTGCGCTGACCGCTTGCCGCTCAGCGTGGCGCGATACACGTCGAGCATCGTTGCGCACATCGCCTGCGGGCTGAATACTTGCGTGGCACGCCTGCGGCCGGCCCGGCCCATACGCTGCCGCAGGCTGGGATCGCGCAGCAGGGTCAACAAAGCCTCGGCCAGCTCGGGCACGGAGCCGCGCTCGACCAGGAGTCCTGTTTCGCTATCGACGACGACCTCGGGCGCCCCGCCGCTGGCCCAGCACACGACTGGCTTATTCATAGCCCCGGCCTCGAGGAAGACCATGCCGAACGGCTCCTCCCAGGATGGATGAGCGAAGACATCGAACGCTGCCATCAGCCTGGGCACGTCGGTTCTGAAGCCCGTGAACACGATGTTCTGATCGATGCCCAGCTGCCGCGCCTGCTGCTCGAGCTGCGCGCGGTAGCTGCCGCTGCCCGGGTCGGCCCGCGGATCGTCCTCGCCGACGATG
>DASXRR010000011.1:0-9526 GCA_036506475.1 Chloroflexota bacterium
GATCGTCGCCGTGCTGGTGGCGCCATTCGCGTTCGTCACCCTGCGGCGGGCGTTGGCCGGCCGGTTCCAGAAGCATCGTCAGATTGCCCGCGTCACGCTGCCGATGTGGATCTATACCGCCGTCACCGGCTGGGTGGTCTATATGCTGCTGTACTCGCGCTGGTTTTAGCCGCGAGCGCGGCGGCATCGCGCGCGTCGAGCTCGCGATCGATACGTTCGGCCTCGCGCTCCTCGTGGCGCATATAGGCCGCCAGGAGCACCATCAGGATCATCGCGAACAGGATGTCGCCAGGCACCCACATGATCAGCCCGGCCAACTGCTGATCGGCCGCGGCATCGACGCCGTATGTGTGCGCGGCGTTGATGTACGTGGGATACAGCGGGTCGCGCGAGAGGCTGATACCCGCGCCGAGCAGGGTGTTGGGCATCCAGCCCAAGAACGTATAGGCCATGCGCGCCGGGTAGCCGAGCGGAGTGCGCAGCGGCGCGGCGCCGATCACCGGCCACCAGAAGAGCACCGCCGTGCTGAAAAAGACGATGTGCTCGAGGTAGTGTGCCCAGCGACTCTCGAGCGCCAGCTCGTACAGCACTGGCTGGTGCCATGCCCACTGAGTGACGACAAATACGCTACCCGCGATGACTGGCTGGGTCAGCCAGACCAGCGCAGCGCGCACCGGTCCGGGCTGACCGAAGAGCCGGCCGACCGTAGCGCGGTCACGCCTTGGCAGCGCCCACAGCAGGACGGGCATCGAGTTCGAGAGCAGCAACAGGGGCGCAGCGACCAGCGTCAGCAGCAGGTGCTGGACCATGTGCACCGAGAAGAACTGCTCGCCCACGCTGTGCAGTGGCGAGAGCAGCGCCACGAGCAACGCGGTATAGCCCAGGATGAACAGCGTGGCACGCGCCGGAACCGCTGAGTCGGGGCGTGTGCGGCGCACGAACCGTCGGTAGCCAATGGCGTACGCCACGCCGATGCCGACCAGCGGCACCACTAGCAGCGGGTCGAGTTGAACCTCAGCCCACGCGTTGATCATGTTGAGCCCCGTAGACCCGCCACAGCCGGCCTGGTACTACACCCCCTCTTTCTGAGACCGGCCGGCGCGCGAAGCGCGAGGACCTGGACACGTCGCCGCTCGCCGGCCTTACAGCGCGTAGAGCGTTGCGTACAGCGCCAGCCAGACCACGTCGACAAAGTGCCAGTACAGCACCGAGCCCTCGACGCCGAAGTGGCTTCTCGACGAAAAATGCCCCATGAAGCCGCGGATCAAGACCCCCGTCAGGACCAGCACGCCCGCGGTCACGTGCAAGCCGTGCAAGCCGGTCAGTGAAAAGAACACGGTGCCATAGATGCCCGACGAGATGCTGAAGTGCTCGACCACGATCAGTTGTGTGTATTCGTACGCCTGGCCGGCCAGGAACCCGGCACCGAGCAGGATGGTCACGATCAGCCAGCCCTGGAATCGATCGCGATCGTCGCGCTGTATCGCGGTCTGGGCGTTATGGGCGGTAAAGCCGCTCGCCACCAGGACCACGGTCAGGATCACCGGCAGTGGGAAAGACGCGACGCGAAAGTCCGGTTCGGGTAACCCGGCCGGATTGGGCCACACGGGCGCCAGAATGCGGTTGTAGAAGTACTGGGCGAAGAACGCCCCGAACATCACCGCTTCGGAGACGATGAACAGGACGATGCCCAGCCATTCGTTGGACGGCCCGGGCTCGACGAGCTCCGTCGCGTGTGCCGTCGAGCCGCCACTTAGTGCGCTGGCAGTCGCGCTCACAGTCTCAACGTACCTCCAGATGTCATTTCAGTATCCGCTTGGCCGCGCCAACCAGGTCGTCGGCCGTGGCATCCACGCCGTCGAGATACCCCCTGACCTGGCCACCGCCGTCTATCAGGATGACTCGCGTGCTGTGCGTCAGCTCTGTCAAACCTGGCGCGGGCGCTCCAGGGGCGGGACGAGGCGGACGCGTAGCGACCTTGAAGCCGGTCACCACGTCGAAGACCTGGTCCCAATCGCCAGTCAGCAGCTTCCAGCCAGCGCCGTCGGCATGAAAGCGCTGCCCATACTCGGCCAGGACCGGCGGCGTGTCGTGCTCGGGGTCGACGCTCAAGGACACGAGCATGACGCGTGTGCCAAGTAGCTTGTCGTCGGCCAGCTTGCGCTGTGCTTGGGCGAACGTTGCGCTGAGCAGCGGGCAGGCGTCGGTGCAGTGCGTATAGACGAAGTTGACCAACGCCACTTTGCCCTGCAGTGTCGACGAATCAAACTCCTGACCTGCCTGGTCGGTCAGCGCGAATGTGGGCGCTCGGCCATACACCTCTGGCGCGGCCTGCTGGTGACAGCCCAGACCGACGATCAGAAGAAGTGCCACCGCCACGAAGAGGCGCACTAGTGTCTGCCCGCCTCCAACTCGAGCATGCCGATCCGAATCCAGCCGATCCCACCCGCCAGCATCCACACCAGCCCGACCGCGAGGATGACCCAGTGGGTGATCGCGCCGAGCAGGAAAATCGAGAAGCCGACGCCGAGCACGAACGGCGCGATGCTGCCGCGCGGCATGTGAATACCGCGCAACTCGGCAACGTCCTCGTCGACGAGGGCCTGCTGCTCGTCGACCGGCACTAACGCCGTCGACGTTTCCTTGCGGAATGCTGGTGGCCGGGCCATCGCTAGCAGCGGCTCGGGCGGCACGTGTCTGAGCGCTCCGGCTGGCCGAGCTTCGGCGGATTCGGCTGGAAAGTCCTCGGGTAGCAGTCCGGCGCGGCGCAGCTCGGCTTCCGGCGCCCAGATCAGCTCGCCAGCCAGCATGCGCGTGGGAAATACCTCGCGCTGACCCGTTTCCAGGTTGACCACGCTGACGCCAGCCGGGATCTCCGGGAAGTACCACTTGCCGTAGATGGGGACCTTGGCCGCTTTCAGCTTGGCCGTGTCGATGTTGTTGCGGGCGGCCCACGTCAGCGCCTTGGCGTCAAGCACCATAGTGCGAATGCTCTCCTTCCACGCTCACACGTCTACCGTCGAATGCCTTCCGTCTACTGCTAATGCCTGGCCGGCAAGGCCTCTCCGGCGGATCGCTCCGCGCAGTCCGCTGGTCAGCACAGCGCGCAGCCGATGTTCCGCTGACGCGATGGACGGCAGACGGCGGGCGGAACATCGTCTCACGAGATCACGCGATCGACCGCCATCGCGGTGAACAAGGCAAACAAATACAGCATTGAGTACAGGTACAGGCGCCGCGCTGCCTGAGGCGTTGCCAGGCGCCACAAGCGCACGGCGAAGCCAATGAACATCGCCCCGAGCACGACTGCCGCGCCGAAGTACACCAGGCCCATCAGCCCAAACGGGGACAGCACCAGCGTGAGCGCCACCAGGACCAGCGTGTACATGACGATCTGGCGGCGCGTTTCTTCTTCGCCTCGCACTACTGGCAGCATGGGTATGCCTGCCCGTTCGTAGTGCTTGCGGATCAGCAGCGACAGCGCCCAGAAGTGGGGCGGCGTCCAAAAGAAAATGATCGCGAACAGATACCACGCGGTCAGGCTGGTGATCTCGTTGTTGACGGCGGCCCAGCCAACCATCGGCGGTATGGCGCCGGCGGCGCCGCCGATGACGATGTTGCTCGGCGAGGAACGCTTCAGCCACAGCGTGTAGATGAAGACATAGCCCAGCAAACCGATCAACGACAACACAGCGGCGAGCGGGTTCACGAGGACGACGAGCTCGATCGTGGCTAGCACCGTGAGCACGATGCCGAACCACAGTGCGTGGCGCGGTGCGATCACGCCCGACGGAATCGGTCGCCACGCCGTGCGGCCCATGAGCGGGTCGATATCGCGGTCAACGTAGTGGTTGATCGCGCCGGCGCCGCCCGACATCAGCGCGCCGCCGAGCAGCGTCGCCAGCACCAGCTCGAGCGGCGGCAGACCGCGCGCGGCGACGATCATCGCCGTGGCCGTCGTCGCCAGCAGCAGCGACATGACTCGCGGTTTGGTCAGCTGGACGTACGCCGACAGGACACTCGTCTGACGCCGCGCTTCTGGCAGAACGACGACCTTACCCTTGCGGTGCGCCAGCGCGAGCAGGGCAATCGCGGCTGACCAGGTGCCGATGGCACCGAATCCGTGCAGCACCTGCGCCAGCGCTGGCACTCCAGTCGTGACAGCTCGTGCACCGATAGCTGCCTCGAGACCAAGAGCGGCGGTCAAGGCCAGTGTCGCGCGGACGACGACCGGTTGGTGCCGCTGACTGCGCATGGCCTCGACCGCCAGCCAGAGCACCAGGCCTCCAGCCAGGTAGGAGAACAGTCGATGGTAGAGCTGCACGTCGGCCAGGGGATCGCGGCCCAGCGGCAGCGCGCCGAGGCTATTGCAGTCCGGGAAGCCCTGACACGCCCAGCTCGCACCGAGCGCCTGCACCGCCGAGCCCGACAGGCCAAGGGCGAAGATGACCACGGTCGTGACCTCGATCACGCGGCGGAAGAAATCCTCAGCGGCCAGGGATGTTGGCGCACCGCGCCGAGGCTCAGGCAGCGCAGCTATTACGGCCCACACCAGCAAGCCAAGCACGATCAGCCCGGCCGCGCCTTCGACCAGATCGGCCAGCGTGTTCAGGTCCAGGGCCACGAAGATGCCGGAAGCCAGGAGGCGGAGCGCGACCGCAATCGGCGCCAGTGTGGTCAGCAGTAGCAGGCCTGGCGTTCGGCGGTGCTCCAGCCAGGCCAGTGCCGCAACGCCGATCGTGAGCAGCCCCAAGATGATCCAGGCAACTGCGACGGCATCTTGTGCCAGAGCGACCGCGGGCAGCGCGCGCGCAATGCTGTGGCCGCCGAAGGCGAGCACTGCCCAGCCAGTGGCGACGAGCGTCAGGCGGCGAAACCACGAGCCGAGCCGAGTTTCGCCCGCCAGGACAACCGGCGTGGACCGAGCGGTGACGACGAGTGCCATGTCGCGGATGCTGCCGATCAGCGCGCCGGCACCGAGGTGTGCCCGCTCTCCAGCGCTCGCTGCGCCACACCGTCGCCGCTGAGCGCCGCCATGCGCAGGTCGCGCAGCGGTCGCTCCGAGCGGATGCGTGGCAGGGACGCGAAGTTGTACGCCGGCGGTGGGGACGTCGTAAGCCACTCGAGCGTGTTGCCCAGCCATGGGTCATTGCCCGCGGGTGCGCCACGCGTCCATGAGGCAATGGCGTTCCAGGCGAAGATCAACATCGAGAAGCCCAACACGAACGCGCCCACGGTCTCGAACAGGTTCAGCGGCAAGAACCCGGTCTCAACCGGGTAGGTGCCGATGCGCCGCTGCATGCCCTGCACGCCCAGGATGTGCATCGGGAAAAAGGTCATGTTGAAGCCGATGGTCATCAGCCAGAAGTGCCATTTGCCGAGACTCTCGCTGTACAGCCGGCCCGTCACCTTCGGGAACCAGTAATAGATGCCCGCGAAGAGCGCGAACACGCTGCCACCAAACAGCACGTAGTGAATGTGGCCGACGACGAAGTACGTATCGTGCAGCTCATAATCAACGGGCACGACCGCCGAATACACGCCACTCAGGCCGCCGATCACGAACATGGTCAAGAAGCCGAGCGAGAACAACAGTGGCGACTTGAACTGCAGATGGCCGCCCCACAGCGTGCCCGCCCAGTTGAAGATCTTGATGCCCGTCGGAATGGCGATGAGCATCGTCATCAACATGAAGAAGCTCTGGCTAATGACCGGCAAGCCCACCGTGAACATGTGGTGCGCCCACACCAGAAAGCCGAGCACGCCAATCGCTGCCGTGGAGTAGGCGACCGCCTTGTAGCCGAAGATCGGCTTGCGGCTGAAGACCTGCAATGTCTCCGAGATCAGCCCGAAATAGGGCAGGATCATGATGTATACGGCGGGGTGCGAGTAGAACCAGAAGCCGTGCTGGTAGCCGATAACGTCGCCGCCCCCGTTCGGGTCGAAGAAATGCGTCCCAAGATGCCGATCGGCCAACACCATCAGCAGCGCCGCGGCCAGCGCGGGCGTCGCCACGAGCTGGATGAATGACGTGGTCAGGATGGCCCATACGAACAGCGGGATGCGGTGCATGGTCATGCCTGGCGTGCGCATATTCAGGATCGTGACCAGGAAGTTCATCGAGCCGAGAATGGACGAGCTACCCAGGATGATCACGCCGACCAGCCACAGGCTCTGACCGAATGGAGCGCGCACGCTCAGCGGTGGGTAGGCGGTCCAGCCCGAATCTGCCGCGCCCCCGGTGAAGAAGCCGGACAGCATCATGATCGCGGCGGGCGGAATCATCCAGAACGACAAGGCGTTGATCTTGGGAAACGCCATATCGCGGGCGCCGATCATCAGCGGCACCATGTAGTTGCCGAACCCACCAATGCCGAACGGGATGATGAACAGGAAGATCATCACCGAGGCGTGGATCGTGAAGATCTGGTTGTACAGCTCGCCGCTGTACGGCGGTTTCTCGGGCAGCGCGAGCTGCAGGCGGACCAGCAGCGCGGCCAGTCCGCCGATGATGAAGAACACGAATGTGCTGACCATGTACATGATCCCGATCTTCTTGTGATCTGGGGTGGTCAGCCATTCGCCGAGCCCGCGGCGCGCGGCGGCGACGTGGACCGCGCCGCTGGCACTGGGGTGCGCTACGGCGGGCGGGGCAGCAGTTACAGCCATCAGCCGTCAGCAGTCAGCAATCAGCACGAGAATGTCCGGACGCCGTGCGGTGGTTGGTGTGCACCCATATGTTGTGACCGATCATGTGGTCTCCATTCGACTGGTGCTGACAGCTGATTGCTGATCACTTATTTCAGCGTTTCGAGGAACGCAACGATCTTGGTCGCGTCGTCGTCCGTCAGGCCGAGGTTGGGCATGGCCGTGCCGGGTTTGACGCCCGGCGGATTCATGATCCACTTCTTCAGATCGTCCGGCCCGGTGTTGGGCACGGCGCCGCCGGCGATGGTCCGTCGGCTGGCGACACCGGCCAGATTCGGTCCGACGGTACCGTTGGCACCTGGAACGCCTGCAATGGTGTGGCAGCCACCACAGCCCTTCTGGCCAATGAGATCGCGACCCGCGGCCGTAGGGTCGCCTGTAGCGCCTGGCGGCGGTGCACCGCTCTTTTGCTGATCGATCCACTGCTGCCATTCGGTGGGCGGAACGGCTTCGACGCGAAACAACATACCCGCATGGCCGGCGCCACACAGCTCGGCGCACACCCCGCGATACGTACCGGGCTGGCGCGCCGAGAAGGTGATGCGGTTGATTCGACCTGGATTGGCGTCGACCTTGCCGTACATGTCGGGTACCCAGAACGAATGGATGACATCAACTGACGTGACCTCGAAGATCAGTGGTCGATTCGTCGGGATGCGCAGGGTGTTGGTCGACTTGACACCGGTGTCGCCGTAGCCGAACTCCCACTGGAACTGCCTTCCGGTGACCGCAATACGGAGTGCGTTGGGGTCGCTGGTCGGTAACTGGCTCAGGTCACCGAGCCGGGTGACGGTGATGCCGAACAGGCCGATCAGGATCAGCGCGGGTACCGTCGCCCACATCACTTCGAGGCGTGTATTGCCGTGGATCTGGGGCGGCTCGTGCAGTGGCAGTGGGGCTCGTCTGCGGAACCTGAGGCTCGAGTAGATGAGCAGCCCTTCGACCAGGACCAACACGATCGCCGCCAGAATGAGCGTGAACCAGAACAACTGGCTGACGACTTCGGCGCTCTCCGAGGCAGGGTTGACGACCCACGATTGCGCCGCCGAGGGCGCGGCGCTGCCTGCCAACAGCAGGATCGATGCGGGTACGGCAAGCAACCGACGCATCAGGTGACTACTCATGATGATAGCGACAGGCATCCTGGGGCTGCCGCCCCGCGGGGTGTAGACTCCCCCAAGGCCAACTTATGGAGTCGCGAGGCGCGATCCTCGCCGTGGCGGTCCCGCTGATCGCCTTCAAGATCTGGTTCGCCATCCTGCTGTTCAGCTATGCGCCGCATGCGGATACGGCAACCTGGATCGCGGCTAGCCACTGGCCATTGCTGATCGTCATCGGCATCCTGATCGCCGGTCCTGGTATCGCCATTTACCGCCTGCTCAAAGTCCGCGCCAAACGCGAGCGCTTGCGCCAATCGGAATGGATGGTTGAAACGCGAACCGAAGGGCCTGCGTCCGCGGTAGCCAGTCGACCTCAATGGTCGCTGTGGGAAACCGTGTCGCGGCTCGAGCGCGATTCTGACTGATCCGCTCGCCGCGCCAGCCACAGCGCGCACAGCCCGATCACGACGATGCCAATGACGGCGGC
Source organism: Chloroflexota bacterium (assembly GCA_036506475.1). Taxonomy (GTDB): domain Bacteria; phylum Chloroflexota; class UBA6077; order UBA6077; family CF-72; genus CF-72. The sequence continues at coordinate 8,296 of DASXRR010000011.1, forward strand.
TACGACCGCTTGAGCAATCTCGATCGGTCCGATGAACAGCATCGACTTGCCCAGCCGCAGCAGGCCCGTGCCAAAGGACACGACGATCCCGGCCGCGACGAGCACGACCACCGGCGGCAGCAAGAACGGCAGCACTGAATGATTGAACGGGTCTTCACCTTCGGCGATCTCAGCTGGATCCTTGGGCCCACTCGGTAGCCCAGCGAACGAACCGACGATGCCGCCCACGGCGCCGCCGGCCAGGACGCCACCCACCGCCAGTGCGATCGACCAGCCCTGCGAGTCGATGTTCTGCAGCGTCGGCGGCAGCACGATGGCCATGCCAATGCCGACCGCCGCACCAACCACGGCACCGACAATGATGCCCGCGGCGCTGACATCTTCGGCGTGCGCGATCGCTTCGGTCTCGAGCGGCTCGTCGTAGACCACGTCTTCGCCGATGGCGGGCGCGTCAGCCGACGAGTCGTACAGCTGGCCAAGCGTGAAGCCATAGATCATGTGCAGCAGAAGATTGCCGATTGGCGGCAGGGGTCCGGCGCTGAGGGCGACGCCGAGCATGTCGAAGGCCGCGGCGGGCAACAGCACCAGCAGCGAGAACAGCCACGGCAGCAGCGCGAAACGCATACCACGTGACCAGCCTGGCCCATGGCCGATCCACCACGTGAGACTGCGATTCGACTCAACCCAGCGCGCGTAGACCACAGCCCAGATCAGCCCGAGCACCACATGCACCGCGATGGCGATCGCGGGCGTCGCCCGACTGAACTTCACGACGTCGTTATGGGTCAGCTGGTACAGCCACTGGCGGACGATGTCGCCACTGGCGTCGCCGGCGCCATTCGCTATGGCGAAGCCGACCATCAACACCGCGGTCGACGTGCCGATGGCGACGAACCCGGCGATTACGGCGTCCGAGAACCAGTGGCGTCGAAGTATGCCGCGGCGCTCGACCGCGGTTGCGGATGCGGAACTCATCGCAGTGCTCCCACAGGTCGACGGTTCGCCGCTTCCTCGCGACTGGCCCACAGGAAGAAGACGACGGCCGTGGCAATCAGGAAGTAGAAGCCGCTGCCCACCCACATGAACAGACCGCCCAGCTGTTGATCCTCGAGTGGGCCGAGCGCGACGATGCGCGGCGCCATGATGTACGTCGCGTAATACGGGCTATTCGTCGACGATATGAGCGCCCCGACCAGCGAAGCAGGCACCGTTTGCAAGAACAGGTACAACA
>DASXRR010000012.1:0-7263 GCA_036506475.1 Chloroflexota bacterium
CGCTCTCCGACGTGACGTCGCCCGAATTCCACCCGTTGGTCAAACGCGCCAAAGACATCAGCGCCGCCGCCGTCCTGATCTCAGCGGTTGCCGCTGTGGCGGTGGCCGGTCTGCTGTTTCTTCCCCGCCTGCGCTAGCGCAACGATTGGTGTCGCATCCCGGCTCGGTTATCCCGCGGAGGGAATCCGGTTGTGACGGATGGAAGACAGCGCCACATCCGACACGGCGCAGATGGTTAGCCGTGCCACTTCCACACGGCGGTGCCCCACGACAGGCCCGCGCCGAAGCCACTCATGACCAGCGTGTCGCCCGCGCAGACCCGCCCACCATCGACAGCTTCACATAACGCCACAGGAATGCTCGCGGCCGACGTATTGCCGTAGTGCTCGACATTGGCAAACACGGACTCGTCCGGCAGCTTGAGCCGCCGTGCAGCGGCATCGATGATGCGCACGTTGGCCTGATGCGGGATCAGCAGGTCGATGTCCGCGGTGGTCAGTCCCGCCTGATCCAAGGCCTGCGTCACCGACTCAGGCAAGACGCGCGTCGCGAAGCGGAACACCTCGCGGCCCTGCATCTTGACATAATGCTCGCGCGCTTCGATGGTCTCGTGCGAAGCCGGGCGGCGTGAGCCACCCGCCGGCACGTACAGCGAGCACGCACCCGAGCCATCGCTGCCCAGCACGAACGACAACAACCCGCCTGGCTCGGACGTCGGCCGCAGCACCACCGCGCCCGCCGCGTCGCCGAAGAGCACGCAGGTCGAGCGGTCCTGCCAATCGAGAATACGTGTGAAGACCTCGGCGCCGATGATCAGCACCGCCTTGTGCACGCCATTGAGGATGAACTGGCTGCCCGTCGCCAGTCCGTACAGGAAGCCGCTGCAGACTGCATTCAGATCGAATGCGCCAGCCCGCGTCGCGCCGAGCGCGTGCTGTACCAGCGACGCCGTAGCCGGCATGTTCGAGTAGTCGGGCGTGCACGTGGCGACGATGATCAGGTCTAGCTCCTCGGGTGTGACGCCCGCCCGATCCAGCGCCCGTCGGCCCGCTTGCACCGCCAGCGAGCAGGTACTTTCCTCAGGCGCGGCGATGCGTCGCTCGCCGATCCCGGTTCGAGCGCGGATCCACTCGTCCGAGGTATCGACAAGCTGTTCGAGCTCGCGGTTGGGCATGATGCGCTCGGGCAAGTACATGCCCCACCCCGCGATGCGTACGTAGCGCCGCTCATCCTGAGTCCGCTCACCCTGAGCTTCTCCAAGGGGTCGACTGGGTCGAAGGGTCACAAGCGTGGCTCCGACTCCGCGGTGGTGCGCTCACCTGGCTCGATCAACACCAGCGGATCACCCGGGTGTACCAGTTGGCCGCTCTCCGCTGCAAAACGAACGATGCGCCCCGAACAGTCCGCCGTTACTTCGTTGAAGATCTTCATTGTCTCGACAAGTCCAACGACGGCGTCGGCATCGACCCAGTCACCTTCGTTGACATAGGCGCGTGCCGAGGGCGTCGGAGAACGATAGAACACTCCAGTAAACGGCGCCGCCACCCGATGCAGGTGATCATCCAGTGCTTCTGCTGGCGCGGCGCTCGCAGGCATGCGTGCTGGTTCGCGGCGCACGCGCACGCGAAACTCGCCATTGGCTAGCTCGAGATCGGTGAGGTCGCTCGCGCGCACCGCCGCGACCACGGATCGGACCGCTCCCAGCCAGGCGCTTTCGGTCACCCCTCGAAGCGCCGCACGATCACCGCCGTATTGTGCCCGCCGAAGCCGAACGAGTTGGACATAGCGGCGTCGATGCGCGCACGACGCGCGACGTTGGGCACGTAGTCGAGATCGCACTCCGGGTCGGCGTGCTCCAGGTTGATCGTCGGTGGCAGGCAGCCCTCGAGGATGGTTTTGACGCACACGATCGCTTCGACCGCGCCACTGGCCCCGATGAGGTGCCCGGTCATGCTCTTGGTCGAGGACACCGGTGGAGCCTGCTCGCCAAAGACCGACTTGATCGCCTGTGTTTCAGTCCTGTCGTTATGCGGCGTCGACGTGCCATGGGCGTTGATGTAGCCGATGTCATTCGTCGTCAGGCCAGCCCGCTTGAGCGCGAGACGCATCGCCCGCGCGGCACCTTCGCCACCTTCGCTGGGCGCCGTGATGTGGTACGCATCGGCAGTGGCGCCATAGCCGGCGACCTCGGCATAGATGTTCGCCCGACGGCGGCGGGCGTGCTCCAGACTTTCGAGAATGACGATGCCCGCCGCTTCGGCCAGCACGAAGCCGTCGCGCTCGCGATCGAACGGTCGGCTCGCGCGCTGCGGCTCGTCATTGCGTCGTGAGAGCGCGCGCATCGAATCGAACGCGGCCAGGCCGATGCGCGTCACCGGGGCTTCGGCCCCGCCGGCGATCATCACTTCGGCGTCGCCGCGGCGAATGATTTCGGCGGCTTCGCCGATGCTGTGACCCGCCGTGGCGCATGCGCTGGCGACGGCGAAGTTCGGCCCTTTCGCGCCAGTGTCGATCGAGATCAGGCCGCTCAGCATGTCCGGCAACATCATGGGCACGACAAACGGACTGACCCGATTTGGCCCGCGCGTATACAGCGTGATGGCCGCGTCCACGATTGTCCCGATGCCGCCGATGCCGCTGCCGACGAGCACGCCTACGTGTTCGGCGTCCTCGGGCGGGACTTTCAAACACGCGTCGCGCATCGCTTCCTTCGCGGCGACCATGCCGAGCTGGAGGAAGCGATCCATGCGCCGCGCTTCTTTCTTCTCCAGGTAGTTGGTCGGATCGAAGTTCTTGACCTCGCCGGCGATGCGGACGTCGAGGTCGGCCGACTCGACCAGGGTGACGGGCGCCACGCCCGATCGACCGTGCACCAGCGCGTCCCAGGTCGATGGCACGTCGAGCCCTACCGGCGTGACTGCGCCCATGCCGGTTATGACGATTCTGGGTTCAGATACCACCCCGCGTTCCCTGCCCTTCAGTAGAGAGGAACGGCAAGCGGGGGTCCGTCGCCGACATTTCGCGGCAGTATACCCCTAGGGTTCTCATCATGTATCATTGCCGCCACCCGAAATTAGCACTCGGGCACGCCGAGTGCTAACCGGCAGATGGAATGCCAGAGCTAACGCCTCGGAGAGAACGAATCCTGCGTCACGTGGTCGAGGAGTACGTGGCTCTGGCACAACCTGTGCCGTCCGACCTGATCGCCAGGAAATACCAGGGCGAGCTGTCGCCTGCCACGGTCCGTAACGAGATGGCCGCGCTCGAAGAGGCCGGCCTGATCGCCCAGCCGCACACCTCGGCCGGGCGGGTCCCGACGGACCGCGGCTACCGCTACTTCGTCGAGCTGTTGATGCACGAGGAGCGCGAGCTGGCGCCCGCGGAGCGACGCGCGCTGCGCCAGCAGTTCAACCATCTCGTTGCTTCGGGCACCGAGTCGACCCACCTCGCGTCGTCTTTGCTCGCGCGCACCCTGCGTAGCGCCGCCGTCGCCACGCCACCTGCCGCCACGACCGCGCGCCTGCGCCGGCTCGAGCTCGTACCGCTCGAAGACGATCTGGTGTTGGTCACCTTGCTGCTGCAATCCGGCGCGGTTCGCCAGGTCGTACAGCGCCTCGACGTACCGATCGTGCGTGACGAGCTGACGCGGTTGAGCAACGAGCTCAGCGACAAGCTTGCCGATAAGTCGGCTGGCCAGGTGCGGCGCCTGCTCAAAGGTCTCACCGAGCCGGCCCGCACGTTCGCGTCGGCGGCACTGCGCCTGCTCCAGCAAGCCCAGGAGCAGGCGTTCGCGGCGGTGTCGTTGGAAGGCCTGGCCCAGCTCTTGAGCCAGCCCGAGTTCGCCCAGAGCGAAAAGCTACGCCCGATCATCGAGGTGCTCGAGCACCAGCCGCTGCTCGCGCGTTTCCTGGCCGAATCGCTGGCCAGCCCGGGCGTGCAGGTCATCATCGGCGCCGAAAATCGGCTCGAGCAGATGCGCGAGGCGTCGCTCGTGCTGACCCGCTACGGCTCGGATGAGGACATCTGGGGTGTGCTCGGCGTGCTCGGTCCGACGCGCCTGGCGTACTGGCGCGCAGTGCCCATGGTGCGTTTCATGGCCGAGCTCATGGAAGTCGTCGGCGCCAGCCGCTGATGCGTTAAGGTTTCCCTTCGAAAATGGCTCGCTCGTCCACCAAGCGCGACTACTACGACGTCCTGGGCGTGGCCCGTGCTGCCTCGGACGACGAGATCAAGAAGGCCTATCGCAAGCTGGCGCTGCAGTTCCACCCCGATCGCAACAAGGCGCCCGAGGCCACGGAGCGGTTCAAGGAAGCCACCGAGGCCTACCAGGTCCTCTCGGACTCCGAGAAGCGCTCGATGTACGACCGTTATGGCCATGGCGCGTTTGATCGCGGCAGCGGGGCGACGGTCGACTTCAGCAACTTCGTCGGGCTGTCGATTGAGGACCTGTTCGAGTCGTTCTTCGGCTCGCCCGGTGCGCGCGGCGCGCGGCAGCGGGTGCAGCGCGGCCAGGACCTGCGCTACGACCTGCACCTGACGCTCGAGGAGGCGGTCTTCGGCACCAGCAAGGAGATCACCCTCACCAAGCACGTCACCTGCACGCGCTGCACGGGCAACGGCATGGAGCCGGGCAGTCAGCCCGTCAAGTGCACGCGCTGCGAGGGCAGCGGCGAGATTCGGCGCGTTCAGCAGTCGATCTTCGGTCAGTTCGTGAATGTCACCCTGTGCGATCGCTGCGGCGGCGAGGGCCAGATCATTGCCGATCCGTGCAAAGAGTGTCAGGGCCGCGGCGTGGTGCGCGCCAAGCAGACCATTTCAATCGACGTACCGCCTGGTTCCGACGAAGGTCTGCAGATCCGCCTGAACGGCGGTGGCGAGCCCGCCCCCCGAGGCGGCGTCGCCGGCCACCTGTACGTGGTCTTGCACGTGCAGCCGCACCGCTACTTCAAACGCCAGGGCCACGACTTGCTCTTAGAAGTGCCCATCAACGTAGCCCAAGCCGCGCTCGGCGACGAATTCAACATCCCCACGCTGGACGGCCGCGAAATTCCCATCAAAGTCCCCGCCGGCACCCAAAGCGGCCGCATCGTGCGCGTCCGCACTGAAGGCGTCCCCTACCTACGCGAACACGGCCGAGGCGACCTGCAGGTCCACCTCAAAGTCCGCACCCCAACCGAGCTGACTGACGAACAAAAGAAACTCTTCCGCCAACTCAGTAGTACGTTCGGCGATGACGGCACCACCCCCTCCGAAAACAAGAGCTTCTTCGACAAAGTAAAAGACGTCTTCGGCGGCGGCTAGAGAGCTCGCTCCGCGTCGGAGTCGAGCACGGGGTGTAGCGCCAGAAGCGACGCCCCGAACACGGTTACGTCACCGTCGCTCAACGTGCACGGCTCCTGCCTGGCGGCGGTCGACATTATCATCGGCGCCGTGCTGGAGGCATCGCGTTCGCATGATCAGGCTCGCCCTTGCGGCGGCAATTCTTCTTCCAATTGTTTTGACGCTCAGCCAGAGCGAGGCCATGTTGCGGCGCTTGACGGAGGAGGTGCCGACGGTGGCGCCGCGCTCGGCGGTGGCTACGCCAGTGCCGGCGGTGGCAGCGATTGCGGCGGCGCCGCTGTCGGGTTCTGGCGAGCTCAGTACTGATTTGGGTAGCCGCGGGATTGGATTTGGGTCGGAAGGGCAGGCCAAAGAGCTGCTGGCGATCATTCAGCAGAACCCGGGCAAGGCCAACTACAACATCTCTTACCGCACCGACATCGACGCCGTCGTGTTCGGCGCCGACGTGACCAGGCAGGTCATCGTGCGCGTGCACCAGGAGGCTGGTAAGGGTGGATCGCAGGAGACGTGGTCGGGCTATACCTTGGAGCGACTGCGCAATGCGGCCGCGGGCGGCTCGCTGAACGACACGCCGGCGGGCAAGCTCATGGGTACGTTCCAGCGCAACTAGGCCTCGGAAGACGCCGCGGAAGAGCGGTCCTGCCAGGCGGGGACTAGCGCGGCGAGCATGACGACGGCAGTCAGGGCGAAGGCGACGGGGTAGCTGGTGCCGCTGGCGACGATGCCGAACGCTGTGGCGCCTACGCCCAGGCCGAGGTCGTAGGCCAGGTTCCATAGTGCGCTCACGGAGCCGTAGCTCGTGCTCGAGACGCGCTCGAACATCAGCGACAGGCTGGCGTTCTGGGCGACGCCGAAGCCGGCGCCGAAGAGCAGCATCCCGGCCAGGACGACGAACGCGTTCGTGCCGATGACGAGGGCGAGGATGCCGACGGCAGAGACCAGGGTGGCGGGGACCAGCAGGCCGGCCGAGCCGTGTCGGTCGCCGTGTCGGCCGGCCCACCATCTGGTGATCGTGGACGCAGTGGCCTGAACGAGCAGGCCTAGCTCGGCCAGGTTCTCAGATGCGTTGCTCAAGGCGAGCGGCAGGAAGGTGACGATCACGCCCGCGGCCATCGCGACCGTCGAGAACACGATCGACGGCCGTAGCAACGACGCCGAACGGAGCGCGGCGAGGATGCCGACGGGCTGCTCGACACCGGGTCGGCGTGGGCCTCGACCTGGCAGCCCCGGCACGGCCACGAGGCCGACGAGCGCCGCAACGGCGCCGGCGACGAAGACGGTCGGGTAGCCCACCGCATTCACCAGCAACACGCCCAGCGGCAGGGCGACGATGGCTGGAATCCCAACCACAACGCCATAGAGGCCGAGCGTCTCGCCGCGGCGCTCGGGCGGTGCAATCGAGGCCACCAGGGCGCTGCCGACGACCACGGCTATGGCGAAACCAACGCCGCGGACGGCGCTCACCGTGAGGATCCCGATCATGTTGTCTGAGCTCGGGAGGAGGAGGGCAGGAGCACCGAGCAGCACCAGGCCAGCCGCCAACACCACCCGATAACCGAGTCGCCCAAGCAGCGCCGGCGTGACCAGCTCGGCCGCGACGGTGGCGAACATCAAGACGCCCGTCGAGAGGCCAGCGCCGACCTGCCCAGCTCCGACTGACGTTGCATACAGCGGCACGACCGACAGCAGCAGATAGAAGCTGACCGTCGTGCCAAACGTGGCCCCGAACACCAGCAGTAGTGAACGGCCGATGATCGGTTGCCGCACGACCCCGCCAGCAAAACGACTCGAGCGTGAGTCCTCGGAAGCCACCTCGGCTGAGGGTACCGTCACGTTGCCGCGGGCCGGTCCGGCGCAGGCCGCCGTTCACGCTCGCCTTCGGTCGCCGCCTTGGCACCGCGGACGAGCGGAACCCGCCTCGCC
>DASXRR010000013.1:0-14341 GCA_036506475.1 Chloroflexota bacterium
TTAGTTGAGGTTCAGCGCGTGCGCCCGAGACGCTGTGTCACCGTCCAGGTAAAGGTCAAGACGCTCGACTGATCGGCCAGCGCTTCGCCCGCCTGGCGGGGCAGGTAGACCACGCTGGCGAGGTGATCGGTGTGGTTCGCGGCCAGGCCGTGCGCCTGGCCATCGGCGCCCGCCACGGAGTCTGGGCCCCCAAGGCCGGTCGCGGCGTTGATGACCAGTGGCCCGCCCGTGAACGAGGCGCCGCCGATGCTGATGCTGTAGCTCGGGTCGCTGGCGACGCCGCCGACGGTCGCCTGACTCAGGCCTCCAGCAAGCTGCGTCTGCGTACCCTGGCCGGCCGCTGGGTAGGCCTGGGTTACGTACACGTTCGGGGAGGCGCAGGTGACTGGCGCAGCCGCGGCCGCATCGGAAGTGCACCGCAGAAGTACCAGCGCGGCGCCCGTCGCACTGGACGCGCCAGGTAGCGCGGGCGTAACGCACGTGGGCGCATCGCTCGAATCGAGCCGTGAACAGGTGTTGCCTGGGCCGCTGCTGGTGCTGGTGACCGAGTAGGTGAAGTCCTGCTGTGCCTGGCCACTCGTGCCGCCATTGACGATGTCGATGGTCTTCAACTGAAAGTCGCCCGGGACCATGTTCGCGCTAACGCTGAACAATCCTGAGACGACCGCTGAGGTCGAGACGTCCAGGCGAACCGTGCTCATGTTGCCGGCCTGCGTCGTGCCCGCGGTGAAGAACGCCAGCGTACGTCGCACCGCCGAGGTATCGGAGCTCAGACAGATCACGGCGAGCAACACGAAGAACAGCGCGCGCACCTGAAGGCGCGACGCCAACACGATTGGCATGCGGGCTGGCCTGTCCATGTTTTGGGGTGCGCGTGGTATGCACGCGCGTCTCACTTAATGGACGGCTCGGGCGGGCTGCTCGCTTAGTACCCAAAAGAAGAATCAGCGGTGCTACGAAATCGACTCCGGGAGTACTCCCAAGCGTGGCACAAGTTGCGAGAACCTTCTTCTTTGGGCCCATATTGAGAACACTTTCCCGGCCCGGTAATCCGGGCAGAGGCATCTCAGCCCTCATACGACGCGGCCAACAGACCGCTCGAAGCGGCGCGCATGGACGGTGCGCCGTGACCAACAACACGGAGGATCCATACCCCTTATGACATTCCGAATTGCCCTCAGCGGGGCACAGCAGGCGAAGCTGCTCCTGGTCGGCGCATTGGCGACGGGCGTGTTAGCCACGGTCGCTGGTCGCGGCACCATGGCGTACTTCACGACCCAGGTGACCTCGACGCCGAACACGTTCACCGCGGGCACGCTGCGACTGGAGATTGCCGACGTCAACGACGCCCGTTCGATCAACCCGGTGACATCGAGCATCGTCTTCAACAACATCAAGCCGGGCGACACGGTCTACGCGCCGATCGAGCTGACCAATACGGGCACGCTCGACCTGAAATACGGCCTCAAGTACACCACGGCGACAACTGCCGGTGGCGATCAGGATCTGGCGCCGGCGCTGAAGCTGGCGATCAACTCGAGCGTCGGCGGGACGGGCACCAAGGCCACCGTTGCGGCGAGCGCGGCGACCGCGTGCAGCTCGGCCAACTTCACTGACGCGCTGGTTTGGCCGGATGCGGTCCGCGCGAGCGCCTTCATGGTTGCTGGCGCAGGTCAGACGATCGTCGCACTGGGCACCGACCCGGCGCCGGTGGCTGGCCGCTCGCTCGCCGTCGATGCGGTCGACACGCTGTGCCTCGAGGTGACCATGCCTGCAGCGACCGACAACACCTACAACAACGCCATCGACGGTAAGACGAACACCATCGTTACGTTTACGGTTGACGGTCTCGCCAAGGACGCGGCAGTCAACAGAGGCGCTGGCCAGTAAAGCCACGTCTGCGAGCCGCATCCCGACATTCGGGGTGCGGCTCGTGCCGCGACTGGAACGCACCATGACCCATCGCCTGCTGCTCGGAACGCTGCTGTTCATTGGGGTCCAGAGTGGCCCCGATGCGCACACCACGTTGGCCTTCTTTGCAACCTCGGTTGGCAGTACCGCCAACCAGTTCTCGGCCGGCACCGTGCACATCGCCGACAGCCTGGGCGCAGGCACTACGCTGTCGATGGACAACCTCGTCGCCGGCGACAACTTCGACGCCGAGCTGACGATTTCCAACAGCGGCAGCCTGGCCCTGACCTACGCCATGAGCACGATCACCTCGGGTGATGCGACTCTGGCCAACGCGCTGCAGCTGACGCTGCGCGCCCGCACGGCTCAGCCGTGCTCCGACCGAGATGGCGCAGTGCTGTACTCGGGTGCGCTGGCGGGCGCGGCGCTGGGCGATCCGGCGCACGGGGTGCAGGCCGGCGATCGTTCATTGGCACCCGGTGCGAGCGAGGTGTTGTGCTTCACCCTCGCGGCGCCAAACTCGGTTACCAGCCAGGCGACGTCAGTCGCCGCGACTTTCGCGTTCGACGCGGTACAGAGCTGACGCGTCATGAAGCGGATCTTGACGCTCGTCAACGGCGCGGTGCTGCTGGTGATGCTCGGGTTGATCGGCCTGCTGCTGGCGAGCACGCTGCCGTCAGTATTCGGATACGAATCGGTGGTCGTGTCTAGCGCCGCACTGCAGCCTGCACTGGCACGGGGCGACCTGGCCATCTTGGCGCCGGTGCCGGCCGAGCAGTTGAGTGTGGGCGACATCATCTTCTACCGCACGCCGTCCGATCCGGACGGGGTGGTCATGAGTCGCCTGAAGGGGATCGATCTCGAACCCACAGGCCGACTCAGCATCCAGGTCGCGACCGACGTGAGCTCGTCCGTCGAGCCGGTCAGCGTGGCCGGGCGGACGCCTCTCGGCCGAGTCCTGTACGTGATCCCACGCCTTGGCGTGCTGGTCGATTTCGTGGCACGACCGATGGGCAAGGCGCTGCTGCTGGGCGTGCCGATGTTGCTGCTGGTACTCGATGCCGCACGTAGGCGACTGCGCCAGCCTCGCACCAGGGACACCGTTGAGCGCGTCATTGCCCTCCTGCGCACTGGTCGTCGTGCGCTGGATGCGGGGCATCCACAGCTGGCGTTGCGCGCCGCCGACGGCGTGCTCGGGCTCAGCCCCGGCAACGCGGCGGCATGGCACCTGAAAGCGTTGGCGCTTGCGGCGCTGAAAGTCGATCCGGAGCATGTCGCCGCGTGATATCCGGCGGCTGGGGGGTGCGCTGTGGGTTGGCCTCGCGGCGTGGTTCGTGCTCGGCTCAACGCCCGGCACAGCTGCCTTCCTGACCGCCAGTCAGACTGACTCAGCCAACGTCCTGGCGACGGCCAAGCAGTTCACGATCAGCGACGTCGCGGCGGTCGCGCAACCGGGCGGCGGCATTCTCGTCACGTGGAGCGCCGCCTCGTGGTCAGCGGGCGGCTATTCGGTCCGCCGCGCGACGAATCCCGCCGGCCCGTTCGCCGACCTGGTCGTCGTCGGCGCAGGCATGACCTCGTACACCGACCCCACTGGTGTCAACGGGACGGCGTACTCGTACGAGGTGTTTGGCCTCTCAGGCGCTGGCGGCATGGGCACGGGTTCGACAATCGCAAGTGCTACCGCTGACGCTACCCGGCCCACGGTCCTGGCGTCAGCGCCAGTGGCGGGGAGCACCGGCGTGGCGCTGAATCCGAGCATCACGATTGAGTTCAGCGAGCCGATGAATCAGTCGCTCACGGGCGCTGGTATGGCGCTGGTGGACTGCGACGCAGATTCGACCTGCGCCAGCGGGACCGCCCCGGTCTCGGGCGCGGTGACATGGACGGCGGGCAGCAGCCTGTCATATACGACCGCGCAGCCGCTCGGTGCGAACCGCTGGTACGCGCTTCGCCTCAGCACGGCCGTCGCCGATCTCACGGGCAACCTCGTGCAGTGCACGGGCGCATCTGCGCAAAACGGTTCGCTGTGTTACTGGAGCTTCCAGACGGGCTCGAGCGCCGGCGCGCCGGGGTTGGCCAGCATCGCCCCCCGGGCCGGCTCGATCGACGTGCCCACGAGCACCTCGATCAACATGACGTGGACCAGCGCACTCAACGGTGCAGGACAGAGCGACGCGCTCAGTGGCTTCTCGGTGCGCCAGATGAGCGGATCTGGCTCGCCGTGTTATGTGTTCAGCGGCACGGGGCAAGCGCCCCTGTGTGCCCAGAATGGTGGTGTCTGGTCCAATCCGTATTCCGACGCGAGTCGTTTCACGCCCGCCAGCCCGCTTCTGGCGAGTACGGCGTACACCGTTACCGAAGTGGCCAGCACCGCCAACCTCGAGGTGAACCAGACCAGTACGTGGACGACCGGCGCTGCTACGGACAGCACCGCGCCGATCGTAAGCCGGGTGCTGCCGGCCAACGGCCAGAGCGGCATCAGCCCGACGACCCTGGTGCAGGTGACCTTCGACGAGGCCATGGATCCAGTCGAGACGGCCCACGCGTTCGCGCTTCGGCCATGGTCGGATCCAGGCGCCTGCACCGGCTCGCTCGGCGCAGCCGTAGGCGGCGGCGTCACCTGGGCCAGTGCCAGCGAGCTCACGTTCCACCCGACGGCTGCCCTGACCGCCGACACGTGCTACGACGTTGCAGTCGCCTCGACGGCGACCGACGTGAGCGGCAACGCGCTGGCGGTTTTTGGTGGCGCCGATTTCCTGGTCCTGGGCGGTGCGCCGCCAACGGCGAGCGTGTCCGGCAGCGGCTACTACTACCCGGGTGGCAGCGTGAGCGCCTCGGGCGCGGGCTGGAGCGTCGGCGCAGGCAACGTGGTCGTGGCCGTGGATGACGGCGCGAGCCTCGACGCCGGCACCGCGATCGCGGGCGGCGCATTCAACGGATACAGCTTCGGGTTGCCGAGCACCGTCGCCAATGGCAGCCACACGCTCTCCTTCTCGCGCTCAGGCGGAGCGACCGTCAGCGTTGCAGTCACGATCCAGTCGCCGAGCAGCATCACGCTCTCGGCGGGGAGCACCGACATCTCGGCCGGCGGCAACACGGCGATCACGGCCACCGCGTACGACCAGGGCCGCCCGGCGGCCAACGCCCTGCTGACGCTGGCGATCACCACAGACGCGGGTGCTCGGGCTAGCTTCGCCAGCGGTGGGCCGCGGGTGACGTCGACCGGGGCGCTGACCGACGCGTCGGGCCAGCCGCCGGCCGTAACCCTGTATGTCTCGAGCGGCACCCGCTTCACGCCGATCACTGTGACCGCCACGAGCGGCGGCGCGACGAAGGCAATCACCATCATCGATCCCGCGCCTCTGCCGCCGAGCGACTTGCGCGCTACTGCATCGGATGCGCTGACCCTGTCGTGGGCGGCTTCGCCCAGCAGCAGCGTGAGCGGCTACCAGGTCGCCCTGGGTACGGCGAGCGGCACCTACGAGCGCATGGTCGAGCTCGGGCCTGTGACCGCCTATACCACCAGCGATGTGGTGCCAGGTGCGACGTACTTCGCTGTGGTGCGAGCGCTGGATGCGCATGGCGCGCTGAGCGATCCGACCACGGAAGTTCGCGTCATGATGCCTGGGGCGACGCCCACAGCCACCGCGACGTTGCCAGCCACGCTGACACCGACGGTGCTCGCCACCACGACTGCGACCACGACGGTCGTGCCAACGGCAACGCCGACCCTCGTCGTGACCGCCACGCCTACCGTCGAAGTGACGGCGACGGTCGAGCCAACCGCGACGCCGACGATGGAGCCATCGGCGACGGCAACACCGACGGCGAGTGCCACGCCGACGGCGACAGCAGTGGCGAGCGCGACGCCGACCGTCGAGGCCACGGCGACGCCAACGGTTGAGCCATCGGCGACGGCAACGCCGACTGTTGCACCGCCCAGCACCAGCACGCCAACGGCGACGACGGTGCCCCCGACTGCCACTGAAACGCCAATGCCAACGCCAACGCTCGTACCGACCGCCACCCCGACGATGGTTCCGACCAGTACCTCGACGCCCACGCTGGTGCCCACGGCAACGCCTACGCCGACACTCGCGACGCTCGCTATTGGCTCGTACGACGACGATTCGGCCGAGCTGCGCTACTCCGCGCAGTGGACCGATGCCAGCAGCGCCCACGCCACAACGGACGACGGCGCCGAGGCCGAATTCAAAGTCGAGGCTAGCGCTGGGGCTCTGGTAGTGTGGTTCGCGCCCGGCAGCGGCGGCTCAATAGCCGTGGTTCAGGATGGCAACCAGGTCGGCTCGGTCGCCGAAAGCTCGGGCAGCCACGGCCAGGTCGCCTTGAGCGGCAGCGGGGTGCGCTCGATTCGCCTGGTCGCGAACGTCGCGGGCGGCACGCCGGTGACGCTGGATCGGCTCGATGTGCTCGGCCAGCCGACACCAACGCCGACGCCTACGGTGGCTGCGACGGCCACGGCTACCGCGACACCGACCGGCGGGCCACCGACCGCGACAAGTACGAGCGTGACCACGCCAACGCCGACTGCCGTCGCCGCGGCCACGGCGACCTCGACCGCTACACCAACCCCCGCTTCGGGAGGGCCAGCCAGTACCGCGACACCCGCGGCCACCAGCACGGCAACGCCGACATCTACCTCAGTTCCAACCGCGACCCCGACTCCGACTCCGACGGTCGCAGCGACCGCTACGAGCGCGCCAACGTCAACGCCGACACCCGTGCCGGCAACGCCGACGCCGACCCACTGAGCCAGCGCGGGCTCAGGAGGCGCGTGTCAGCAGGTCCTGGATCTCGCGTTCGAGCTGGCGGTAGGACTCGCTCGAACGCACCGCCGCGCTCGGATCCGGGGCAGTCGATACGGTCTTCTTGAACTTGATCGACGGCAGCACGAAGCCGAGCAGCGACACCGCCAGGATGCCCACCTTGGCCAGCGGCGTGGACAGCCAGAACATCAGATAACCCAGCCAGGGCAACGTGAACTCGACTTTGCCCACGGACCGCGAGGTGGCCGTGGTGAACGCATCGACCGAGTCGTTGGCGTCGCCCTTGGTCGTCAGCAGCGTCTGTCCGCCGCGGTTTTCGACAGTCATGACACGATGGGTGATTGGCACATCGGGCGTGCTCGGATTGGTGAACGTGATGATGTCGCCGACCTGAAGCTCGTTCGCGGGGAACGGACGCACGCCGACAATTCCGCCGACATTGATCGTCGGTTCCATACTGCCGCTCATCACGGCCAGGATCTGCAGACCACCGGCTACCTGGCTCAGAGGCGTCAACAACACCGCCAGACCAAACAGCACGACACCCACCAGCGTGGAGACGACCAGGCGCAGGCCAGGCAAGTGCAAACCGCGGCGGGACTTTGTCGGCAGATTGACTGGCCCGACCCGCGTGGGCTCAACGCTTCGAGCTTCCAGCTGGACCGGCGGCAAGGGCAGCAGGACGGGCTGTTGTGAAGCGAGCGGTTGTGGTGCCACGACCGGCTCTGGTGCAACGAACGTCTGCGCTGCAGCTACCGGCTCGGGCGGGACGATCGGCTGTAGGGCCGGCATCGGCTCCGGGATCGCGATAGGCCACGGGGCCACGACCGGCTCCGCGATGACCACCGGCGAGGCTGAGATCGGCGCGACCGACAGCAGGCCGTTGCGGCGACGTTCCAGCTCGGCGATCTCGCTGACCAGCGCGCCCCGGCGCGACATCGCGCTCTGCACGAGCTTGTCGAACTCGGCGACGACGCCGTTCTGTTCCATACGCACCTGGGCCAGGTCGTGGCTGACGCGCTGCAGTTGCGCCTGCGCGGTGGCAAGCGCCTGCTCGGCGTCACTGCGCTGCTGCTGGAGGACGGACAACGAGCTTTCGGCGCCGCGCATTTCGGCCCACAGACCCTGGCGCTGTTCGAGTGCGCCCTGGAGCAGTGAGGCGGCGCCCTGCAGCGCCTGTACGGTTGCGCGAACCTGGTCGAACTCGGAGCTCCAGGGCTCGCGCGTTCCGACCGGGCGTGGCTCGGGGGCCAGGATCTGGGAGTCGGTCATTTGCGCGGACTCTAGTGAGATCGACGCGCTCGGCATGAGGGTTTTGCCATTGCGATGCCATCACGAATCGGCCGCGCCTGGCAGACGCCCCCGCGACGTGGTATGCACTGCGCGTGACCGTCGACGAGCAGCCACTGCGCATCCTGATCGTCGACGCTGACGCCTATTTTCGACGCGGTATCCGTGAGATCCTCAACGAGGCTGACGGTATTCGCGTCGTCGGCGAAGCAGGCGACGCCGACGAAGCGCTGCACCTGACCACGCAGTTTTGCCCACACGGCCTCGACCTGGTGCTCATGGATACCGCGCTGCCGCACCAGGATGGCATCGCCACGGTCGAAAAGCTGACCGCGACGCACCCTGCGCTGCCAGTAGTGATGCTCACGCTGTCCACCCAGGACCGCGACGTGTTCGAGTCGCTGCGCGTGGGCGCGGTCGGGTATCTGACCAAGAACCTGACGCCGGATGCGCTCGTGCGTGCCTTGCACGGTTTTCAGCGTGGCGAGTCTTTGCCCATATCTCGCGCGATCGGCGAACGCCTGCTCACGGCCTTGCGCCAGCGCGCCACCCAGCGCCAGGCCGCCAGCCCACAGCCGCCGCCGCCCAACCTGACCGCGCGCGAGCGCGAAGTGTTCGAGCTCATCGCCCGCGGCGCGCGTGACCGTGAGATCGCCCAGCAGCTCGTGATCAGCCAGAGCACGGTCAAGAAACACGTCCAGAACATGCTGCGCAAGCTGAACGTGCGCAATCGCGCGCAGGCCATCGCACTGTTGCGTCGTGCTTAACTCGTGCGCGAAACGCCTGTCCGGGCGACGGGCGGGCCCGTAGACTAGCTGCAGACTTCTCAAAAAGGCCCAATGGCGCACCTATACGCGCAATGGCGGGACAATGTGCCACCGCTTGAAACATATCTAGACGAGGCTCGCGTTTCGAACGGCGTGGTGCGGGTCGGCGACTGGGTGCGCGAGCTACCGGCGGCGCACCATATTCAGCCGTGCGCGTGCTGCTTGTGTCGTATCCGCCCGGATGAAGAGCGCAACGTGAAAGTGCTCGGCATCGGCGAGCGGAACGGGACGATCTACGTGCTCTTGCCGGAAGGCTACGAATGCCCGGCCGCGGAGGTCGAGCGGGCGCGCTGAAGCGCACGGTTTTTTTGGTGCAGAGCTCAAGCAATGCTTGACAAATATCAATCCAGCCATTAATTTTCTCAACATGTCGATGAGTGAATTCAATGGCTGGGGAGGTGCGCGCGGCGCCGGGCGCGACCAGGCCGCGCATCAAGTCCTCACCCGCTGTCCCGTCTGCAACGACGACCTGCGCATCGTGCGCCTGGAGTGTCCCGCGTGCGGCTCGGCGCTCCAGGGCAACTTCACGCTGGGTCGTCTGGCGCGCCTCACGCGCGAGCAGCTGCAGTTCGTCGAGGTCTTCATCCGCTGTCGCGGCAAGATCAAGGACGTCGAGGAAGAGCTGGGCATTTCGTATCCGACCGTCGTCGCCCGCCTCAACGAGGTCGTCGCGGCGATGGGTTTCGAAGTCAAGCAAGAGGACACCGACCTGGCGGCGCGCCGCCAGCAAATCCTGGACGAGCTCGCCTCCGGCAAGCTGAACGCCTCCGATGCAGCCGGCCGCCTTCGCGCGCTCTAACCCCTGGGGGACCGTGATGGATAACACCAACACCTGGGAGCTCCCTTTCGGTGTGCCCGCCGAGCTGGAGCTGCATACCGAGTGGGGCAGCCTTTCGCTGGTGCCCGTCGAGGCCGGTCGGCAGCCGCGCATCGAACTGACCCGTGGCACCGCCGAGAACATCGCCGTGCACGTCGAGAAGAACGGCAACACGGTGCGCGTCGCGCTCGAGCCGCGGCGCAATTTCCACTGGTTCGGCGGTTGGGAATGTCGCGCCACGCTGTACGTGCCGCTCAACGTGCGGGCGCATCTGCAGACCAACGCGGGCAGCGTCAACGTGCATGGCCTGGAGGGCTGTGAGCTGGGCATCAAGGCCAATGCGGGCAAGATCGAGCTGGAGCACGTCCACGGGCTATTGCACCTGGCGGCCGACGCGGGCAGCGTTCAGGGTCGCGACGTGGGCGGCTACCTCGACGTCGAGACGCAGGCCGGCTCGGTTCGCCTCGAGATCTCCGAGCTGCAGGCAGGCGAGCACCACATTCGCGCCGCCATGGGCTCGGTCCGCGTCGACCTGGCCAAAGGCCTCGATGTGTGCGTCGAGACGAACACCAGTCTGGGCTCGGTGCGGAACAACTATCCGTCACGCCAGTCGGCACCAGCGCGGCTGCTGCTGTCGACCGAGATGGGCGCGGTGCGCGTCCACGAGGGGCGCATGATGCGCAGCGCGGCGCGTGCGCCGCAATATTCGCCCGCGCCGCAGTATCCGCCCGCGCCGCCGCGTCCCGAGCCACCGGTCGAGAAGCCGAGCGACCCGGAGCTCGAGCGCATCTTGAAGATGGTCGAGGCGGGCGAGCTCTCGGCCAAGGAAGCCGACGAGCTGCTCCAGGCGCTCGGCAGAGCGTAGTGCCATGCCTGAAGAGGACAACGACGGCGCCGAATCCGAGCGGCTGAAGATCCTCGAGCTGCTGGAGCAGCACACGATCACCGCGAGCGAGGCGGCCGAGCTGCTGGCCGCCCTCGGCGACCGTGGACGCGAGGTGAAACGGCGCGGCGGCAGCGGGCGCTGGCTGAGCGAAGAGCTCGGTCCACCCACGAACCGCGCGCGCTGGTTTCGTGTGCGGGTCACCGATGCGCAAACGGGCAGCGTGCGCAGCAACGTGTCCGTGCCGATCGGCATGGTCGGCTTCGGCCTTGGCTTTGCGCGCCGCTTTCGGGGCATCCCGGGCGTGGAGCACGTGGACGATCTTTTCGAAGCTGTGCGCAGCGGTCGGCGGGGCATGATCTTCGACGTCGCCAGCGAAGGCGGCGAGCGCGTCGAAATCTTCATCGACTGATCACGCCGCGCTTTGCTGATGCTGGGTCTAGTACACCAGCGCGCACTCGGGCTGCTCTTCTTCGCGCAGCTGGTGTCGATGGCGGGCGACTTCGTCCCTAGGCCCGATCGGCCTGGGCGGCGTTGCCGTAGTGGCGCTGAACGTCGGTGCCGAAACGCTCGTGCAGCTAGGCAGCGACGATGCCAGCCGGGGACGTGTCGCGGCGCTGATGCTGCTCGCGCCGCCGCGCTATGAGCCCGAGTCGATGTCCGACGCCCCAAGGTGGCGCGCCAATGTCTCCAAAGCAGACTGAGCTTCGGCCGGGTCCGCTCCTTCGAGCCACAGTCCGCGCACCTGCAGTACGCCGACCTGGCGATTCAGTTTGAGATCTGCGCGGCCGCGCAAGCCTCCCCGCACCAGCAGCGGCAGCACGTAGTAGCCGTACTGGCGTTTCGGTTCGGGCACGTAGATCTCGACGCGATAGCGAAAGCCGAAGATGCGCTCGACGCGCGCGCGTTCCCACATCAGATTGTCAAATGGTGCCAGCAGAGCGGGCGGGTGCTCGGGAATCTCGAGCGGTCCCTCGAGGGCCGCGGGCGTGCTGAGCGCGGGCGCCTGCCAGCCTTCGACCTCGACTTCGACGATCTCGCCATCCGCGAGCATCTGCTTGAGTACGCCTCGGGGCAGCGGCGGCTTGAGGCGGTAGTAATCGATGATCTCGTTGGTAGTCGCCACACCCAGGCACGCCAGCCCGCGCATCAACAAATAGCGCGTCGCAGCCTCGTCACCGGGATCGCTGGTATCGAGACTCTCAGGCAGCACGCGCTCGGGCAGGTCGTAGATGCGCGCAAAGCCTGCCGTGCGCGCCGTGCACATCAATTCACCCTGATCGAGCAGGTCTTCCAGGACCAGCTTGGCCGGCTTCCAGTCCCACCACGTGCCACGTCCTCCGCGCGGATCCTGGGGCTCCCAAGCGGGCGTCAGCCCGCGCCGTGGGTCATCGAAGGCGACCGCACCCAACGCTCCTTCGGCGCGGATGCGCTCCATGATGACCGGGTAGAGCGCGGCGTGCTCGGCCCGAATGCGCGTCCACCAGCCGCGCGACTCGGCGCGCATGCGCTGCATGCGCGGCAGAAAGTAGCGAAAGTCGCTCATGGACAGCCACGACGCCATGTGGCCCCAGTATTCGAAGCCGCGTCGCCGCCCGTAGATTGCCTGGTGCAGCTCGGGCACCGAGTACGGCCCGAGGCGTGAGTACGGAATCAGCAGGTGATTGCGCGCCAGCACGTTGACCGAGTCGATCTGGATCGCTCCCAGCTGATCCAGGAGGTCAATGGGCTCGGTCGGCGCGGCTCGATCTGACGCGAACCGCTGCGCACGCAGGGCGAGTCCGCGAGCCTCGTCCGCGGACAGGCTGATGCGCATTCCCACCCACAATAACAGCCAGCTACCTGCTACGGTTGCGCGCTGTGCGCCTGTACTGGGAGGTGATGCGCCGCGCGCTGCAGCGGCAGCTCGCCTACCGCACCGAGAATCTGGCCGGGCTGGTCACGAACAGCTTTTTTGGCTACCTGCGCGCGGCGCTGATGGTGGCCGTCTTTCAGACGAACACGTCGATCGCCGGCTACGACGAGCACAGCGCGGTCACCTATGCGTGGATTACCCAGGCCCTGATCATGGTCGTCGCATTATGGGGCTGGTGGGACGTCGAGCTCACGATTCGCAGCGGCGACGTCGTGTCCGACCTGAGCAAACCGTTTTCCTATCTCGGATTCTGGCTCGCGCGCGATTTCGGCCGCACGGTCTACTTCGTCCTGTTTCGAGCACTGCCGATTCTGCTCTGCGGTCAGGTGATGTTCGGGCTGCATTGGCCCTCTTCTGTATGGGCCTGGCTGGCGTTTGCGGTGAGCACGCTGCTGGCGGTGGTGATCAGCTTCGGCTACCGCTTCCTTTTGAATTTGTCGGCGTTCTGGACCACGGATGCGCGCGGCCTCGGCGGGCTGGCCACCGCCGCGACGATGTTTCTGGGCGGCTTCGTGATACCCGTCCGGATGTTCCCGGATTGGCTGCAAACGATCGTGCTGGCGCTGCCGTTCGTGGGCATCATGCAGACACCGGCCGATCTGTTCGTCGAGCGCCTGGCGGGTGACGCGGTGCTGCCTGCCCTTGGTGGTCAGGCGATCTGGGCGGTCCTGATGCTCGGATTTGCCCAGTTGTTCACGACGGTCGCGACGCGGCGCGTGGTCGTCCAGGGCGGCTGAGCCGTGCTCGAGCCGTTCCAACTGTATGCGCGTCTGATCGGCGCGCAGTTGCGCGCGCAGATGCAATACAAGGTGTCGTTTCTGCTCGCCTTTGCCGGCTCGTTCCTGGTCAACATCATCGAGTTCGGCGTCGTGCTGATCCTGTTTCAGCGCATTCCGCACCTGGTGGGCTGGTCGCTGCCTGAGATCGCCTTGCTCTACGGCCTGTCAGCCACGACCTTTGCCCTCGCCGAGACGGTCGCCTCGGCACTCGATTCCTTCCAGACCCACATCGTGCAGGGCACCTTCGATCGCGTCCTGGCCCGGCCACGTGGTGCGTTGTTTCAGGTGATCGGCGAAGACTTCGCGCTGCGCCGCTTTGGGCGCGTCGGTCAGGGTGTCGTGGTGCTCGTCATTGGTCTCCAGGCACTGGACATCGCGTGGACCTGGGATCGGCTGTTGGTGTTTGCGAGCGCACTGGTGTGCGGCACCGTTATCTACTTCTGCATCTTCGTCCTGGGTGCCGCGTTCTGCTTCTGGACGGTGCAGGGCAAAGAGGCCACGCACGTCTTTACCTACGGCGGTGAGGGTTTGGCCCAGTATCCGCTCGACATCTATCGCGGTCCCGTGCGGCGGTTTTTCACATTCGTCGTGCCGCTCGCGTTCGTGAACTACGAGCCGGTGCTGTACCTGCTCGGCCGCCCTGATCCGCTCGGCCTGCCCGATGTGGCGCGTCTCGCGTCGCCACTCGCCGCGCTGCTCATGGTCGGCCTGGCCACGGCCGGCTGGCGGCAAGGCGTGCGCCACTACCAGAGCACCGGCAGCTAGACGGTCCGTAGGCGACTCAGTTAGCCGCCCGCCTGCGCCGTTCACAGCCAGTCCTCCTATTCCTGCCAATGCCGGTGGCGCGCGCAGCGCGAGGACCTTCGAAGGTGGCCGTCGCGGAAGCTAGTGCGCAGTCCAACACCCGGGGCGGCGTCGTGGATAATGCTCGACCGGCCAAGGCATGTTGATCGAAGTCGAGCGCCTGGAAAAAACGTTTCGCGTCGCCCGAAATCGACCCGGCATGCTCGGCGCGATCGCGTCGCTGTTCGTGCGCGATATTCGGGAAGTGCACGCCGTGCGCGATATCTCGTTTGGCATCGAGGCGGGCGAGATGGTCGGCTGCGTCGGCCCGAATGGCGCGGGCAAG
>DASXRR010000014.1:0-3160 GCA_036506475.1 Chloroflexota bacterium
CATCCAGGTCGGCTGGCGGGATGCCCCCCGCCTGTGGCTGGTGACCCGCGGCGCCCAGTCCGTCCTGCCCGGCGACCAGCTCGAGATCAGCCAGGCGCCCCTGTGGGGGCTCGGCCGGACCCTGGCGCTCGAACATCCCGAGCTCGCCTGCACGCTGATCGACCTCGACCCCCACGCACCGATCGCCGCGGACTCGCTGACCGCGGAGCTCGCCAACGGGGGACCCGAAAACCAGCTCGCGCTGCGCGATGGGGCATGCCTGGTCGCCCGTCTCGAGCGGTGCGAAGCGCCGCCGGTGGCACCAGGTAACACCGGGCCCGTCGTTCGCGGCGCGGGTACCTACCTGATTACGGGCGGCCTGGGTGGGCTCGGCCTGACGGTTGCCGAATGGCTTGTGGCACACGGTGCTCGCCATCTGGCGCTGCTCGGGCGCCACGCTCCATCCGCCTCCGCCGGAGCAATACTTGCCAACCTGCGGTCTGCCGGTGCCGAGGTCATGCCGATCGAGGCGGATGTGACTCAGTTCGATCAATTAGCAGATGCGCTTCGGTGTATCGAAGACCAGATGCCACCACTCCACGGAGTCGTGCACGCGGCCGGTGTTCTGGACGACGCAACGATGCTGAGTCTTTCGGCAGACCGTCTGTCAACCGTCACGGCGCCGAAGGCGGCGGGCGCGTGGAATCTGCACCGCCTCACGCTCAATTGCCAGCTGGAGTGGTTCGTACTGTTCTCGTCGATGGCATCGATGCTGGGGTCACCGGGCCAGGCGAATTACGCCGCGGCCAACGCCTTTCTCGACAGTCTGGCTCACCATCGGGCGACACTGGGACTGCCGGCTCTGAGCGTCAATTGGGGACCGTGGTCTGCAGTGGGCCTTGCGGCCGCGGCGGCCAATCGCGGCGAGCGGCTCGCACTGCGCGGCATCTCCAGCATCACGCCGGAGCAGGGCATCGCCGGATTCGGAAGGCTGCTCGGGAGTAAGGCCACCCAGGTCGGTGTCGTCGCATTCGACGTACGCCAGTGGCGGGAATTCTATCCGACTACCGCGCAATCACCGCTGTTGAGCGTGCTGGTGCACGAGCACGGCGCAGCTCGTCGCGTGGACACTACCAATGGGTCGGCAATGCGCACCACGTTGTTGATGATGGACTCCAACCGGCGGCGGCAGGCACTGCAAACCTATCTGATCGATATCGTGGCGCGAGTGCTTCGGCTGGCGTCGGCGCGCGTCGATCCCCGCGCGCCACTCACCAGCCTTGGCCTCGACTCACTGATGGGGCTCGAAATCCGCAACCGATTGGAGGCCGACCTCGGGCTCCGGCTGCCAGCCACGCTTGTCTGGACTTATCCGACCATCGCCGCGGTTGCGGTGCGTTTGGCTGAATTGCTCGAGCCGCCACCATCCGTCGAGTCTCAACTTGAGTCGGGTAATGACGGAATTGATTTGACGCGGTTGCTCGAAGCCGGAGTGGCGGACCTGTCAGACGCCGAAGCTGCGTCACTGCTGGAAGCCGAGTTGGCCAGCATGAGCGATGTCACTGAAGGGCGCGCATCTGGATGAGCCTGTCACCAGTCAAGCAGGCGCTCGTCGCGGTCCGCGAGTTGAAGGCGCGCGTCGAGGAGCTGGAGCGCACGCGGACCGAACCGATTGCGGTCATTGGCATGGGGTGCCGTTTCCCAGGCCGGGTCGACGGACCGCGGGAGTTCTGGCAATTGCTACGGGCCGGAGTCGACGCCGTCACAGCGGTGCCGGCCGACCGCTGGGACGCGGATGCGTACTTCGATGCGGACCCATCGACGCCGGACCGCATGACCACCCGTTGGGGCGCGTTCCTGAACAAGGTGGATTGCTTCGACGCCGCGTTTTTCGGGATTTCACCACGCGAAGCGAGCGCGATGGATCCCCAACAGCGGCTGCTCCTCGAAGTCGCGTGCGACGCGCTGGAGGATGCTGGCCAGGATTTGCATCGATTGGCTGGCAGTCCGGTCGGGGTATTCGTTGGCATGTACAACACGGACTACGCCCAGTTGCAAACCGCCGGTGGCGGAGTGCAGGACGTGTACTCCGCGCTGGGTAGCTCGCCGGGTGTGGCGTCCGGACGTCTGTCATTTGCCCTGGATTTGCAGGGTCCCAGCTTGGTGGTGGATACGCTGTGTTCGTCGTCACTGGTGGCGGTCCACCTGGCCATTCAAAGCCTTCGGAACCGGGGCAGCGATCTCGCGCTGGCCGGTGGTGTGAACCTGATTCTGTCGCCACTGTCGACGATGCTCACATCGAAATTGATGGCGCTCGCCCCCGACGGGCGCTGCAAGACATTCGATGCGCGTGCCAATGGTTTTGTCCGCGGCGAGGGCTGTGGCATCGTCGTCCTCAAGCGATTGGCTGACGCGGTCCGCGATGCCGATCCGATCTGGGCCGTGATTCGCGGCTCGGCCGTGAATCAGGATGGGCGCTCGTCGGGCCTGACTGCGCCCAACGTGCTCGCCCAACGGTCACTGATCCGTCAGGCGCTGGCGGATGCTGGGCTGGCGCCGTCGCAGATTGGATACATCGAGGCGCATGGCACTGGTACGCCGCTGGGTGACCCGATCGAGGTAGAGGCTCTGGCGTCGGTGTACGGCGAAGCGCGACCGGATGGCGATGTGTGTGCCCTGGGCGCGGTCAAGACCAACCTGGGCCACCTCGAGGCGGCCGCCGGCGTAGCGAGCCTTATGAAGGCTGTTCTCGCGCTCAAGTATGCCGCCATTCCGCCACATCTGCACTTCCAACATTTGAATCCACGCATCTCGCTGGACGGTGTTTCGTTCTGCATTCCGACAACGCTTCAGCCATGGGCTGGATCGACCGAGCGCCGCCGGTGTGCGGCTGTGAGCGCGTTTGGCATCAGCGGCACCAACGCGCACCTCATCCTCGAGGAAGCACCACCAGCCGTCGCTGAGCTTGTCGCTCCGCCACATGCGGATGCCGCACTGTTCGTCTTGCCACTCTCCGCCCGCAGTCCAGCCGCTCTGCGTGCGTTGGCCGAGGCGTACGCCAACCTGCTCGCCCGTACCGACGCTCCGTCACTCCACGACGTGTGCTACACCGCCAGTCGCCGGCGCACGCACCACGACTACCGCCGGGCCATCGTCGGCACGTCACCTGCCGAGCTCGTCG
>DASXRR010000015.1:0-16613 GCA_036506475.1 Chloroflexota bacterium
CGTCCCTGTCGGCGCTGTCGCAGGTGGCGCTCACGCTGCGCGCTGTCGGCGGACTCACCACCGCGGAGATCGCACGCGCCTTCCTGGTTCCGGAGTCCACCGTCGCACAGCGCATCAGTCGCGCCAAACAACGCATCAAAGCCACCGGCGCGGAATTCAAACTGCCACCGGAGACAGAGCGATCGGACCGCATGGCCGCCGTGCTGCACGTGCTGTACCTGATCTTCAACGAGGGTTACGCCGCGAGCTCCGGCTCGGAGCTGCATCGCGTCGAGCTCACCAGCGAAGCAATCCGTTTGACTCGTCTGTTGCGCCAAACGCTTCCGGAGGACGGCGAAGTCGCCGGCCTGCTGGCGCTGATGCTGCTGACCGATGCTCGGCGTCCCGCTCGGAGCCGCAAGGACGGCACGCTGGTACCGCTCGCGGACCAGGATCGCACGCAATGGGATGCCGAGCTGATCGCCGAGGGCATCGCCCTGATCACCGAGACGTTGACCCGCGCGCCCATTGGACCCTACCAGCTGCAGGCGTCGATCGCCGCCCTGCACGATGAAGCCACACGTGCCGAGGATACGGACTGGCCCCAGATTCGGATGCTGTACGACATGCTGCACAGCATCGCGCCCGGACCAATGGTCACCCTGGGTCGCATCGTCGCCGTGGCCATGGTTGACGGTCCGGTCAGCGGGCTGGAGCAGCTCGCGGCAGCTGAAGCGGACCCGGCGCTCGCCGGTCACTACCGTGTCGACGCCGTCCGCGCTCACCTGCTCGACCTCACAGGCGATCATGACGCGGCCCGCATCCACTATGAACGGGCCGCTCGCCGTACCCTCAGCGTCCCGGAACAGCGCTACCTGGAGTCGCGCGCAGCCTCACGGCCAACCGGCGTGCGGCGCGGGAGCCAGGGCAGTTAACACCTGGCCAGTTCGGGCCTCGAGTGCTTCAGCCATTCTGTCCATGCCGCGCCATTCCGCTCCAAGCATGAACAACGTCCTGTTGTCTGCTCCGCCGAGCATGCAGGCAAAGCAGCCCCGATCCAGGTCGATCGTCTGGAGCACCTCGCCACCCTCATGCACGCGCACACAATGCTTGTTGGGCACGCTTGCGTACCACACCGCGCCCTCGGAGTCCAGGCAAATGCCGTCGGGTGCGTCGCCGTTGAGGTCTGCCCAAACGCGCCGCTCGTTCAGGCTGCCATCGCCGCCGATGGTGAACGCCGTGAGCTGCTGGGCGTGCGATTCGGCCACGATCAGCGTGGAGTTGTCCGGCGTGACGGCCATGCCGTTGCCGAAGGCGATGTTGTCGGCGACCTGGCGCACCGCGCCGTCGGGCGTGACCAGCGCGATCTTGCCAAAGTTTACGTAAGTATTGCCGCGGCCGTCGACGACGATCTCGTTGAAGGCCTGGTCGATGCCGCGCAAGTCGGCATAGGTCACCAGGGCGCCACCCGCATCCTGGCGCAGCAGCAGACCTTCCTGACCCGAGACGACGACGAGGTCTCCGCTGGACAGCCAGTCTATCGAGAATGGAACCGTGGTCGGCACGCGGGCCATGACTTCGCTGTTTCCGTCGAGGTCGACCGCGAGCACCTCGCCCAGGCCCCAATTGCACAGCCACAACCGGCCATCATGCCAGCGCGGCGACTCTCCGTATCCCAAACCCGTGAACAACGTGTGCACTTCACTCATACCTGAGACGTCGATCCCAGTCCATTCCTTCTGGACATCTCAGCTGATCGCGACCAGGGCCTGCCGGCGGCGCTCGAGAAACGCGCGCTCGGCCGCGTTGTCCATGCGCGCGATGGCCGCGTCGTATGCGCGTACCGCATCCTGACGCCGACCCAGTCGCCGCAGCAGGTCGGCCCGGATCGAATGGAACAGGTAGTAGTCATCCAGCTCCAGCTGATCCACAACGGACAGCGCCGACTCCGCGCCGGCCACCTCGGCCAACGCGACCGCGCGATTGAGCGCCACCACGGGACTCGGAGTCAGCACGAGCAATTGGTCGTACAGCTGCAGAATTTGCGACCAATCAGTGTCCGCGGGTGTCAGCGCGTCGCTGTGCACGGCGTTGATCGCGGCCTGGATCTGGTACGGGCCAGGCTGATTTCGCCGTAGACAAGCGCGCACCAGCCGCTGTCCCTCGGCAACGAGCGATCGATCCCATGCTCCACGATCCTGGTCAGCCAGCAGCACCATGCGTCCGTCCGGACCAGTCCGCGTCGCGCGCCGCGACTCCACGAGCAGCATCAGCGCCAGGAGTCCCATGACCTCCGGTTCATCCGGCATCAGCTGCGCCAGTACCCGCCCAAGCCGCACGGCCTCCAGACACAAGTCCGAGCGTACCAGCTGCTCGCCGGAGCTCGCCGTATAGCCCTCATTGAAGATGAGGTAGATCACGCCGAGAACCGCTCGCAGCCGGTCCGGCAAGTCGGCTTCATGAGGCACGCGATACGGAATTCCCGCGTCACGGATCTTGCCTTTGGCGCGCACGAGGCGCTGAGCCATCGTCGACTCCGGTACGAAGAAGGCGCGTGCGATCTCGGGGGTGGTCAGCCCACCCAGCAATCGCAGGGTCAAGGCGACCTGGACGTTCGTCGCCAGCGCCGGGTGGCAACACGTAAAGATCAAGCGCAGCCGGTCGTCGTGCACGGCGCCCTCCTCGGGCGGTTCGTCAGCAGCCGAGAGCATCGCGGCCTCGACATGGCGGTCCTCGCGCGACGCTTCGCGGCGTAGACGGTCGATCGCCCGGTTGCGCGCGGTCGTGATGATCCATCCACTTGGGTTCGGCGGCATACCGCTGCTTTGCCAGCGCTGGAGCGCGACGGTGAATGCGTCCTGGACGGTTTCTTCGGCGAGGTCGATGTCCCTGAACTGCCCGACCAGCACCGCCACCGAGCGACCGTACTCCTCGCGGAAGACATGCTCGATCTCAGCATTCGTGAGCGCCATGCTTCGTTCAGTCCCGCATTGGCCGCACCTCGATCGGCAGGTGAACGATCCGGGCGAACTTGCGGCCCCACTCCAGCGCGGCGTCCAGATCAGCCGCACGGATGACCGTGAACCCGCCGATGTGCTCCTTGCCCTCGGTGAAGGGGCCATCCGTGATGAGAATCTCATCGTCTTTGAAGCGCAGCACGGTCGCGGTACTGGGCGGGTACAGCCCTGCCGAGAACACCCACGCGCCGGCAGCCTTGAGCTCCTCGTTCCAGGCGTTGGCGTCATGCATCACCTTCGACAGCTCATCGGGCGGCAGCGTCTTGCCGTCGGGCTGGTACACGCCGATCAGGTACTGCTTCATGCGATGGTCACCTCACACCCTATACGAACGACGCAGGCGCAATTCGACACGCGGTACCGTAGGCGCGGTGAAGATTGTCGACGTTCGCACGACCGTCCTGCGCCAGCCGGGCGTACCCGGCATCCAGGACGCCACGATCCGCCATCGCGACTCGGGACGCAGCGCGCTGTTCGTCCATATTCGTACTGACGACGGCACCGAGGGCCTGGGTGTCGGCCAGGCGATCGCGCGGGGCATCATCGAGACCTCGCTCAAGCCACTGCTGATCGATCAAGATCCACTCTGCCACGAGAAGCTGTGGGACGACATGTTCTGGCGCGTTCGAGGTTATGGCCGAAAAGGTGTGGCCTTCTGCGCCATCTCGGCGGTAGACATCGCGCTGTGGGATCTCAAGGCCAAGATCTTCGGAGTGCCGTTGTATCGCCTGCTTGGACCGTACACCGACCGTGTCCCCATTTACGGCTCGGGTGGCTGGACCTCGTTCACCGAAGCGGAGCTGGTGCGCGAGCAGATGGGCTACGTCGAGCGCGGCATTCCGCGGGTCAAGATGAAAGTCGCCAAGGATTTTGGCAAGTCCGAAGCGGAGGATGTTCGTCGCCTGGCCGCGGTGCGCACGGCGGTTGGCGACGACGTGGAGATCTATGTCGACGCCAACAATGGCTATTACGCCAAGCAGGCGATTGGCATGGCCCGTCACCTGGCGGACTATGGCGTCGGATGGTTCGAAGAACCGGTGCTGGCTGACGACGTCGCCGGACTGGCGGCGATTGCACGCGCCATCGACATTCCGGTCGCCACGGGCGAGCACGAATATACGAAGTACGGATTCAAGGAGCTGATCGCGCAAGGTGGCGCCGACATCGTGCAGCCGGATGTCGGTCGGGTGGGCGGCGTCACCGAGTGGCTCAAGGTGGCGCACCTGGCGCACGCGTTCAATCTGCCGGTCGCTCCGCACGCGGTGCAGCTGGTCCACCTGCACCTGGCGTGCTGCACACCGAACCTGAAAGTAGTGGAGTATCTGGGGGTATCGGAGGCGGCCGATCGCATCTGGTACACGGAGTTCCCGGAGCCTCGGGACGGGTATTGGTCGCCCTATCCGGATCGGCCGGGACTGGGCCTCGAGCTCAGTCCCGACGCGATCAGTAAGTATGCGGTGTAGCGCGGCTCAGGGCAGGACCGTCTCGCACGTGGCGACAATGGCGTCGCCACCGAGGCCACCCCAGCAGAAGTCTGCGCCGCTGCCGTCGTCCAGAGCGTCGCTGCCAGCATCGCCGAAGATGTCGTCATCGCCGGATTCGCCGAACAGCGTGTCGTTGCCGGCGCCGCCCCACATACGGTCGGCGCCTGGTCCGCCGTAGAGAATGTCGTTGCCGTCGCCACCGCACAAGATGTCGTTGCCTTCGTTGCCGAACAGGTAGTCGTCACCACCCAGGCCGCGGATGAGATCTTGGCCGGGTGTGCCGACCAGCACATTGTTGCCATTGGTCCCGACGATCAGGTGGTAGCCGGCTGGCACCGCGGCGCCAGGGTCGCACGGCTGCGGCGGCTGGCTGATGAAGCCAACACTCTGTGCGTGCGTCGGCAGCGCGGTTGCCACGATGAGCAGAGCCACCGAGGACACGGTGGCCAGAAGTCGATGCAAGTGCATGATGGAGTAGCTCCTCAGGAATGTAGGTCGGATAACAGCGGTCGAAATCGCGCCGTGGTGTGTGGTGCGGGCACCTCCTCGAAACAAGTGCCCTCACCCTAGGCCCGAGCGGGCCGCGGCACATTCCTAGAACTAGGAAGATTTGGCCGGCTGTCCGGAGTGCGCCACCCACCACACCGCCAGCTGCGCACGCGAGCTCAGCTCGAGCTTGCCGAGGATGTTAGTGACGTGCTTGTCCGCCGTATGTCGCGTGAAAACCAGGGCGTCCGCGATCTGGCGGTTGGTCAAACCGCGCGCGACCAGTGCAGCGACTTCTCGTTCGCGTTCGGTCAGCACCAACACGCCGGGCGTCGCACCTACTCCGATAAAAGCCTCACAACCTCCAAGCTGCTGCGCAAACGCCAGTGCACCCGAGCGACTCAGCGCATGCCCACGATCGAACGCCCTCCGTAGACCCTCGACGCCTAACTGCACTCGTAGCGAGTGAAGGGCAGTCTCGTGTACCGGCGCATCAGCCGGTGCCAGCGCAGCGCCAGCTTCGGCGCGTTGCGCCTCGGCCGCGCCGAATAGGCGCGCGGCTCGCTCCGCATACCCGCGCGCGTTCGCCACCAGGGCCAGGCTCTCGAGCGCAGCGCTGCTGCCCCAGGCATCGTCGAGTTGATGGAACAACTCGAGGCCCTGCCGCAGTCGCGCTTCGGCGTGATCGTAGTCGGACTCGAAGCGGTCCAGGTCGCCCAGATTGCCCAGCGCGATGGCGATCCCGCGCGTTCCGCCCAACCGACGGTACAAGGACAACGCTTCGTCCAGCGGCTCGCGGGCGGCTCCGAACGCGCCCTGGTCCATCAGTGACATGCCCAGGCTATTGAGCGTGTTCGCGCACCAGCGCTGGTCGCCGGCCCTGCGGAAAAATGCCAAACACTCGTGGCACAACTCGATTGCTCGCCGCGGATCACCGCGGCTGCGCGCCACGCTCGCCAGGTGGAACAGGGTGATTGCCGCGCCGTGCTGATCGCCAAGCGCCCGGCGCACGACGAGATTGTCCTCGTGCAGCGCCGTCGAACGTTCATAATCACCGCGCACGAATGCGAGGTTGGCGGCGCCCTGGAGTGCCTTGGATCGCGCCGCTGTGTTGCTGCCAGCTAAGTTCAGCGCTGCATGTAACCAGCGCTCGCCCTCCGCGGCATGGCCGCGCACTTCACAAAACTTCCACAGCGCCGCGGCCAGGCGCAGCGCCGGCTCCGCGGCGGAGTGTTCCAGGTACCAGTCCATGGCCAGCCGCAGGTTGGCAAAGTCGCGGTCCAGTCGAGCGAGTCCGTCGATCTGTCCACGGCCCGGCAGCTCCGCCTCAACTTGTTCCGCCAGTTCCAAGAACCAGGCAGCATGTCGCGTGCGGACCTCAGCATGCTCGCCCGCGCTGCGCAATTGCTCCAGCGCATATTGTCGCACTGGCTCGAGCAAGCGGTAGCGGGTGGCATTCCCATCGTCGACCACGACCACGAGCGATCGATCGACGAGCTGTGCCAGACAATCCAGCACCTCGGCTTCGTCCACCGGCGGAGCCGTGCACACTCGCTCGACGGCTTCGATCCGAACGCCCCCGGCGAACACGGCCATACGCTGCAGCAATGCGCGCTCGGCCGCCGCGAGCGTTTGGACGCTCCAGTCCAGCGCGGCGCGCAAGGTGCGGTGTCGCGCCGGCCGATCCGGACCGCCTCCGGTGAGCAGCCGAAAGCAGTCGGCCAGCCGATCCGCGATCTGCTCGGCGGACAGGATCTTGATGCGCGCCGCGGCAAGCTCGATGGCCAGTGGAATGCCGTCCAGGCGGATGCAGATGTCGGCTACGGCTCGGGCATTGTCGGCGGTCAGTGTGAACTCCGCACGGGCCGCGCGCGCACGGTCCACAAAGAGGATGACCGACTCCGCTTCCAGATCCTGAGTACCCGCCGATGGCACACGCAGTGGCTGCACGGCCAGTTCGCGTTCACCTGGCCGTCGTAGGCGTGTGCGACTGGTTACGAGCACCTGCAGCGCTGAGCTGGCAGCCAGCAGACTGGCGACGTCGTCGGCGGCGTCGAGCACGTGTTCGAAATTGTCGAGGACGAGCAAAGTGCGCCGCTGCGCAATCCAGTTCCCGATCGCTTCGACGAGCTGCCCGTCTGTGTCGGCAACACCGAGTGTGGTGGCAATCGTGGCCAGCACGAGCCGCGCGTCACGCACCGCCGCCAGGTCGACGAACGCGATCCGCTCCGCGTACGTGCGGCGCAGTCGATGTGTGGCTTCGATCGCCAGGCGCGTCTTGCCAATGCCGCCCGGACCGGTGAGCGTCACCAGACGCGCCTCCGTCTGCCCAAGCAGCTGCATCAGCACCTCGAGCGCATCCGCGCGTCCTACCAGGCCACTCATGCCTACAGTAAGCAGACTCGATTCGCAGCAGCGTGGGTATGCGCGTGCTCACTGCCAAAAGGTGAACTACGTCACAGATTCCGCGGTGGTGCGCAGGCATGCTATGGCCACGAAGGGGAATCCAGCTCATGCGCCGCTTACTGCTCGTTGCATTTGGACTACTGGTCATCGGTGCCTCACTGGCGCAAAGCACATTCGCCGCCGCGCAAACGGCGCCCGCTGGCAGCTATGTCTGGGGCCCGACACCCACACCTATTCCGGGACTGCCCAAGCACGGCTGACTCAGCGCGACATCGAACGCGAGGCGGAGTACAGCAGCCATGTCGCGCCGAGCGCGACGACGGCCACCGTCAGGTTGACGGCTTCGGCGGCGTTGAAGCCGGCGGTCTGGATGACCACGCCCATCGACGCCGGTGCACTCAGAATCGCCACGTCGCACACGGCGCGATACACCGCGATGCCTCGAGCCCGCAGCCGTGGCGAAAGCGCATCGCCCATCACGATCGTCGGTAGTGGGTTCACGAAGCACGCCAAGCCCTGAATCAAGCCGACCACGACGTACGTGGCGGTGTCGTGCACGGTAAGCAGTAATGCCTGGGCGAGCGTGAGCACAGCCAGGCCGGGCACCAGCATGCGATAACGGCCGAATCGGTCGGCCCACCGGCCGCCGAGCAAGACCGCGCCAATACCGAGCGCGTTGATCACGCTGAACAGCAGCCCGATTTCGAACGGCGGGATGGCGAATAACTCGGCGCCAATGACGGGTACGACGGCGTTGAGCATGCCGTTGCGGCAGTAGAAGACCGCGAACGTGGCAAGGTAGGAGGCCAGCAGAACCTTGCCGCCGGCGCGCAGGTCGAGCCAGCCAACGTCATTGCTCGGCTCGCTGCTCAACGACAGACCGACGGCGCGCGCCGCGCTGGTCGCGCGCGTGCCGAACACGATCGCCAGCAACCCCCCGGCGGCCGCGAGCGAGCCCACGACGAACGCGACGCGCCACCCGAGTGGCCCAGCGAGCAAGCCGCCAAGGGCTGGAATGACGAGTCCCGTCACCGAAAAGAATGCTTCGCTGCGCGACAGGATGCGTCCCCGTCCTGCTCGACCCGAGCCGCCGACGATCCATGCCAGGAGCATCGCCTGGGCGACGGCTGAGCCTACGCCCATCACCAGCCGCGCAATCGCGAGCTGCCAGGCGGCGCCGGCAAAGACCGCCGCGGCCGAGCCGAGCGCGCTGAGGCCGAGCGCACCGATGAGCACCGAGCGCGGATTCCAGCGACTGCCCAGGCTGCCGGCGGGCAGGTCCACGAGCAGTCGGGCGATGCCGAACGCGGCAACTACCCAGCCCAGCTCGGCATAGCTCAGGTCGAGGTCGGCGCGCATCGCGCCGAGCGACGGCAGCAGCGCCTGATTCGACAACTGCGCGAGTGGTTGGCAGCCGACCAGCGCCCAGGCTTCGACTCGACTCAGAGACGCGTCGTCGGCGCCAACTATCCTCGACCCGATGAGCGAGAGCCTATCAAAGCGCCATGAACAGCTGGCCTATACCACGACTGCAGACGGATTGCTCCTCGAAGGCGTGATCGTGCGACCACCGGCCGGCGCCGTCCCGTCATTGAGCTTCGTCTGGATTCA
The DNA here is from genome assembly GCA_036506475.1 of Chloroflexota bacterium. GTDB lineage: Bacteria > Chloroflexota > UBA6077 > UBA6077 > CF-72 > CF-72. Next base: position 8,984 of record DASXRR010000015.1, read on the forward strand.
CGGCAATGCCGCACGCTTTTACGACTACGGCTACGTGAGCATTTGCCGAGCGCTGGCTGAGGCTGGCTTCCCGTGCGTCAGCGGTAACACGCGCGGTCACGACATCGCCGCGTTCGTCTGGCGCGGTGCAGATGGTCGGCCACGTCCGTGGCGCAGTCCGCGGGACTTTCCGATCGGCGCCGGCGCGGGTTGGGAAGCGCTCGAAGATGCGCCGCTCGATGTTGCTGCCTGGGTCGACGTCGCTGCCGAGCTCAGCGACGGCGTCGTCCTCGTCGGCCACAGCAGCGGGGCGCAGCGCGTAGTGCTCTATCAAGCCCAGCGACAGGATCCGCGCATCACAGGGCTGGCTCTGGCCTCGCCCGATTTGCAGGGCTTCATGCCCGCGGGCGAGCTCGAGCTCGCGCAGCACATGGTCGCCGAAGGTCGCGGCCAGGAGGCCGTGCCAGCGCAGCCGTTCGCGCCGTTCTATCGCCAATCAGCGGCGGCGATCGTCAGCCGCGCCAACGTTCTCGCGGGTGTGGTGGAGTCCGCCGTACCAGCGATCCGCTGTCCAGTGTTGGCCTTCTACGGCGACCTCGAGACGGGTGCCCCGCGTCTGGACATCGCCTCGCACTTCAGCGCCGCCGCGCGTCTGGATCAGCACACCATCCCGGGCGCCGACCATGCCTACTCAGCAACCGAATCCGAAGTCGCACAGGTCCTGGCTATCTGGGCGACGAGCTTGACCTGAGCGTCGGTGCGCGTCGATTAGCCACCGGCTCATACAGTGACATAATCTGCAGCCGTCATGCCGCGGTGGCTCGCCAGCTTCTTGGCGTCCCTTGGCATTCTTCGGCCAGGGCTGACGCAAGGCGCGGAGGTCGGGTCTGCGCTGCGCGCGTTCTTCCTGGGCGCTGGGCTTGGCTTCGTCTTCATCATTCTGTACTCACTCCAGTTCCCCTGGCTTACGGGGCTCTCAGTGGTGTCGGTCGGCGCGATCACTGGTGGCGCGGCTGCGTTCATTGGCGGCTTTCTCGGATTCCTGTTCGGCATCCCGCGCACGCCTGATCCACCTGCCAGTGGCACACGGACGCGCGATGGCGAAGCCGCCGCAACGGCATATTCGGCGAACACCAATCTCGAGCAAATCTCGGATTGGCTGACCAAGATCCTGGTCGGAGTTGGCCTCGTGCAGATCGGGCAGCTGGCGACTCAGGGTGAGCACCTGACGAATTTTCTTGCACGTGGTCTGGGCAACGTCGACAGCAGCGCAGTCTTTGGCGGTGCGGTCGTTACGTACTTTGGCCTGATTGGCTTTCTGTATGGCTATCTGTCGACGCGACTGTTCCTGGCCGGTGCGTTGACGGGCGCTGATTTGCTCACGCGCCTCCGGCGGATCGAGGACCAGCCATCGAAGGATGGCCGCGCACTGAGTCTCGTCACGCAGCAGCTGCGTGGCGCGCCAGGTTCCGCCGATGAATCGCAGGAGGACTTGAACAAGGTCGTCGCCGAAGCGTCAGGGGCGCTGCGCATACAGATCTTCTACGAGGCCCAAGCGCTCAGATCGGCGAACTGGCGGACGAACCCAGCGCTGATGGAGCGCACGATTCCGGTGTTTCGTGCCCTCGTCAATTCAGACCGTGAGGCACGCTTTCACCGCAATCATGCCGAGCTTGGCTACGCTCTCAAGGATCGCACGCCGCCCGACTTTGCCGAGGCCGAACGCGAGCTGACCGTAGCCATTGCCATCCGCGGGCGAGTTGGCGAGCAGATCGATCCGTACTACGAGTTCGCGCGTGCGTTGTGCATTATTCACCAGGATCCCAACTTCCTCGCCAGTAGCGCCTCGAGCCCTGAGCTGCGCGCGCGCATTCTGGCTGACCTCCGAGTCGCAGTCCGCTCCATTCGGCAGATCGTGATGGCCCCATCCAATACGGACATCCACGACTGGCTGCGAATCAACAGCCTGAGTGCCAGCGAGGTTGGCTAGCGGTCCGCTTGGCGCCACGCGGCACTCCGCCTCCGCGACGGAGTGTGCCTTCAGGCAGTCAGTAGCTGCCGGCGAAGTCGAAGCCGGCGGTCGCGGTCGGCTCCGGAGCGTCGCGCTGCGCCGTCTGCGCGAGCAGCGCCAGCCGCTCGAGATCCTCCCTGCTCGGCGCAGCGCGGTAGTGATTGATGCTGCCGTTGAGCCGCGCGGCCAGCGCGATGAGCGCCTGGGCTGCCTGGGCAGATGAATTAGCTGCCTCGAGATTCATACCGGTCGCGCGATTGATGTCGGTCATCGCTGCGTCAATCTGCTCCATGCCAACCGAGTGTTGGCGCACCGCAACGGCGATTTGCTGCGCCGAGCTCGACGTATCCTGGATCACGCCCGCCAGGCTGGTGATCGTCTGCCCCGCGTGATGGATCAGCTGGTTCCCAGCTTCGACGCCCTTGGTGCCCTGCTCCGTGGCCATGACCGCGGCATTCGTCGCGCGCTGGATGTCGCCCAGGATCGTGCGCACTTGCGCGGTCGCCACCTTCGATTGCTCGGCGAGCGCTCGAATCTCTTGGGCCACGATGGCGAAACCTCGCCCGTGCTCGCCCGCGCGCGTCGCTTCGATGGCCGCGTTCAAGGCGAGCATGTTCGACTGATCGGCGAGGTCGCCGACGGTGGCGATGATGTCGCCGATCTGCTGTGTGTGCTCCGACAAGGCCAGAATGTGTTCGGCGATCGACTCCACCTTGTCGCGAATATCAGACATGCCACCATTGGCGTTGTCGATTGCCGCTACGCCATCGGACGCCATGCGCTCGGCCTCGCGGGCGCCTGACGCTACCGACTCAGCCAGCTGCGTCGCCTGTTGTGCCGACGCCTTGACTTCTTCGACGGTCGCGCTCGTCTGCGCGATGGCGGCCGATTGCTCGGCTGCGCCCGAGGTCTGCGTGTAAATCGCCTCGAGAATGCCTTCGCCGGCGCCGGCCAGATCCTGCGCGCCGATCTGCACGTCGATGACGGTCGCGCGCAACTGGCGCACGATGCCGCATAGGCGCCCGACGGGCCCACGCAGTTTGACCAACTGTGGGTCGTCCAACTGGTCGAGATCGCCCGCGGCGACCTGACTCAGCCGCCTGTCCAGATCGGAACGACGCTGACCACGCACACCCGCCCATAGCGCTTGAATCACCCCTCAGTCATCGGCAGCCGGGCACCGGCGCATGAGGACCTCTAACTTTCAAGCCGGCGACCCGACCTGCCGATAGCTAGCGTGTGTGAAAGCGCTGGCGCTCCTGGCGGTCGTGGCATTCTGGGCGGCCGCCATCGGGCTGCCGCTCGTCCCCGCCGTGAGCACGGTCGTGATCGACGTCAACGACAACGCGCCGAACTTCTTTTCACCTGACGTCACTCGGGTGCATGTGGGTGATTCAGTCGTGTTCTCGCTGAGCCACAACCATCACACCGGTGCTGCACACACGGTCACCAGCGTGGCGGGTCCGACGCAGTCGATTCCGGCGTTATCCACTGGTCGTACAAATGGACTCCGACGGAGTCCGGCGAATACACGTACATCTGCGCCATTCACCCGTACATGAAGGGCATCATCGCGGTCGATCAAGAGCCATCGGTGGCGCATGCGGTCGTCGGCGAGAATGCCGCCAACGGCGTCTGGCCGCCGAACGTAACGCCACTGCCGGCGCCCGCGACGCCCGGCGTAGGCGAGGTGTGGGTCGATCTGCAGTGGTACGACAAACCCGATCGACCCGAGGAGCCAGGCGCAGTCGCGGCGATCGATACCAGCACCTGGCAAGTGACCAGGGTGCTGCCGTTTGGCAATAACCCGCACAACCTCGGCTCGTCACCCGACCAGCGCCACGTGTATCAGACGTCCTGGCACGGTGACCAGGTCGGCGTGCACGACCGGGTAGCAGACCGCTGGGCCAAAGTGCTCAACGTCGGCAGCGCCCCGGCGCACGTCGCGGTCGCGCCTGACGGTGCGGCCTTTGTGACCCTCAACGCGGAAAACTACATCGCCGAGCTCGATCCGACGACGTTCGACGTCAGGCGACATATCGACTTCAAGGGTCTTGGGCCACACGGCGTGTGGCTCGATCGCCTGGGCAGCGTGGGTGTCGCGGCATTGACCCTGTCCAGCCAGGCGGCCATCTTCGATCCACACTCGCGTGATGTGCTGGCCGAGCTCCCGGCGAGCAAGCTGCCCCTGGCCGCATCTGTGACGTCGGACGGCAAGAAGGCATACGTGCCGGGCGCCTTGGGCGGCTCGATCACAGTGCTCGACGTGCCTAACCGGCGCGTCAGCGGGACGATCGAAAACGTCGGCAAGATACTCATCCAGGTGCCCTTTACGCCCGACGACAGGCTGGCGGTGCAAGCCTCGACCGGTAACGGCGGGGCGATCATTGTCGACGCCAGCGCGACGAGGTGATCAAGCGCATCAAGACCCACCCAGGCGCACACGGCGTGGCTATTGGCGACAAGGCTGGTGGCGGCTGGTACGCCTACGTCAGCCATAAGTACGCCGCCGTGGTGACCGTCATCGATCTCGACACGCTCGAGATCGCGGGTGAGATCAAGATGCCGGCAGCGGGCGGAAATGGCATCGCTGCTCTGCCGCCGGCCACGCTGGCGGCAGGCGCTCACGAACGGGGGACTCGGTAAATGCCTACCCTGGCCCTTCGCGCCAACCAGGCGCGTGCGGCGTTTCTGATTCGGGCCAGCCTGGCGACGGTGTTCTGCGCCTGGGCGTATGACATCGCCTTCAACCCGGCCTACTACGCGCATGTGCTGCACGGTCTCACCTGGCCTGCGATCGCCGTGCTCTTCGGGCTCGCGGCGTCGTTCGTCGCCGGCTGGGCGACGCGCTATAGCGGCGCACTCGCGGCCGCCTTGCTGATCGTCTTTGGCGTGGCTTTGGAAGGTCACCAGCCGATTGGCCTGCCCCAGAACGCTGGGCTCGCGGGCGCCGCCATGGCGCTCACGCTGCTCGGTCCTGGCAGCGCGGCGCTGGGCAAGCAGCCCAAGCGCATCGCATCGCGCGACGTACTCATCGCCGGCTGGCTGATTCGCCTCGGATTGTGTGTCACGTTTCTCGTGTACTCGGTCTACAAGTTCGCGGCCGGTGACGAATACCGCATCGTCGTCGCCGAGGCGCCCATGATCTCGTACGTGGCGCGCTTGCTGGGTGCCCAGGCCACCGTCAGCGTCGTCGGCGTCGTCGAGCTGCTGATGGCGTTGCTGATGTTGCCCGGCTTCGGCCGGCTGTGGGGCGCGCTGCTGCAGGCTCTCGCCCTCGGCTCGTTCCTGTTCGCGCTGGGCTACCCGTTCAGTTACCCGCAGGACCTGGGCTTGATCGGCATCATCGCCGCGTTCGTCTGCACCCAGTCGATCTCATTGCCGGTCAACGTACGGCGTGGCCGGTCCGCGAAGCAGTTCAGCTGGCTGAAGCGCCTCGCGCTCGATCAGCGCGGGGTCGGCGCGGCACCGAGTCTGGCGGGCGCGGTGCTGGTGGTCCACCTCGACGCGCCCGCGCCGAATACGCTAAGGCAACTGGCGACGATCGTCCGCCCCGCGGTCCGCCCGGCCGACCTGATTGCGCCCAGCGCGAGCGGCTACTGCGTCTTGCTCGAGGGCATCGATTCAGAAAGCGCCCTCGCCGTCGTGGTGGGCCGCGTCCGTGCCGCGCTGAAACCACTGGCCGTGGCCCACGTCGGCCTGGGTGCCGCATTGTGGACGACCGCTGTGCCCCTGCCCAGGCAATGCAGCGTGCCACGGATGACGCGCGACTCACGCCCTGGTTCGACGAGCCGCGTAGTGACTTGGAGGCGGTGCGCAGCGCCGCCTGAATCGGGAGCATCGGATGCACGGCATCATCTTTTCGGAACTGAAGAAGTACGTCGAAACGCGCTTCGGCGCCAGCACCTGGCCGGCCCTGCTGAAAGAGGCCGGGCTCGGCTCGAAGCTGTACATGAACGTGCAGTCGTACCCCGACCAGGACGCAGTGGCGCTGGTCATGACCGCGTCGCGTATGACCGGCAAGCCCGCGCCCGCGATCCTCGAAGACTTCGGCGAGTTCATCGCGCCCGACTTGCTGAACATGTACCGCACGCTGGTGCGACCTGAGTGGAAGACCATCGAGCTGCTCGAAAACGTCGAGCACACGATCCACACCGTGGTGCGCGCGCGCCATCCTGGCGCCGCCCCAGCCCAGATCGCATGCACACGTACGGGACCGAACGAGGCCGTCCTGACCTATACCTCGGCGCGCAAGATGTGTCCGGTGGCCCAGGGCATCATCCGCGGCCTGGGCACCAGCTTCAAACAGCAGGTCTCGATCGACGAAACCAGCTGTATGCATCGCGGCAACCCGTCCTGTCGCATGACCGTGCGCGTCACGGGCTAATTCGTCTTACGCCAGAACGGGCTCCGTTGGCGCTGTTGATCCAGGATCGTTGGATCGAACGGCGGCAGCTCGTAGCCCAGTGGCTGGGGTGGCCGCATACCAATTGTGCGTTGGACGGCGCGTAACGTGTAGTAGCCGCGATACGCATGTTCGACCAGCGCCGTGAAGAACGCTTGCGACGACTCCTCCACGACGCGCAGCACTGAGACCTGGCGCGCGTCGTCGAGCGTGACGAACTCCGACGCAGTCAGGCGGTCGGACGTGACGGCGATCTGGACCAGGCCGTCGAGGAACAGGCGCCGCAGGCGCGGCGATTCGGCCAGCGTGCGCTCGATGCTCGAGCCCACGTCCAGGTCGCCGGCTCCGGCGAGCGACCCGTGAGTGGGCACGATCCGGTTCAACGCACTCCGGAGTAACGCGCGTTGCGCGTCGTCGAGGACAGCCGGTACGGCCGCGGCCGTTGGCTGCGGAGTGACGGCTGGCGCCGCTTGCGGCCCAGCGACCGACGGTTCGAGGGTCATGCTGAGCGGCCATGCGTGCGTGTGATGTAATCCGCTGTGCGCAGTGCCAGCGCCTGAATGGTCGTGGTCGGATTGACCGCGGCGCTGGTCACGAACAGACTGCCGTCGACCACGAACAGGTTGTCGACGTCGTGCGCGCGACCCCACCGATCGACCACGGACTCGCTCGGACGATCGCCCATCCGACACGTCCCGAGCAAATGCCATCCGGACGGCCGCAGTGGATTGTTGGTCAGGACCTCGACGGCACCCGCGGAGCGCAAAGCATCACCAGCGCGCGCAACGCCAAAGTTCATCATGCGCAGACTATTGTCGCTCAACCGATAGCGCACCAGTGGCGCCGGGATGCCGTGCGTGTCCGAAAGCTCCGGATCGAGCGCCACTTCGTTGACCGGCTCGGGCAGATCCTCGCCCATAACCCCGATGTTGATCATGTGTCCGTATCGTTCGGCAAATGCAGCGTGATGCGCGTCGCCCCACGGCACGCGCTGCATCGTGAACCCGCCGAGCGCCGTGTGCAGCGGACCGGACTGGCGCACCACCTGCATCATGACCCCGCGCACGAAATCCCGCCGCGGATCGGTTTCGTAGAACTCGTGGCTGAAGACGATCGAGCCAATAGGTCCGAGCGAGCTGTCGAGCGCTTGCGGAAACACGCCACCCACCGACGCAAACGGATGGAACATCAGGTTCTTGCCGACTTTGCCGCTGCGATTGGCCAGGCCGTCTGGG
>DASXRR010000016.1:0-1608 GCA_036506475.1 Chloroflexota bacterium
GGCCAATTGCTGAGGCGTGAGGCGCTGATCTTCTGGGCCGAGGGCAGTGAGCGCCGCCTTCAGCCGCTCCGCCACGCCGGTCGCGCGATAGTGGTCGCGCACGCCATCAACGAGTTCGGTCATTGCAAGATTCCTTTCAAACGTTCGAGTGGTTGTCGCCGCAGCCTGGGCCGCGACGTCGAGGCACGCCCGGCGCCACACGCGATATGTGGACGCTGTCCACTATAGAGTCTTTTGTGGTCGCTGTCCACTATAATTTGCACCATGGGTCCAGCTGACGCGACCACCGGCGCTCGAACGCGTGATCGGTCTCCGCGCCGGGGACCGCGTCCCCGTGGTACGGTGCGCGCTGCGCTCATCGAGGCTGGCGTCGAGCTTGCTCGCGCCGGCGGACCGGATGCGGTTGTCCTGCGCGAGGTGACGCGCATGGTCGGGGTCGTCCCCAACGCCGCCTACCGGCATTTTGCGGATCGCGACGCCTTCCTGGCGGCCGTCCGCGACGCCGCAGTGGGACGGCTCGCCCAGCGCATGGCAGACGGGATGCGCCGCGTGCGCGCGCGCTGGGCGACTCCGTCAGGCGCGCAGCGCCGCATGCGCGCCGTCGGCCAGGCTTACCTGGAGTTCGCGCGCACTGAGCCGGGGCTCTTCGACACCGCCTTCGCGGCGACCGAGCACGACCCAAGCGCCGCCGGCGACGCCAAGCCCAACCCGTTCGACTATCTCAAGCGCGCCCTCGATGAGCTCGTCGAGGCTGGACTCCTGGAGCCTGCGCGTCGCGCCAACGTCGAGTATCCGACATGGGCGACCGTCCACGGACTCGCCGTCCTGCTCCGAGGACCGCTTCGCTCGCTGTCGGATCGCGAGAAGATGCAGTTTGAGGCGCAGACGCTCGCCTTCATCGGCGCGTCGCTCAGCTACAACGGACATCCATGAGCGGGCGGGTCAGTGTCGGCAGATTAGGGTTGGGCACGATCGACCAGGCCGACGCGTCCCGGTGTGCGGTGCGCGATAACACCGTCCGTGCCCAACCGCTCAGGCCGCGGAAGGCCCGGATGAACACAAATCGCACATGACTATCGTCACGTCCGGTACGCCAGCGGATCCATTTCGATGGCCAGTCGTGTTCATCGTTGCCGCCGGGCTAATCGCCCACGGCACGCGAGATGGGGTCGTCGACGAGTGCCTGGCTCCTGCGGCTGCCACGTTTCGTTGTCGGCTGGGCGGCGGCACCGAAGTCCGGGACGCCTGCGCGATTCGCCGCAAGACCACGTCAGCTTCCGCGTAGCGACCCCGACTGACGAGGAAGCAGGGTGACTCGGGGATTGGGCGCTGGATGACAAACGCATAGAACCCAGGGATGGCTCCGATCCGCAAAGCAGCGCGCCAGCCCAGCGCCGGAATGACAAAAAACCCGATCAATGCCGCGGCGACGCTGCCATACGCCCAGAAGCTCTCGAGAAGGACCACCATCATTCCACGCTGCCGTGCAGGCATGAGCTCCAATACGAGTGTCGCCGCCACCGGCAGCTGCCCGCCGAGGCCTAGGCGAGCAGCTTCTGCGACGGCAGCTGCTCTTTCGCTATGACCTGATTGGTTCCTTCCCGTTGG
>DASXRR010000017.1:0-4338 GCA_036506475.1 Chloroflexota bacterium
ATGACCTCGCGTTGTGCGAGCGGCAACGCCTGAATCGCTTGTGAGACGATCGCCTGCGTCTCGGCAGCCAACAACTGCTCCTCGGGCGCGACGCCCCGCGGCGCCGACGCCCAACGATCCATAAGCTCAGGCTTGGCCGACCCGAAAAACCGATCGGGATCCACGGCTGGTTCGCCGACGCCACGGTGGCGAGCCACGCGTCGGCGATGGGCATGCTGCGGTGCTGTCGAGTGGAGCTGCTGCAATGCGCGCGCTAGCTGGAACCCCGCGGCCGAGCCCAGGTGCCCGACCTCCTCGCCGAAGGCACGCAACTCGCATCCGCTGGACTTCAGTCGTTGGGGTGATGGACTATCAGAGGCGAGAGATGATCACGCTCGGTAATAACGCACACGTCTTCGCGCGCCCATCCCGACGACAAGAGCAATGGTGCTTCGAAACCGCGCTACGCTGCGGACCAGTGCGCACCGTGCAGCATCCGGCGATGCCGGAGCCTATGCTGGTCGTGGACTTCCCAGGCGGCGGCCACCTGAGCATCGAATTCATGGAAGACGCGCCTGACGATGATCGGCCGCGTCTCGGCGCGTGGCTCGAACTCCGTTCGGACGACCCAGGAGAGGCGATGCACTGGGCGTTACAGGCGGGGCTGACTGAAGTCAAACACCCGGGCCACCCGCACTACGTGATGGCGCCCGGCGGGCAGGTCTTCACCATCGTGGCGGTCGAGCCTGTCCGCGGGACGGGCAAGTCGTAGTCGGCGGCGGCATCGAGTCACAATTGGGTCCGTCGAGATGCGGCATTCGCCTGATCGTCATCTGCCAGTGTGCGGTGGCGCCGCGCGTAGTTGCACCGGCGCGACCAACACAATACAACCATACGGTTGTATTACGGGCCGTGTCAAGGCTGGACAGGGGCGCGCCGGCGGCGCACGGCGGAGGTGCATGGGAGGTCGAACCCGCCCTCGACCAGGAATTCAATCAAGGCCGAGCAACCGTTTTGAAGACCGTCCCAACGCTTTCCCAGCGTGTGCCAGGCGTTGGGCTCGCAGCGCTGGGCTGCTTCGGAGCCGTGGCGATCTATGCGCCGGCTTGCCCAGGCTGTGCCACGCTGTGCGTGGGTTCGGCTGCCGCGCATTCCGCTTCTGTCCGGTATATACCTGGTCGTCCTGCATCCATGGCTTCTCGAGTAGCGTGTAACCGCGGACAGAACAACAACTGGTACCCCCGGGTGACGATGTTGACTCGCCAGCCCGCGTGACTCGCGCGATACGTCCAGCGTGGCAAGCAGCGCGCCATCGGCGACCCGGCTGCCCTGGCTCTGCCGACCAGTGTTCGGTGCAGGCGCGTCGGGACGCCCGGACATCATCGTGCTGGAACGGACCAGCCATCCAGATCGCCGGGCCACCAACGGCGATGGGCAGCGAAAACTACCAGCAACGCTGTGCCAGCTAGCAGCCATCCAAGCGAGCGCCAGAAGCCCGCCGGAAACGAGTATCGCGATGGCAAGCGTCCTGCTCGCGATCTACTACCGCTTGACCGGTCGGACCGGCATCCAGGGCACGCAACGCGAAAACCCGGTGGAGGTGACCTCCACCGGGTTGCGCTTGTCGGAACGTTGCAGTCGATCAGTCGTCGTTGAGGATTGTGCCAACGCCGAGGTAATCGACCAGAGCGGCGTTAATTGGGTTGGACAACCGCAGGATCATTGCCTCGTTTGTTTCGGTCACGTTGTCGGCGCACACGGTCACCTGGACGGTCTTGCTCGTTTCCCCAGGGTTGAACGTCAGCGTGCCAGACGTGTTGAGGTAGTCGGTGCCGAACAGGCACCCCGTGCCGCCGGTGGCGACCTTGGGAGCGCTCTGATAATCGACGGTCACCGTCCTTGTGCTGGCGGCGGACAGGGACACGGTGAAGCTGAGGCGGTGAATGAGCTGCAGGAATGTGCTGGTGCTGGGATCACCTTCGGTCACGCTGGCATTGGAGACCGACAGCCCGGGCGCCGTGCCGAACGGTATTGGCTGCGCGGTGTCGTTGTCGGTGATCGTGCCGTATGCCGCGCACAGCTCGAGGCAGCAGGCACCCGCGCCCTGCACATCACGAACCAGGCCAGTGAGGGTCTCGTTGCCTTCGATCGCCGTATCGCCGCAGACCGGAACCGAGATCGACACCTGATTGGTGCCGGGTTGAATGGACACCGTACCGTCCACGGAGACAAAGTCCACAGTACCGCCGCATGCGCTACCGGCGGTGGCATCGCCTTGTTGAAGCGTGGTGTGGTTCGCGATGGCGGAGAAGCGCATGTTGATCGGCGCAGACGGTGAGTTCGCGACGCTGGCGGTGAACGTCAGGTTCGCCTGGCCGGAGTCGCCTTCGACAATGGAACCTCCGGACAGAACGACGAAATCATTGTCGGCGAACGCCGGCGATGCGACCGCGGCGGATCCAATGAGCAGCAGAGCGACGGTGGGGGCGCGCAGCGCCTGGACGATGGAGCGGGACATCTGGATTGACCTCCTGCGAGTTTCGGGTGGATGTGCGATGCATCCACCCTAGGCTCGGGTTGCGCTCGGGCCATCCGTACTTCACCTGATTCCGGTGTTACCCATCCCGCTCGCCGACTGGGCATCGCGCGCCGCCAGGCCGTGTTCCACGGCCCAGGCGGCGATCTGTGCCCGCGAGCGCACGCCGAGTTTGGCGCGAATGTGATCGACATGGGTTTCCACCGTGCGCTCGCCCAGAATGAGCAGCGCGGCTATCTGCCGACTGGTCATCCCCTGCGCCACGAGGCCGGCGATCTCGCGCTCGCGAACGCTGAGCACGCGTATGTCTCGAACCGTATCCGCGGCCTGGATGGGCCTATGCGCCAGCTCACGCGCCACATTCATCGCCAAGCGCAGCATGTCGTCGAGGCTGGCAACGGCGCCTTCGGCCAGCGGCAGGTCGAGATCTTCGCGCTGCCACAGCTCGTTCAACCAGCGCTCGCGGCCAACCGCGAACGCGGGGTGCAGGCGGGCTCCAATCCGCTCACGCAGCGCGTCGGCCGCGCCGAACAGGCGCGCCGCGACGGACGCTGACTGGTCTGACCCAGCCGCGAGCCATGCCGCCAATTCCAGCAGATGCGTGGTTACCCAAGCATCGGATACCCGCGGCACCAGCGGCAACGCGGCGCGGACGTGCGCCGCCGCGCGCGACCGATCGCTGTGCACCTCGAGCGCGATCAGCGCAAGATAGGTCAGCGACGTGGCCTGCGCCCAGTGCTGGCCAATGTCGCCGGCCACCCTGGCTGATTCTTCGAGCAGGGTGACCGCTCGCTCGGACTGGCCGTCCAGGTGCAGCGCGATCGCGAGATTGAGCGATGCGCGCGCGGTCCGCGCCTGGTGCTGGTACTGGCGAAAGGCGGCGACGCACTCTTCCCACAACGCGATCGCCTCGCGCACGTCGCCGCGATCGCGCGCGACCGAGGCCAGACCCTGCCGCCCGATCGCCACGCCGAAGGAATCGCCACGTGCTTGTCGAAGCGCTACGCCCGCCGCGTAGTGCTGCGCGGCGCGGTCATAGTTGCCTTGCCGCCAGGCCAGTTGACCAGCCGCCTGGCGCGCCCACGCCTCAACCTCAGGATAAGCGCCTTCGCTGTGCGAGATCGCCTGCTCGATCCAACTCAGGCCTTCGCGCAGGTAGCCGCTCACCATCCAGAAGCCCTGTAACGCGGTCGCCAGCTCGAGCCCCAACCGCCGCTGGTCGTGGTCGAAAGACCAGCGCAGCGCCGCGCGCAGGTTGTCGTGTTCCGGGGCGATCATTTCGAGCCAGTCGGCCGCGGGCAGGTCGAGCGCGTCCCAGGACTCCGGTCGAGCCAGAGCCAGGTAGTAGGCGGCGTGGCGAGCGCGGACCATATCCGACTCGCCACTGTCCGCAAGCTGCTCGAGTCCGAAGGCTCGAATCGTCTCGAGCTGGCGCAGACGACTGGTGCCAGCCTGGCCGGGTTCGTTGCGAACCAGGCTCTTGTCGAGCAAGGACGCCAGCAGGTCGAGCGCACCCGGCTGATCGAGCACGGCTTCCGCGGCGTCCAGCGAGCAGCCGCCAGCGAAGACCGAAAGACAGCGGAATGCGCGCTGCTCGGCCTCACTCAACAGGTCGTAGCTCCACCCGACGGCGGCGCGTAGCGACTGGTGACGCGCGCCACGATCGTCCCCGCTGCGCAGCAACTCGATCTGGCGCGCGATGCGGGCGAGCATGTCGCGCGGCCGCAGCAGGCGTGCCCTGGCCGCCGCCAGCTCGATGGCCAGCGGCAGCCCGTCCAGTCGAACGCACAACTCGGCCACGTCGCGCCCGATGTGCTCGTCGA
>DASXRR010000018.1:0-13589 GCA_036506475.1 Chloroflexota bacterium
GGAGTAAGCCAGATCCTGTTCTAGACGACCATCTATCTACCCGACCTGGTGGGTCGGGTCCGTGCCTGAGGCACGGTGCCCTCTACCCTGGCCTCGGCGAGCGAGCGTCATCGGCCATGCTTGAGGTTGCAGCAGGTGGGGGTTACCGCGTTTCACCCCGTCCCTTGCGGCACGGGCTCGTCTCTGTGGCCCTATCCGTACGACCTCCGAAGAGGCCGTCCCCGGCTTGCGCCGGGCACCCCGCTCTATGCTGTCTGGACTTTCCTCTCCCGACTCGACGAGCGAGTCAAGAGCGGTCGTCCTTCCTCCAGGCGCGCGAAGTATACCCCAGGCCCGCGCGCGATCTAGGCGGCCTCGGGGCGACGCGTACGGGCGCGGCGGAGGCGTTGGATGCCCAGCCAGGCGATACCTAGCGCGAACGGCAGCAGCGTAAAACAGACCGTGGGCTCTTCGGTGCTGCCGCCGCCTCCCTTGCCCATCTCCTTGGCCAGGATCCACAGCGCACTCAGCGCGTCCATCACCATCAATACTAGCGAGCTAGCCGCGCAGCACGACCACGGCTAGCAATACCGCCAGGCCAGCGGCAACCGGTGGGAGCATGCGGCGAGTGATCACGGCGACCACGAAGGTCACGCCGAAGGCCAGCAGCTCCCAGCGTGGAGGGGCGATCGCACGGTCCGCGGTGAAGATGCTCGGCGCGACCAACGCGGCCAGCACCGCTGGCGCGACGAACTCGAGCCAGCGTCGGACCGGTGGCGCGAGGCGGTCGCCGACCAGGACGAGCGGTAAGACCTTCGGTGTGAAGACGGCCAGCGAGGTGATCACGATGGCCGCGAAATCGCCCAGCGTCATGTGCTGCGACGCCTTACGCGTGATTCCAAGGGCGGGCCGGCGAGGCTAGCCAGCACACCGGCGAGGAGGACGTTCCAGCCTGGCGGCAAGAGCAGTGCGAACACGATCGACAAGGCGCCACCGAGGAGCGCGACTATGGCCAGCGTTCGGGCAGTGCAGACCAGCACCGTCAGGGTGAGGAAGACGATGGGGAAGATGGCTTCTAACGTGGTACGCCACTCGTGCGGGATCTGGGCACCCATGAGCACGCCCATCACCGTTCCCCCGATCCATGGCAGATAGAGCGGGAGCCAGGCGCCGAACAGGTACCACGGATCGATGCGCCCCCTTCTGCGCGTCATGGTCAGCGCGTAGGTTTCGTCGGTGATGGTGAACGCGAGCAGCGCGCGCAGCAGGTAGGGCAGGCGCGCTTCGGCCAGCAGTGGCGCCAGCGACGTGGTCATCAGCGAAAAGCGCATGCTCAACAGCAGCACGCTGACGGCGACGATACCGACGCCATCGCGCCACAGCGGCAGCGCAGCGAACTGGCCGGCGCCCGACCACACAACGACGGACATGACGATGGCCGTCAGCGGACCGATGCCCGCCGGGCCGGCGCTGGCGCCCCAGATGGCGCCGAGCACCAGTACGCCCGGGATGAAGGGCAGCGCGTCGACCACGCCTCCAACAACGGAGGGTCTGACCCGCGCACGGTTCGACACGCTCACCGTGAGCGGGTGCTAGGTCTTACGGATGGTGAGCCCGCCGAGCGGAATGAAGTTGCCGCGCTGCTGGAAGGCGAGCACGCTGACCTGGCGTGCGACCGCGCCAGCGACCGAAGTGAACGCCAACGCGGCGGCGGAATCAGGATCGGCCATGACGACGGGCTGGCCCTCGTCACCGCCGGTGCGCACATTTGCCTGAATAGGCACCTGGCCCAGGAATGGCACACCAAAGGCCTGTGCAATGCGCTCGCCACCGCCCCGACCGAACAGCTCGTGGCGCTCGTCGCAATTCGTGCAGATGAAGTAGCTCATATTCTCGATGACGCCGATCACGGGTACCTCGAGCTGCTTGAACATGGCCATGCCTTTAGCCACGTCCTGGAGCGCTACGTCCTGCGGCGTCGTCACGATGACTACGCCAGAGAGCGGGATGAGCTGGGAGAGGCTCAGCGATGCATCGCCTGTCCCTGGGGGCAGGTCGACCACGAGGTAGTCGAGCTCGCCCCACTCGAAGTCCCTCAGGAACTGTTGGATGGCGCCGTGGACCATCGGGCCACGCCATATGACGGGCTTGCGCTCGTCGAGGAAGAAGCCGATCGAGACGAGCTTGATGCCGTAGCGCATAACCGGGTGGATGTGGCCTTCTTCGCCGTGGACCTCGGGCCGTTCCTTGAGGCCCATCATGAGTGGGACGTTCGGGCCGTAGATGTCGGCGTCCATGAGGCCGACGCTGGCGCCGGTCTGGGCCAGTGCGACCGCCAGGTTCACACTTGTGGTGCTCTTGCCGACGCCGCCCTTGCCTGACGCGACCGCGATCACGTTTCTTACTTGGGGAATCAGCGGGGTAGTTTGGCCCTGGCCCCGGGCGGCCTGCGTGACGGCGGTCATCGTGACCTGGACATCCGTCACCCACGGCAGGTTGGCCACGACTTGCCTGGCCTGGGCCTTGAGCTGGTCCTTGACGGGGCAAGCGGGCGTAGTCAGGTTGACGTCGAAGGCGACGGCGCCTGAGGTCTCGATCTTCAGGTTCTGGACGAAGCCGAGGGCGACGATGTCGCGGTGAAGATCCGGATCCTGAACGACGCGCAGGGCGTCGAGAACCTCCTGGTCGCGGGTGCTGATGGCCATCTTGCTTTGGTGGTTCCTAATTCCTAGGTAATTGGTCGGATTTGCTGGCTAGATGATAGCGGAGTAGGAGCCTGGCTGGGCTGATGCGTGCGCCGCCGTCATGCACGCGCCGCGCGCCGGCTTACCCCTAGCGGGGAGGTTGGTCAGGAGGGAACGAGATTGTGCTCAGGCGGTGACAGCGGATGAGGTGTCGGCGTATTGCTGGCGCATGGCTTTCTTGTCGAACTTGCCGACGCTGGTCTTGGGAAGCTCTTCCAAAAACAAGTAGCGCTCGGGGAGGGACCACTTGGCAAAGTCACGCGCGAGGTGCTCATTGAGCTCGGATTCCGTCAAAGAGCCACGAAAGTCAGGGCGGGCGACCACGCAGGCCAGCGGGCGCTCGGACCAGCGCTCATCGGGGATGGCGATGACGGCGGCTTCGAGGACTTTGGGATGGGCCATCAGCGCATTCTCCAGGGCGACGCTGGAGATCCATTCGCCGCCGCTTTTGATCAGGTCCTTGGTCCGGTCGGCGATCTCGATGTAGCCGTTCGGCTGCATGGTCACCACGTCGCCCGTGCGGAACCAGCCGTCGGCTGTAAAGGACGCACTAGAGCGCTCGTCGTTGTAGTACGAGGCGGTGACCCACGGCCCGCGCACGACGAGCTCGCCCAGCGTCTGACCGTCCCATGGCACGTCCTTGCCTTCCCCGTCCAACACGCGGATCTCGATGCCTGGCGCGGGCATACCCTGACGAGCGCGAAAATCCAATTGGGTCGAGGCAGGCTCGGACAACAGCTCGGCGCGGAGACGAGAGATGGTGCCGATGGGCGTCAGCTCGGTCATGCCCCACGCGTGCAGGATGTTCAAGCCGAGCTTGTCATAGGCGGCGATCAGGCTCTTCGGCGCAGCCGACCCGCCAACCACGATGCGCGTCGTCGAGCTGATGTCGAATTTGCCCGCCTGCAAGAGCGGCAGCGAGCCCATCCAGATCGTCGGCACCCCCGCGGCCAGGGTTACGTGTTCCTGTTCGATCATGGCCAGCACGCGATCGGGCTGCATCGCATTGCCCGGGAAGACCTGCCGCGCGCCGACGAACACCGCCGCGTAGGGCAAACCCCAGGCGTTGGCGTGGAACATCGGCACCATGGCCATGACCGTGTCGCGCTCGGACAGCGCGATCGTGTCGGCATGGCAGACGCCAAACGAGTGCAGGGTGAGCGCTCGATGGCTGTACGCCACGCCCTTCGGGTTACCGGTGGTGCCCGACGTGTAGCACATCATGGCGGCTTCGTTCTCGTCGAGACGTGGAAAGTCGCAGTGCGTGGCGCCACCCGCGACAAGCGCTTCGTAGTCGAGCGCGTCACCCGTGTCCACGTCGCCACCATCGTCAATGACGATGATCTTCTCGACCGAGGTGAAGGTCGGCGCCAGCTTCTGAATGACGGGCAACAGCGTGCGGTCGACGACGATGAAGCGGTCCGCCGCGTGATTGACGATGTAGGTGAGCTGATCGTGGAACAGGCGAATGTTGAGCGTGTGCAGCACCGAGCCGAGCATGGGCACGGCGAAGTACAGCTCCAGGTGGCGGTGATGGTTCCAGCCGAACGTGGCAACTCGCTCGCCGGGCTGCAAACCCAGGCCTTGGAGCGCGTTGGCCACGCGATGGACCCGCTCGGCGAAGTCGCGATAGGTATAGCGGTGCTCCCCCTGCAAGCCACCGGTCACGATCTCGCGATCGGGAAACAGGCGCGTGCCACGTTCGAAGATGTGCTGCAACGTGAGCGGGAAATCCATCATTGTGCCGCGCATAGCGTTCTCCCCAGGTGAGCTCAGACTGTGGTGCGTAAGCCGCGCAGTGCCTCGAGCACCTCGTCGGCAGTTGGTAGTCGCGGCGGGTCGGGTACGTCCCAACGGTAGACGATCCGCTGATCCCGGTCGATCACCAGCACACTGCGG
Organism: Chloroflexota bacterium; assembly: GCA_036506475.1. Classification (GTDB taxonomy): domain Bacteria; phylum Chloroflexota; class UBA6077; order UBA6077; family CF-72; genus CF-72. Next base: position 4,623 of record DASXRR010000018.1, read on the forward strand.
CGCAGTACGCCCTTCAGGCCAGACGCGCTCGTATAAGACAGGTCGTACGCCTGACCGAAATCGCGATTGAAGTCGCTCAGCAGCACCAGGTCATCGGGCAAGCCGAGTTGCGCGCGCCAGGCGTCGTGGGCCCAGGTGGAGTCGACACTGATGCCCATTAGCTGGGCGCCCAGAGCACGGAACTGTTCGATCCTTTTTCCGAACTCGGAAAGCTCGTTCGTTCAACCAGGGCTGAAATCGAAGATGTAGGTCAGCAAGACAACCGGCCCGTTGGCCAGCGCCGAGGACAGGCTGACCGTCTCCTTGCCACGGACGGGCAACTCGAACTCAGGAGCGGTATCACCAACACTCAGACGTGCCATAGCAGGCGCGATTATCACACGCGCGGCAATGTGCTGTTACTTGTCACCTCGCCGGGTCCTTGATAACGTCCCAACGTTCGTTGGGGTGGACACACCCGTACGTCCTGTGGAGGGCGTGTGGAGGGAGGACTGTAGGGTAGGGTCGATGAGCTATGCGTGGCGCAGCGTCGCGCTCGCAGGGGTAGCAGGCTGAAGTCCGCCATTCCGACCAACCTGCCGTTGGTCGCCCTGGTGATGATTGGGCTGGCGATCCCGTTCGCCGTCAGTGGTTTTCAGACACTGGTTTTCGCCTACGCGCTGATTTTCGCGATCGCCATTCTTGGCTTGAACATCCTGACTGGCTATTCGGGCCAGATCTCGCTCGGCCATGGCGCATTCATGGCGATAGGCGCGTTCACGACGGCGGTCGGCGTGCGCTCATTGCACATTCCGTACGTGCTGACGATCCCGTTGGCCGGACTGCTGTGTGCGCTGCTGGGCTATGCGATCGGGGTGGCGGCGGCCCGCCTGGAGGGCATCTACCTCGGACTGGCGACGTTTGCACTGGGCGTCGCGACGCCCGATCTGTTGAAGAAGCAGACCAGTCTGACGGGCGGCGTCAAAGGGCTGAGCCTGGCGCCGGTGACGTCGCCGACGAGCATGCTCAGCGACGATCAGTTCTTCTATCTGCTGTGTTTGGGCACGGCCCTGATCCTGTTCCTGCTCGCGGGCAACATCCTGGGCGACCGGACCGGTCGGGCGTGGCGCGCGGTCCGCGACGGCGAGCTCGCTGCCTCGGCCTTTGGCGTCAACGTCGGCTACTACAAGATGCTGGCATTTGCGTTGAGCGCCGCGTACGCGGGCATCGCCGGCTCGCTGTATGGCCTGGCCACGGCGTTCGTCAGCACCGACGCGTTTCCATTCCAGCTGTCGGTGGCGCTGCTCGTGGGCGCGGTCGTGGGCGGCATCGGCACGATTGGCGGCGCCGTCATTGGCGGTTTGCTGCTCGAGTTCCTGCCGATCTTCGCCCAGCAATTCCTGCTGCCAGTCAGCAAACAACTTGCGAACGCGGCGCCCGGGGCCGTGCAGGGCGTGCTCTTGTTGGTGGTGCTGGGTCTGGCGCGGGGTGGAGTGGTGGGCGTGCTGGGCGACGTCTACCGCCGTGTGGTGGTGCCGCGGCTACCACGGACGGCGCGCAGCGAGGAAGCCGCCGCGCCAGCCACACCCAGCCCGGTGTGAGCCGGTTTCTTTTCGACGGAAGGGAGTGAATTCGAGGGTGAGATTCACAAGCATTCGCGCCGCCTTGATTGCTGTCCTCGGCCTGGCGCTGGTCGCCTGCTCGAGCGGTACACCCGCGCCGGCCGCGCCAACGACAGCACCGGCCGCGGCTCCGACTACCGCACCGGCCGCTGCGCCGAAGCCGACGACTGCGCCGGCCGCGGCACCGACTACCGCGCCTACCACGGCGCCTGCCGCCGCCGCCAAGCCAACGACGGCCGCGGCTGCCGCATTGACTGCAAGCGACGTCGGCGTCACCAAGGACAGCATCCTGATCGGCGGCACTGACCCATTGAGTGGTCCCGCTGCCGCGTACGGCACGATCGCCAAGGCCTCAGACGCCTACTTCCATTATGTCAACGACAACGGTGGCGTCAACGGTCGGTCGATCAACTACAAGTACCTCGACGACGCCTACAACCCGGCCCAGACGGTCCCACTGACCAAGCAGCTCGTCGAACAGGACCAGGTATTCATCATGTACGCCGGCCTGGGCACGCAAGCGCAGACGTCGGTGCGCGAGTACTTGAACTCGAAGAAGGTGCCGCAGGTCTTCGTGGCCACCGGCGCGACGACGTTCTCCGCTGAGTTCGACAAGTATCCCTACACGTTCGGCTGGCAGCCCGTCTACCAGGGCGAATCGCTGATCTATGCGCAGTACATCCTGAAGAACACGCCCAGCGCCAAGATCGGCGTGATCTATCAGAACGACGACTACGGCCAGGACTACCTCGACGGCCTGGTCAAAGGCCTGGGCAGCAAGGCCGACATGATCGTCGCCAAAGAGAGCAACGACGCCGGCGCGCCCGATGTGAATTCCCAGATCCTCAAGCTCAAGAATTCTGGGGCGGACACGTTGTTTGTGTTCGAGACGCCGTCGCCGACAATCAAAACCCTTGTCTCGGCGTTTCAAGCCGGCTGGAAGCCGACGATCTACTTGAACGCGGTGTCGAACCCGGTGCCGTACATCCAGGCGGCGCAGAAGGCCGCGGGCGACCCTGCCGCGGTCGATGGGCTGGTCACGGTTGGCTATCTGAAGGACCCAGCTGATCCCGGGCAAGCCAACGATCCAGGCATCCAGCTCTACAAGCAGATCATGACCAAGTATTACTCCGACGGAAAGCCCGAAGACGCCTTCAACATCTACGGCATGGCCACGGCGTACTCACTCGTCGACGTGCTTAAGAAGGCCGGGCCGAACCTGACGCGGGCCAATTTGATGGAACAATTGTTGGTTTTCAGCGAGACGGATAACCCGTTCATGTTCGGCGGCATCTCGATCAAGAACTCGGCGACGGACCGCTACACGATTACTCAGGAGTACGTGGCCAAGTTCGACGCCGCGAGCAGCACGTACAAGCCGATCAGTCAGCCGATCGACGTGCGCGGGCAGATCAAATTCCCCTGACGGGGACGGTACGCCAGGTTTCATGGGTTCGAATGGCAGGCTCGTTGTGCGGCAACGGCATCAGGCGGTCGCTGTCCTCGCGCTGCGCGCGCCACCGGCGTCAAGCATGTGGAAAGTCAAGGGGAATCGGACCAGCGACGCTTGCGCGGCATCAGGCCGGTTACGGCAGGCTCGGGGGCGGCAACGGCATCAGGCGGTCACTGTCCTCGCGCCACCGGCGTCCAAAGGAAGGGAGACCCAGGGGGGTCATGTGGAAGCCTGGCTGGCTACGCCGTGAGTGACGACCGCGCGGCGCCGCTGCTCGCGGTGCGGGATCTCACGCTGCGCTTCGGCGGCGTGCTGGCGCTGGACGACGTGTCGTTCGACATCCAGCGCGGGCAGATCGTCGGCCTGATCGGACCCAATGGCGCGGGCAAGACGAGCTTCTTCAACTGTGTCAGCCGGCTGTATCAGCCGTCGAGCGGCAGCATCAATTTCGATGGTCAGGAGCTGCTGCGCCTCAAGCGCCACGAGGTCATTCGACTGGGCATCGCGCGCACCTTCCAGAACGTGGCGCTGTTTCAGCGCATGACCGTGCTCGACAACGTGCTGGTCGGCGATCACGCCCACACGCGTAGCGATACCTTCGCTTCCGCATTGCGGCTGGCGAGGGCGCGCACAGCCGAGCATGAGGCGCACGAGCGAGCGCTGACTGCCCTTGATGTCGTGGGCCTGCGGTCGATGGCGGGCGCATACTGCGCCATGCTGCCTTTCGCAGTCCAGAAGCGGGTCGAGCTGGCGCGCGCCCTCGTGTCACACCCCAGGTTGCTCCTGCTCGACGAGCCCGCGGGTGGGCTAACGCACACCGACCTGCGCGATCTCAGCGAGCTCATCCGACGGATTCACGATGCGTTCGATCTCACCGTGCTGCTGGTCGAACACCACATGAACCTGGTCATGTCGATCTCGGACAACGTGGTCGTATTGAGCTTCGGACGCAAGATTGCCGAGGGCTCACCGGATGAAGTCCGGACGAACCCGGCCGTGATCGAGGCGTACTTAGGGGCAGGCACAGCCGGTGCCGCTGCTTGAGCTGTCGTCCGTAACCGCGGGCTATGGCCAGCGGCCGGTGCTGCACTCGGTGGACCTGCGCGTTGACGAGGGCGAGATCGTCTCGATCCTGGGCGCTAACGGCGCCGGCAAAACGACGACGCTGCGGGCTATCTCCGGTTCCATCTTGCGCGCTGGCCAGCTGACGTTTCAAGGTCAGTCGCTGCTGGGCCGCCACCCATCGGACGCCGCGCGGATGGGCATCGCGCACGTGCCCGAAGGGCGGGGCACGATGGGCCAGCTGACGGTCTGGGAGAATCTCCAGCTCGGCGCATATGTGCGCCGCGACCGCGAGGTCGCGCGTGATGTCGAGCGCGTGTTCGGCTACTTCCCCGTGCTGCAGGAGCGACGCAAGCAGTACGCGGGCACGCTCAGCGGCGGTGAACAACAGATGCTGGCGATCGCTCGGGCGTTGATGGCGCGACCGCGCTTGCTGTTGCTTGACGAGCCATCACTTGGCCTCGCGCCGATGATTGCGCAGAGCATCTTCGACATGATCTCGACGATCAATCGTGACCTGGGCACGGGCGTCCTGTTGGTCGAGCAGAATGCCGTGGCCGCTTTGGACATCTCGAGTCGGGCGTACGTTTTGGAAGCGGGTCGCGTAGCCGTGGAAGGCAGCAGCAGCGACCTCAAAGCGCACGCCGGCGTGCGCCGGTCGTACCTCGGGTACTAACCAGTGGTCAGTGGCTCAGTGGTCAGTGGTCAGCTCCCGGGCGGACCGTATGGGGGGTAGGTCGGTCGCGGGATGAAGGAGCTGCTGGAGCAGGTCATCGCGGGCGTGGCCGCGGGCGGCATCTATGCCAGCCTGGCGCTGGCCTTGGTGCTGATCTATCAGGCGATGGGCCTGATCAACTTCGCCCAGGGTGAGTTCGCGATGTTCGCGGCCTTCATCTGCTGGGTGTTCCTCGACAGCTTGCAGCTGCCGTACGCGCTGTCGGTGGCCATCGCCATTGTGCTGGCGTTCGTCGGCGCGCTGGCCATCGAGCGCCTGGTCGTGCGGCATTTCGAGCGTGGCTCGCCGCTGATCATCCTGATCGTGACCCTGGCGCTGTTCCAGATCGTCAACTCGATCGCTGGCTTTGTCTGGGGGTACTCGCCGCATTCGTTTCCGTCGCCGTTCCCGGCCCGGCCGATCGACGTTGGCGGCATCCTGATCTCGATCCAGAACCTCGGCATTATCGGTGTCAGCGTGCTGATGCTTGGACTGCTGTACGTTCTGTTCAACCACACCAAGCTCGGCCTGGCGATGCGCGCGGCGGCCCTCTACCCGGAAGTGGCGCAACTGCTCGGCGTGCGCACGGGGCTGATGCTCGGACTGGGCTGGGGCCTGGCCTCCGCTGTAGGCGCCGTCTCTGGCGTGCTCGTCGCGCCGGTGGTCCTGCTCGAGCCGAACATGATGCAGAGCATCATCGTCTATGCGTTCGCGGCGGCGGTGCTGGGTGGCATCGACAGCCCGCTCGGCGCGGTGGTCGGCGGACTGTCGCTGGGTGTGGTGCTGGCACTGATCGGCGCCTATGTCCCAGGCCTGGCGGACCTCCGCCTGGCTCTGTCGCTCTTGCTCATCGTCGTGTTGCTCGTTGTTCGGCCATCGGGACTGTTCGGTCGCCAGCACACGCAACGAGTCTGATGAAGTTTTTTGTAGAACAGCGTTCGAGCACGAGTGCGCTCAATTTTCCGCGGGTGTGGGTAAGCTGGCGGCGTGTACGACTTTAGCCCGTCGCCCGAACAGCAGCGCGTCGTGGAGCGCGTCAGCGCGCTCATGGACGAGCTCGTGTATCCCAACGAATCGCAGTCGGTGCCGCACCGCGGCCTGCCGCGCGAGCTGCTGCGCCAGCTACAGAGACGGGTGAAGTCCGAGGGCTTGTGGGCGGCGCACCTGCCGCGTGAGGCGGGCGGCCTGGGTATGGGCAACGTCACGCTCGGGCTGATCAACGAGCTGCTCGGGCGGAGTCCGATCGCACCGCGCATCTTCGGCACCTCGGCGCCCGATACGGGCAACACCGAGATCCTGTGGCTGGCGGGCACGCCCGAGCAGAAGCGTCGCTACCTCGAGCCATTGGTTGCCGATGAGGTGCGCTCGTGTATCGCGATGACCGAACCCGAGGTCTCGGGCTCGGACCCGACGCTGATTCGCACCACTGCTGTTTGGGCTGGCGACGCGTGGGTCCTCAACGGCCACAAATGGTTCATCACCAACGCCCACGGCGCCGCCTTTGCGATTGTCTTCGCGGTCACCGACCCTGAGGCGCCGGCGCATCGGCGCACGAGCATGTTCATCGTGCCGACGGACACGCCGGGTTATGAGTTCGTGCGCGAAGTGCCGGTCATGGGCGAGCACAGCGAGGGCGGTCACTGCGAGCTGCGGTTCGTGGATTGTCGGGTGCGCGCGGACAGCATGCTCGGTGAGCGCGGCGGCGGCTTTGCCCTGGCCCAGGCGCGCCTCGGGCCCGGGCGGATCACGCACTGCATGCGCTGGATCGGCGTGGCCCAGCGCAGCTTCGAGCTGATGCTCGCCCGGGCGACGTCGCGCGAGACGCGCGGACAGAAGCTGGCCGATTTTCAGACGATCCAGAACTGGATCGCCGACTCGGCGGCCGAGCTCCACGGCTTCCGGCTGATGACGCTGCACGCGGCGTGGAAGATGGATCGAGGCGACGACGCGCGGAAAGAGATCTCGATCATCAAGTTCGTCGGCGCGCGCGTGCTGCAGGAAGTGCTCGATCGGGCTATTCAGGTGCATGGCGCGCTGGGGTTTTCTCAGGATTCCCCGTTGGAGGGCTGGTACCGCGAGGCGCGGGCGGCGCGTATCTACGACGGGCCCGACGAGGTGCATCGGATGGTCGTCGCGCGCCAGATTTTGAAGGAGTTCAAGCAGCACTCAGTCGTCAGCGGTCAGCAGCCAGCAGCGAACGGTGATACGGGTTCGGCTGCCGCGTCGCCGGTCGCAGTTGGTCGTCGCTGATAGCTGATCGCTGAAAGCTGAGTGCTTCGGTGCTCGACACGATCCCAGTGCGGGCCGACGAACGGTTCTCGCTGGACGCTGTTTCGGCTTTTCTACGTCAGGCAGGCCTGCCGTCGACTGACCTGGCGGCGGAGCAGTTTCCCGCGGGCCATTCCAATCTGACATACCTGCTGCGTTCGGGCGACTGGGAAGCGGTGCTGCGGCGCCCGCCTTTGGGACCCGTTGCGCCGCGCGCGCACGACATGGCGCGCGAGTACCGCATCCTGGCCCGGCTCAACCCGGTGTTTCCGCTGGCGCCGCGGCCGTTTGCGCTGTGTGAAGACACGTCGGTCATTGGCGCACCGTTCTACGTGATGGAGCGCCGCCATGGGCTGGTCCTCGACGCCGAGCTGCCAGAGGGGTTCCCGCGCTCGGCCGAGCTGCACCAGGCGATCGCCAGCACACTGATTCGGGGGCTGGTCGAGCTCCACGCCGTCGATTGGCACGCAGCTGGCCTGGACGAGATCGGCCATCCCGACGGCTACATGGAGCGGCAAGTCAAAGGCTGGCTAGAGCGTTTTTCTCGCGTCCGAACGGTCGAGCTGCCCGAGCTCGACCGCCTGGCGCCATGGCTCATCGAGCGATTGCCCGCTTCGCCGCCGGCGACAGTGATCCACAACGACTACAAGCTCAACAACGTCCTGCTCGATCTCGACGACCCGACCCGCATGACCGCCGTCCTCGACTGGGAGATGGCCACGGTCGGCGATCCACTGTCCGACGTCGCGTCGCTGCTGGTGTACTGGACCGAGGCGGGCGATGAAGCCCTGCTGGGCGGATTGACCTCGGTCACCTCTGAGCCCACGTTTCCTCGCCGCCACGACGTTGCCGCCCTGTACGCGACACTCAGCGGCCGCGACCTTTCGGGCCTCGACTGGTACCTGGCCTTCGCCTACTTCAAACTGGCAGTCATCTGCCAGCAGATCTTCTACCGCTGGAAGGTCGGCCAAACGCGCGACGAGCGCTTCGCCGGCCACGAAGCCACCGCCTGCGCCCTCGTCCGCCACGCGGCCGCGCTTGTGTCCTAGTCTGGCAATCCTCGCGAGCGGCCGTACGTCGTGCTCCAATAGATCATCGCGAAGGTGCCCACGTTGGCGACCACTGGCCATATGGCCCGTAACGTTGATATGGGCAGGAGCAGGGCGGCCAGCGCACGTCCCGCGGCCTCGGCGAGGAGCCAACAGCCCCACGCCACGGTGATCCGCACGCATCGCGTGGCGAGACGCGGTCCCATCCGCTGGTGAACTGACGAGCGACATAGAACATCAGCGGACGAGCGATTGCGAGCGAGCCGAAGCACAACAGCGCGAATACGCAGCGCGAGACGGAGCCGCGGAGCAGGACGACCAGCGGATTGTCGGTGGCCAGGGCGACCACCAGGCCGAGTCCGGTGAGCACGAGCGACAGGACGCCCAGAACCTCTGGCCGCCGTGCCCGCACTCACCCGAGCACAGTGCCAGCCACGGGGAACCACGGCTGTCACGGCCAGCGCAGGCACGGTCGCGACGCCCTGGGCGGTCAGGAGCTGGCAGACAGCCCAGGGGCAGTCGGCGTTGAGGAGCAGGCTCGGCCAAGGTCCGCGCTCGGCGCTGGATGCCTGCACGAATCTCTCCGACGACGCTGCCAAAGGAACGATCCTCGGACAGTGTTAGATGCTAGCGGCGCGCGACTAGAGGGCGCGGCCGGTGAGCTCGCGGGCGATAACCAATCTCTGTATCTCGGCGGTGCCTTCCCAGATCTGGTAGATCTTGGCGTCGCGGTGCCATTTTTCTACGGGGAAGTCGCGGATGTAGCCGTAGCCGCCGAGGACCTGGATAGCGTCTTCGGTGACGCGCATGGCGACGTCG
>DASXRR010000019.1:0-2697 GCA_036506475.1 Chloroflexota bacterium
GAGGTTCAGGTGCGCATCGATCGCCAGGTTGTACTTGTTGGGTTCGCCAACATGAGTGCACGAGAGTGTACCCATGAGCGCCACGCCCGCTGGGTTGGTGGCGTACGTGAACAGCGCGCGCGGCATGCCGCTGACATAGGAGCCTGAGACCGACACGCTCACTGGCGTGGTTGCCACCACTTGGATCGGGCCGAAGCTCGCACTCGCGCTGTTGCCGGCCTTGTCCGTGGCCCTGCCCGAGGCGGTGAAGGTGCCCGCGGTCGTGAACACCTGATCTTGCGGACAGGATGCGACTCCGGACAGGCCCGCCTGGTCAGCGCACGTGAAGTGCACTGTCACCGGCTGGCTCGTCGAGGTGCCGGCCGCGTAGGCGGTGCCGTCGGCATTGGTGGCGCTGGCGGTGATCGTGGGCGGCTTGCTGTCGATGTTGAAGTTGAAGAAGCTCCACGCGCGCAGGTAGAGGGGGTTGTCGCAATAGGCCCAGACGACATGCGCCCCATCGTCGCCGATGATCAGATCGGCCGACGGCCAGTAGGCCGGGTTCTTCCCATTCGAGTCGGAGCTCATTGGCCTGTTCGCGTCGTCGAAGGTGAGAGTCAGGGTCGTCTGGGTCGACGAGGACCAGCCCGCCGGCGGGGTGAACCCGGGGTTGCAGTCGAATTGGACCTGCACGGGGCCATTTGCCCAGCTGCCCGAGGCGAGGAACGGGCCACCGCTCGCCAGCCACGCTTGCGGTTCCCTGATCGTCGGCCCCTGCGCGCTCTGGTTCATGCCGATGGCGCGACCCACCATATTCGTGACCTGCACGTAATCACCGTCGATCGTGCTGAAGACGCCACGAATGCCGTTTGCGGGCTCATTCCATTGAGTTTCCAGCCAGCTCAGCGTGGCATTGCCCGCGTTCTTCGCCCCGAGGTACACGCTTGCGTCGTGGGTCAGGGAGGATAGCCCCTGCAGCTTCCAGGTGACGTTATCAGCCCATCCGCTCGGCGGCTGAGACTTCGGCCAGCCGCGGTACGTGTTGAGGTCGCCCGTCATGGCGGCGATGACCGCGTCTGCGAATGGGCTGTCGGTCCCGCTGGCGGGTTGGATCAGTAGATGGCCCACCGACTCTGTCGACCAGTCATAGACCTTGTGCAGCGGGTTGTTCGAAAAATCCGCCGCGCACACGCCACCGCCGAATTTGGCGATGATGCGCCGCTTGCTGGAGTCGCTCCAGAACTCATTCAGCGAGGTGTCGGCGCCACGCTGCAGATTGTTAGGGATGAGAATCCCATAGAAGCGGCTCATGAACGCGTCGCAGGCGTGCGCGCGCTGTTGAAAGGCGTCCGCGGTCCCATACCAGTTGTAATTGAGGTAGAGAATCTCCTTGTCGTTGCCTGATGCGAACGTGAAGTTCGCGATCTGCTGGACAATGTCATCAACAGACTCCGTCGACTGAACGGCCCCATGGCAGGCGACTACATCGACGAAGCTGCCGGATCTGTCACAGAAGCGCAGGTCAAACATGCGCACACCGTTATCGAGCTGCTCGCCGACGGTCAAGCTCTGCACCTGCGCCAGCGACCCAAAGAGGGGATTCACAAAGGCCGTTGCGGAATCATGGGAGCCTGGCAGTACCACTTGGCTCAACGGCCGCTGACCGATCACATTCGCGTTGTCGGCCATCCAATGCGGATGCTTGTCGTAGGTACAATCCGCGGTTATCGAGCCGGCGATCGCGGCGCACGCCGCCGCGGACGTGGCCGGCTGGCCGAAGATGCACGCGAGGGCCGCGACGGCGGCCAGAGCGAGCCCGTGCGCCGAGCTGACGAGCGCGGCTGGCCGCACGAGCCGCCAGAGTGCGCCGTGTGAGCGTCCGAGTGACTGCGGCATGGGATGTGTCTCCTGATGGTGATGTGTCAACGCGTCGAGCGGGTTCACGGCAGGTCTCCGTGCCAGGCTTGGAGAAAACCCTGGCGGGCGAACGCCTCCTCACTGGAGGCCGGCTGCTCGCGGCTGTCGTGGCCGAACCGTGCGGCCAGCAGCGCCAGAAGCAGGAACAGACTGAGGACCAGTAGCGCGTCCATGACGAACCCCCGTGTTGGATTGGCTGATGGGCTGGGATGTGAGGGCGGGGCCGTTGTCCGACCGGTCGGGTGTGGCGGCGTCCTCGCATCGCCAGCATCCCAGCGATCGGGCTCGATTCCCACCGACACTTACCCCTCGACTTGCCCCTCGTCTGACCCCTCGTCTTGGGGTCCTGGGCGGCGCCCGAGCGGCCGGTAGACTGCCGCGCATGCGCGCGCCCCAGCCCATGGACGACGGCCGCCCCGCACCGGATTGGCAGCAGGAGCCATCGTTTGGCAGGCGGCTGCGGATGCTCCGCCTGCGGGCGCGCATGACCCAAGAGGTGCTGGCCGAGCGCGCCGGCCTCAGCGTGGCCACCATCGGCGCGCTGGAGGAGGATCGGCGCCGTCAGCCCTACCCCCACACGGTGGCGGCCATCGCCGAGGCGCTCGGACTGTCAGCCGACGAGCGGGCGGCGCTCCAGGCGGCTGTACCGCTGCGCGCACAGGCCCTGGACCTCGCCCCCAGCGGCTCGGGCGCGCCGCCGCACGCAGCTGGTCCAGTGCCACCGGCCGCGTCGGCTCGCGCAGCGGCGCGGGTGCGGCTGCCGGTGCCGCCGACGCCGCTCATCGGACGTGACGAGGAGAT
>DASXRR010000020.1:0-12039 GCA_036506475.1 Chloroflexota bacterium
TCAGGGCATAGGCGACCACGGCAGCGCACAGTAGCCGGGCATACCACGGCGTGCGTGGGTCACGTGCAACGAAGTACAGCGCGTACGTCTCGCGTTTGAGCCGCTTGGCCTGGACTTTGGCCGAGTCGAGGAATCCCACCGCTCGAGTTCAGACATGCTAGTCCGGCTAGCGGCGGATGTGGCGGGCCATGCGCAGGATCCATCGCGTGAACGCCTTCGGCCTCAGGAGTTGGACCTTATTTAGGAGCTACTAACGAGCTCCAGGGGCGGCGAATGAGTTTGCGGCCCAGGGCGCGTTCGATCTGGCGCCACTTGACGCTGTCATCGGGGGTCAGGAAGGTGATCGCCTCGCCGCCGCGGCCCATGCGGCCGGTGCGACCGACGCGATGGGTGAACCACTCAGCTGATTCGGGCAGCTCGTAGTTGATCACCTGGCTGATGCCGGGTACATCGAGCCCGCGTGCCGCGACGTTCGTGGCGAGCAGGATGGGCACCGCGCCCGAGCGAAAGCCGGCCATGACTCGTTCGCGCGCGTTCTGGCTGAGATTGCCTTGCAGTGCGGCGGCGGGATAGCCGAGCTCCTCGAGCCGTCGCGCGAGCTTCTTGACACCGTGCTTGGTCCGACCGAAGACGATCACCGGGTCCGTGCCGCGCTGATCGAGCAGCGTGCGCAAGGCACCAAGCTTGGCCTCGGGCTGCAGGTCATAGACCACATGCTCGATGGACGGCTCGGCCGGCGTGTCCGCGTCGACCCGAACGTTGATCGGCTGGCGCACGTGCCGGGCCGCAATCGTGGCCACCCACTTGGGCAGGGTGGCCGAGAACAGGGCCGTCTGGCGCGTGCGGGCCGCGAACGCAAGAATGCGTTCCACGTCGGGCGCGAAGCCGCGGTCGAGCATCTCGTCAGCCTCGTCGAGGACCAGGACGGAGAGTCGTTGCAGCGACAGGTTTTCCTGGCGCAGATGATCGAGGGTGCGGCCTGGGGTGCCGACGATGATCTGCGCGCTCCTGAGTGCACGCTGCTCGGGCCCGAGCGAGCGCCCTCCGTACAGCAGCGTGTGTCGCAGGCCGCGCGCACTGGCCAGCGGGCCAAGCACGGCGCCGACCTGGATCGCCAGCTCACGCGTGGGGACCAGGACGAGGGCTTGCACGCCGCGCGCTCGAGGATCGACGCGTGTCACTAGCGGCAGCAGGAAAGCAAGCGTCTTGCCCGACCCCGTACGTGCCTGGCCAATCAGGTCTCGTCCCGCCAACAGCGGCGGGATAGCCTCGGCCTGGATCGGCGTCGGGGTCGTGATGCCCTGGGTGTCGAGCACGCGCCGCAGCGGCGGCAACAAGGAAAGCTGGGCGAACGACGTCGCCCGCGTGGATAGATGCGTAGTAATGGCGCTGACTCCATGGCGGCCGGAACGTGGTTGGGCCGCGAAATACAACAGTCGAGACGGTCAGCGCGACAGGAAGGGGCTGAAGAGCGCCACAGCGCTCATGACGAGCCGCCGATTCGTACTAGTTGGCGCAGTATAGCGGATCGACCGCCGCACACCTGTATTTGGCGCGCCTGCCACGTCGTTCGCTCTGGCTGCAGGCGACGGCACACGCCACAGTGGACCACGACGAGTGGTCCGCGGTCGGGCTAGTGGTAGAAGTACGGGTCGAGCACGGCGATGTCGAGCACCGGGCCTAAGGCGCTCGGCGTTGAGAGCGTGTCACAGGCGCCGATCAGCACACGGGCGTGGTCGCGAACGGACTGTGCGAAGTGCTGCACGAGCACGGACTTGCCCACACCGGCCTCCCCGCCCAGCAGGACGAGCCGGCCCTGGCCGGCGACAACCTCAGAAAGGATGGAGTGGAGCTGATCGAGGGACTCCTGGCGTTCGAGCAGGCGCACGGCGGTACTTGCAATAACAGACCGCGGCACACTGGTCAACGACGCGCGGCAAACTCGGGACGCAACTTCGCGAAATTGCGACCACCGCGCCATGGTCCACATGGGCGCCGTCGGCGTCGCACAGCTCGCACAACGCGAACCCCAAGCCCTAGGCTATCCAACATGACGTCGGGCAGCACCAGCAGGCCCGATCTGGATCCCGTCCACATCCTCGACGCCGTGCGCGCGATCGCCGTGTCGGTCGCCGACACGGGGGATGCTCAGGGCGTGGCAGGCGTGGTCGCCCGTAGTGCGCGCGCGCTTCTCGGGGCCGACGACGTGGTCGTCTACCTGTGGGATCCCGACGCTGGCGTGCTGCGGCTAACGTTCGACGATAACAGTGGCCTGGAGCTTCGGGAAGTGCTGGCGCCTGGCGAGGCTGCGATCGGTCGTGCCTTTGTGAGCGGTGAACCAGAGGTGGTGCACGACTATCAGCATTGGACCGGCGCATTGTCAGAGCTGGTCGAAGCAGGCGTCAAACGCGCAGCGGCGGTCCCACTGCGGCTGGCCGAGCGAACCATCGGCGTGCTGGCGGTGCGTTTTGTCGACCCCGGTGCGTGCGCGCCCGAGCACATTCAGGCGCTGCAGCTGTTGGCGACGCCAATCGCGGCGCTGCTGGACGTCGCCGTCGCGCGTCAACGCGCCCAGGTCGAGCAGGCGCGACTGGCAACGATTCTGGAATTCTTGCCATGCGGGGTCCTGGTTCTCGATGGCGCGGGCCGCATCATCTTGCTCAACGAGCACGGTCGGCGGCTCGGCACCACTGGCGCGGACCACCGCGGTATTCGGCTGCGTGACATTGAGGGGCTGGAGCTCTTTGAGCCGGTGAGTGGTCGCAAACTATCGCCGGACCAGACACCGACAGCGCGGGCCCTGCGCGGCGAAGTGGTGTTCAAGTTGGAAGTACGCGTGCGGCGCCCCGACTCGAACGAGGACCTGCGCATGCAGGTTTCGGCCGTGCCGCTTTATCACGACCAGGAACTGAATGGCGCGGTCGCGGTGTTTACGGACATCACGCGCGAGCGGCAGCTGCTGTCGGATCTGCAGTCCAGTGTGCGCGAGAACGATCGGCTGCTCGGCGAGCTGCAGCACGCGCAGAGCCGCCACCACGATCTGCTCGGGTCATTACATCAAACTGATGCCCAGATTGCCTCCGCCCAGCTGGCCAAAGCGCTGAGCAAGCGCGAACGTGAGGTGCTGGAGCGCTTGAGTCGAGGCGAAACCAACCGGCAAATCGGCCTGGCGCTCGGACTCAGCGCAGGCACGGTCAAGAAACACGTCGAGCACATTCTCAAGAAATTGGCGGTGGCCGATCGTACCCAGGCGGCTGTCCGAGCGTCCGAGCTTGGCCTGGCCATTCGTACCGACTGAGGCACCACCTGCGAAAATACGCCACCTGGCGTATGGGATAGCAACTGCCACATCTCGATAACTGCTGAACTGCGTGCCGCATGGACGCGAAGTTAGGGGATCTAGGAACGAATGAAGCTCGGGATTCGAGTCAAACTGCTCGCCGGTTTTGGCACCGTGTTGTGTCTGGCCGCCGTTGTCGGCGCCACTGGCGTGTACAGCCTGAAAAATGTCAATGACAAAGCCGGGTCGATGTATGCGGACCGCGTGGTGCCGATTCGCGACCTGGCGCAGGCACGCGCCGACCTCGGCGACATCGACAGTCAGATTCAGCGCGCCATCACGGACCAATCGGCGAAGAATCGCGACGGCTATCCGGCGACGTCCGAAAAGGACGCGGCGCACATGGACCAGCTGATCGCCGCGTACGAAGCGACCTATCTCGTCGAGGATGAGACGAAGGGCCTTGTGACGTACAAGTCCACGTGGCGGGATTACCAGGCAGCGTTCCGTGGCGTGCACAAGCTGGCCGCGGCGGGCGACCCGCAGGGGGCGATCAAGCTCTATTTCGACAAGGCCGCGCCCCTGTACGCGGCGGTCGACGATTCTCTAGCCCACTTGATCGACGTGAACGATCGCGAGGCCCTGAGTCTCAACGAGGAGATCGCCGCGACGTTCAAGAGCGGCATGTACATCACCATCGGTCTGCTTGCGGCTGCGATCGCGGCCGGTAGCGTCATCGGCTTCGTGCTGGCGAGCGGCATCAGCGGCGCGGTCGCCAAAGTCGCGTCGGCTGCGCAGCGGATTGCACGTGAGGACCTGGCGAGCTTTGCCGACGTGGCCAAGGCGCTCGCCAACGGCGACCTGACCCAAGAGGTCACGGTGTCGGCGACGCGCGTTGACGTCCGCAGTCAGGACGAGATCGGCGCGATGGCGAACGATTTCAACGCTATGATCGATGGTCTGCAGGAGACAGGCGCGGCGTTCGCGGACATGAGCCGCAACCTGCGCGAGCTGGTTGGCCAGGTCCAGGCCTCAGCAATGAGTCTGGCCGACACGTCCGGACAGTTGGGCAGTGCCGCCAGCCAGACCGGCGCGGCGGTCCAGCAAGTCAATCAGGCGATCCAGAACGTGGCGACCGGTGCGCAGGACACCAGCCGTTCGGCGCAGGAGACCAGCGCCGCGGTCGGTCAGCTGGGTCAGGCGATCGACGGCATCGCCCGCGGCGCCTCGGATCAGGCACGTCAGACGCAGGTCGCGTCGGCGACGGCCGCGAGCATGGCCGCCGGCGTCGAGCAAGTCGCCGCCAATGCGCGCAGCGTTGCCGCGGCGAGCGAGCAGACAAAGGCGTCCGCGGAGCACGGCACTCGTGCTGTGCTCGAGACAACCACCGCACTGGCCGACATCAAGGCGGTCGTCGAGACCGCGGCGAGCAAGGTCCACGAGCTCGGTAAGCTGGGTCAGCGTATCGGGCTGGTCGTCGAAACCATCGACGATATCGCCGAACAGACGAACCTGCTGGCGCTCAACGCGGCGATCGAGGCCGCTCGCGCGGGCGAGCACGGCAAGGGCTTCGCGGTTGTCGCCGACGAGGTGCGCAAGCTGGCCGAGCGCTCGTCGCGCGAGACCAAGCAGATTGGCGAGCTCATTGCCCAGGTCCAGAGCGGAACGCAGGATGCCGTGGGCGCGATGGCGGCCGGATCGGAGAAGGTCGAACAGGGTTCGAGCAAGGCCGATCAGGCTGGCGCGGCGCTACGCGAGATCCTGACCGCGGTGGAGCAGACGGTCCGCCAGGTGACGCAAATTGCCTCGGCGGCTCAGGAGATGAGCGCGGCCGCGCGCAGCGTCACCGATGGCATGCAGTCGATCTCGGCCGTCGTCGAGGAGAACACGGCCGCGACCGAACAGATGGCGGCGCAATCGGGCCAGGTCTCGTCGGCGATTGAGAACATCGCCGCCGTGTCGGAAGAGCAGAGCGCTGCCACCGAAGAGGTGAGCGCGTCGGCGGAGGAGATGAGCGCGCAAGTCGAGGAGATGAGCGCCCAGGCGCAGCAGCTGGCTGCGACGGCCGATCAGCTCAAGGCGCTGGTCGCGCGCTTCAAGCTCGACAGCGCGGTCGAGCGCAAGGTCACGCCGCTGCGGCTCGTCGCCTAGTCAAACCTGATCACCCCCATCCCAAAACCTGCCCGCCTGTTGGTGGGCAGGTTTTGTTGCTCGCACCTTCGCCCATGTGGCGAGTGGTGCTGCGAGTCTCGCGTGGTCGGCTCGAGCGCACGTGCCGCCAGTGACGGCCGACTGCGCGCGCACCCCTGGTCATCGGAGCTGACGGCAAGCACTTCTTCGTGGCCAGCCAGGTCGGCGCGGAGTACGAGCACTACCAGGCGCCGGTGTCGATTGCCTATTACACCTACTGGAGCGACTGGGTATTCGACGGATCGGCGCTATGCCTGGCGCCGGGGCGCGCCGCGACGAGCACTTAACTGCGCGGCAGCCACATGGTGAACGTCGAGCCCTGGCCATCGCCCGTGCTCGAGCACCAGATTCGTCCGCCGTGGGCTTCGACGACCTGGCGGGCAATGTACAGTCCGAGCCCCAGGCCCTGGATATGTCGAGCCACGGCATTGGGCGCGCGACTGAACGGCTGAAAGAGCGCGTCGACGGCGCCGGCGGGAACGCCGATCCCTTCGTCGACCACGCCCACCTGTACGCCCGTCGAGTCAGCGGAGCACACCAGGCGAACCGCGGTCGTGGGCGGCGAATACTTGGCCGCGTTCTCCAGCAGGTTGCCCAGCACCTGCTCGAGTCGGTCTGGATCGCCTTCGACCAGGACCTGCTCAGGATGCGATTCGAGGATCAGCTCACGTTCACCCTCCCACTGATCCCGGAATCCGTTGACTACGCGCTGGATGAGGGAGCCAACGTCGATCGTGTCATGCGCGATCGGTAGGGTGCCGGAGCGTAGGCGCGCCACATCGAGGAGGTCGGCGGCCAGTCGGGTGACATGGTCGGTCGTGCTGGCGATGGTGCGGAAGGAGCGCTCCGCGCGCTCCTGATCGAGCATGCCGCGCGTCCCGGCACGCAGCGCAGCCTGCGCGGTCGCTTTGATTGCCGCCAGCGGCGTGCGCAGCTCATGCGAGGCGATGCTCAGAAACTGATCCCGCGCGCTTACGGCGTCCTGTGCCTCGCGGTACAACTGCGCATTGTCGAGCGCGATCGCGGCCTGCGCGGCCACGCCAGTGGCGAGGCGCTCGGAGCGCGGACTGAACACACCCGCTCGGCTGTGCCCGAAGGACAAACCACCCAGCACAGCGCCCGATCGGGAGACGACCGGCACGGCGAGATAACTGCGCACCGACAAGTGTCCGTCGGGCATCCCGCCAGGTGACGTGGGCAGCTCGCCGAATCCATCGGGTGGCGTGCCTGACCGCGCGTGCAACGTGCTTGGCTCGCCGTGCTCGTCGACGTGGTTATAGAAGAAGGCACCGAATTCGGCGCCGGTGACCTCGGTCGCGGCATCCGTGGCGGCTTGCACCAGCCTGGCCAGGTCGAGCTCGGCCGCGAGCGTCTCACCCACGCTGCGCAGGGTTTCCACGAGGCGCGTTTCGTCGCGCAGCGCATCTTCGCGCGCGGCGACCGCGCGGCTCATCTCGTCCATGGCCGCGGCGAGCTCGAGCACGTCCGAATCGCCGCCCATGGGCCCGACGCGTGCTCGCTCACCACGCGCCACAGCGCTCGCCGTTCCAACCAGTGTACGTAACGGGCGGAGCAGGCGGCGGGTCAGGTAGGCGATTAGGATGGCCGCGGCGGCCATGACGGCAGTGGTCGCCAGGGCCTGCTGAAGGAGTCGCTCACGCAGCGAGCTTTCGAGGGCGTCGAGCGGTCGCGTATAGGCGACCACCCAGCCTGATTTGCCGACCGGGACGACGGCCCCGTACTGCGCACCCGGGGCGAACGGTGTTTGTTCGCCGTCGAGCCGCACCAGGCTGCCCGCGAGCGCTTGACGGACCATGGGCGATCCGCTCAGGTCTTCGAAGGTCTTGAGCGACGTAGTGTCCGACGCGAAGACGACCTGGCCGTGCTCGTCCACGAGCGCAAGCACGGCGTCGGGCGCGACTGCTACTGGCAGCTGATCGACGAACGCCTGCGGCTGAAAGGCGGCGATCAGGAAGCCGCGGACGGCACCATCAGTCCCGCGAATCACTCGGCCGTGGGCAACGGTGGCCTGACCTGACTGGAGGCCGGCGAGACCGCCGGTCCAGACGCTTTCATTGCCCGTCTGGAGCGCCGCGATGTAAGGGCGGCCGGCCACGTCTGCGCCGATGCCGGACGCTGCCTGCGCGGCGATGACGCGACCTTGCGGGTCGGTCACGAACAACGCACGCAGCGTCGGGTACTCGCGGGTGAGCGTATCCAGGTACGGACCGAGCGTGTCCTGGTCGAGTGGACGTTCACGATCTCCGAAGGCGAGTGTCGTCGCCAGGACCGTTCCGTTCAGATCACGTCGGAAGCCGTCGATGACTGACGCGGTCATCTGGCCGACGGTCACCGAATTGGCCACTTCGCTGGTACGTTGCTCGCGCAGCGCGGTGGCATAACCGGCCAGCAGGATCAGGTACAGCGGCAGCAATAAGCCGAGCGTCGCCAGGATGAGGCGGGTGGCCAATCTCGGCGTCCGGCTGGTGTGCACGTCACGTGCAGACTGCCACACCCTCTGGAGGCCTGGCCAGCTTGGCCACTGCCATAAGCGCGCGGCGGTTCTGGCATCCTCAACGGTTATGCCTGTGACCTGGGCGCAAGTGCGCGCCTGGCGCATCGAGCGGCATCGCCTGACCAACCGCTCAACACCTGACGAGCCGATCGCCGCGCTCGCGCGCGCTATGTGCGGAGTCCACGCGCAGCTCATGTCCGCGGCCGAGCTGTCAATCAAAGCGCGCCGTGACCATACCTCTGTCGCCGACGTCCGAGCCGCCCTGTATCGAGACCGCACGCTGTACAAGACCTGGGCGATGCGCGGCACGCTGCACTTGCTGCCGGCTGAAGACGTGGCGTGGTACGTGGCGGCGCTGCGGCCGAGGACGAGCACGTTTCGATTGTCCTGGCAGCGTTTCTTCGAAGTCACCGCCGAGGAGGTGGAGCAGCTGATGGATGCGATTGGCGCTGCACTCGACGGCAAATGCCTCACGCGCGGCGAGCTTGCCGACGAGGTCGCGCGGATCACCGGTCTGCCCAAGATGGCCGAGCACTTGCGGCGTGGCTGGGGCTCGTTGCTCAAGCCGGCCGCATACCGCGGCATCCTGTGTTTTGCCCAGAGTCAGGGGCAGAACGTCAGGTTCGCGCGTCCAGATCAATGGCTGGGCCCGTTTCCAGCCCTGGATAGTCGTGTCGCGCAGCGCGAGATGCTGCGGCGCTATGTGTTCAGTTTTGGGCCGGCGACGCGCGAGCACTTTGCCCGTTGGTGGGGCAGCCTGGCGTCGATGAACCCGGTGTGGAAGGCGGCCCTGGCCGATGGCGAGCTGGCCGAGGTCGAGCTCGAAGATGGCGTGCGCGCCTGGGCGCTCAGCGCGGACGTCGATCGACTCACGGCCATTGCACCGCCGGAGGCGACGCACGTGCGACTGCTGCCGCACTTCGATGGCTACTTGATGGGCTTTGGTCCACGCACGCAGCTCGTGACGCCGGCTTTGGTGGGGCGGGTGTTTCGGCCGCAAGGCTGGATCTCGCCGGTGGTCCTCGTCGGCGGTCGCGTGGTTGGCGTCTGGGAGCCGAAGCGCGGCACGGCCGTGGTCGAGCTGTTCGAACCGTTGAGCAAGCCGCAGCGGCGGGCGCTCGAGGCGGACGCGGCCCGGCTGGGCTTCGAGCTCGACTCACAGTTAGCATGCTAGGCGCATGGCACAGCCCGTCACCCACGACCTGAAGCTCACGCGCGTCTTCGATGCGCCGCGGCAGCTGGTGTTCAGCGCTTGGACCGATCCGCAACACGTGGCGAAGTGGTGGGGTCCGAAAGACTTCACCAACCCGGTGTGCGAGGTGGACGTGCGACCGGGCGGCGCGCTGTACATCGTGATGCGTGGTCCAGATGGGACCGAGTACCCAACGCGCGGCGTGTTCGACGAGGTCGTCGTGCCGGAGCGACTGGTCATGACGGCCACGGGTTTCGAAGACGCAGCGGGTGCGCCGCGGCTCGAGGTGCGCCATACGGTCACGTTCGACGAGCACGGTGGCAAGACGAGCCTCACGCTCGAGGCGTTGGTGCTGAAGTCGACGCCCGAGACGGCGGCGTCGGTTGGCGGGATGCGCGAGGGCTGGAGCCAGAGCCTGGATCGGCTGGCGGACCTGCTGCCGGCGCTGTAGCGTGCCGCTGCGGAAAGCGTAACGGCGACCGATCGCCGATCCACTGCGCGGGTGGTGTGGCCCAGTAGCTCGCGAGCGCGTTGACGCGGCCGGCGTACTGCGAGCGCAAGCGCGCGAAATCGGCCCATGCCGCATCCGCGCCGCGCAAGGTGTAGCCGGCCTCCGCGAGGCGCTGGCGTGCCGCGTCGAACTCTTCGCGTTCCACGCCGACCTCGGTGTCAGCTTCCAGGTGGAACTGCGCCACCAGATCTTCGAAACAGTGATTGCCAATGGCACGGCTGAGTTTGGCCCAGCCTTTTGGCCCGCCCTCGATGGTGGTCAGCACCAGGGTCGCCGCGTCCATGACCGCACCGAGCGAGCTGATCCAGGAATCGTTGTCATGGCTCGAGCGAAAGTAGGCCAGCACGGGATACGCCAGATGGGTGTCCAGAACTTCGGCAGCCCACGATTGCCACTCGGCGAAGACACGTGGCAGATCGTCGAGCATGCCGCCCAGGGCGTAGGTTTCGAGCAGCGTGACTCCGGAGGGTGGCGCGCCAGCACCGGCCTCGAGTACGACGACGGCTCGCTCGCGCCGTTGAAACGATCCGTACAGCGTGAACAGGAGCGTGATCACCAGGGCGAACAAGCCCAGGCCGGTGGCGGCCGCCACCAGGCTGACCAGGCGCGCCCAGGGGCCGACCGCGACGAAGTCGCCGAAACCAATCGTGAGCATGGCCACGCCCGCGAAGTACAGCGACGTGCCGAAGTTCTCTGGCTCCGGTCGCAGCTCCGAACGGAGTCCATCCAGGACGAGTCCATAGCCGAACATCAGACCGCTGACCCAGAGGAACAGCAGCACGATCACGATCGCCGGCCCGAAGGTGCCCAGCAATGCCTCGCGGCGTTCCACGGTGGTCACACGCAGGCCGATCTGGCGCCACAGCCGCCACAAGCCCGCCACGGCCTGGCCGCTGACGCGCAGCTGGCGCCCGATATTGGGCGCGCGCCGCGGCACGACGACGGCCAGAAAGATGTCGAGCAGCATGATGGCCACCACTCCGACGCCAGCGACGCACTCGAGCACCTGGATCATCGTGACGTGAAGCTTAAGGCAGTCAGCCGATCCCCCGCGTGCGAATACCATGCCGGCCATGACGACGACGGCCTTCGAGACACTCATGCTGACACGTGACGGGCACGTGGCGCTGATCACGTTGAACCGGCCCGATCGACATAACGCGTACACCGCGCGCATGGGTGCTGAGCTGGGTGCGGCGTTCGCCGAGCTCGAAGCTGATGATGCCGTCGGCGCGATCGTGGTGACGGGCGCGGGCCGCGACTTCTGTGTCGGCGCGGACCTGGGCGGCGGCGGAGACACCTTCAACCGTTTGGCTGACACCGAACAGCGCGCTCAGGATCGCGTGCGC
Organism: Chloroflexota bacterium; assembly: GCA_036506475.1. Lineage (GTDB taxonomy): Bacteria > Chloroflexota > UBA6077 > UBA6077 > CF-72 > CF-72. The sequence continues at coordinate 11,038 of DASXRR010000020.1, forward strand.
GCCGATGGGACACTGCCGCCGTGGGAAATGCGCACGCCAATCATCGGCGCAATCAACGGCGCGGCAGTTGGCGTGGGCATCACGCTGCCCATGCAATGGGACATCCGGATTGTCGCGCGCGACGCGAAGCTCGGCTTTGTCTTCAACCGCCGCGGTGTGACTCCGGAGGCGAACTCGACCTGGATTGTGCCACGCCTGATTGGCGTGTCGCGGGCCATGGAGCTGCTGCTGAGCGGACGGATGTTCAGCGGTGAGGAGGCGGTAACCCTTGGCCTGGCCAGTCAGGCGGTCGATGCGGACAAGGTTCTTCCGACCGCCCTGGCTCTGGCACGCGACATTGCGAACAATGTTGCGCCACTGTCCGCGGCGCTGACCAAGCGGATGATTTATCGATTTCTGAGTGAAGCGGATCCGAACGCCGCACATGCGCTCGAGGGCCGCGTCTTCTCATGGATGGGCCAGCAGGTTGACGCGCGTGAGGGCGTCATGTCCTTCCTCGAGAAGCGTCAACCGGCGTGGACGATGAGCAAGCGCACGCAGCTTCCTGCCGAGCTAGACGGTTTGGAGCGCAGCTAGCAGCGCGTCGAAGCGCTCGAACTCCATGCCCATCTGCATGACCGCGTCACGCGCGGCTTGCGTTGGGTAGACCAGGCGCGCGGTCCACACCGTCTGACCGCCTTGCTCCTGGAAATCGGTCGTGATTTTCAACGACGTCTTCTGGTCGCCAGCCGACTTCGTCGAAGCCTTCAAATGACTGGCTGCAGAGGAAACGGTCGGGCGCTGCGACCTCGCGATAGGTGCCACGCATGGTCATCTCGGCGCTGCGCACGACGTAGCGGTAGTTGCCGCCAGGCCGCAGGTCGACCTCGCACACGGGCATGGTCCAGCCCGTCGGCGCAAGCCAGCGCGGGATCAGGTCGGGCCGGGTCCAGGTGTCGAACACCAGGTGGCGACCTCCTTGATTGGCGAGGCCTCGAGGCGGCATGGCCATTGCGCGGCCCG
>DASXRR010000021.1:0-2205 GCA_036506475.1 Chloroflexota bacterium
AGCCGAAGGACAGTGCTGCGGTGGGAGGCCGGCGAGCGCGTGCCTGACACTGGTGCCGAAGCCGGGCTGCTCGCCTACTGTCGCGAACACGGACTGCTGCGCACGTACGCGCGCGGCCCGCTGGCCGGCGTGACGCTGTCACCCGAGGTCCTGCAGGAGCTGCTGGCAGATGCCCGCTGGCAGGTCGGAGACGGACGAGCAAGGTTAACGTCTTCGCCGCGGGGCCACCCGGAGGCTAGCCCGCAGTCGCCCGTGGCGGATCCGGCCAGCTCGACCGTGCGCAGGTCGCGTCAGGCGCCCTTTGTTGGGCGGGATCGGGAATTTGCGCTCCTCTTGGACCGGCTCAACGCGGCCGGGCTGGGCAGGCTGGGGGTGATGCTGCTCAAGGGCGAGCCCGGCGTGGGCAAAACTCGGCTCGTATTAGAGCTGGCGGATCATGCTGCAAGTGCCGGCTGGCGAGTGCTCATCGGAGCGGCGTTCGATTCGGAAGGCGCGCATCCGTATCTCCCGTTCGTGGAGGCACTTCAGCACTACGTTCGCGCCTGTCCTCTCGACGAATTGAGGCAGCAACTGGGTGAGACCGCGGCTGACGTCGCCCTCGTGTTACCTGAAATTGGCCGAAAGCTGCCGGACGTCCCAGCCCGCGTACCGCACGACGCTGACAGCGACCGCTATCGCCTCTTTGATAGCCTGGCGAGTTTCATCGGTGCAATCGCCCAGGCGTCCGCCAGTGGACTGCTGCTGTGCCTGGAGGATCTTCAATGGGCCGACGATTCCACGCTGCTACTCCTCGAGCACGTGTGCCGACGGTTGTCTAGCTCGCGCATGCTGATCCTGGCAACGTATCGCGACACAGACCTCGACGCGCGACACACGCTCGCCCGCACGCTCGAGCAGTTGATCCGCAGGCGCGTCTCGTTGGCCATCGCGGTCGAGCGATTGGACCGCGATGGTGTTCGTCTGATGCTTGTCGGCCTTGGCAAGCCTGATCCGCCAAATGCGCTGGTCCAGGCCGTGTACAGCGAGACAGAGGGCAATCCCTTCTTCGTCCATGAGGTGTTCGACTACCTGGCAGAAGAGGGGCGTTTGCTTGACGCTGCTGGCGCGTGGCGCAGCGACCTTCGCGTGGGTCCTACGGACGTACCAGACAGCGTTCGGTTGGTGATCGGACGCCGGCTAGAGCGGTTGAGCGCTGAGTGTCGTTCGTTGCTTGGGCTGGCGGCCGTGCTCGGCCGCACTCTTGATTATGGGTTGCTGCGGGCCTGTTCTGACCAATCAGACGAGGCCCTCATCGCACTACTCGAGGAAGCCGAAGCAGCGCGACTGCTCATGTCCGACGACGACGGTGCGCTGACATTCGGCCATGAGCTGATCCGTCAAACGTTGCTCGCCGGACTGACGGCGCTACGACGCCAGCGCCTCCACCTCCACGCGGCGGAAGCCATCGAACAGGTCTATGCCGAAACGATCGACGCGTACCTCGTGGAACTCGCCAACCACTACCGGCTGGCCGGGGTCGCCGCGAACCCGGCCAAGCTGGTCGAGTATGCGAGTCGCGCGGGCGATCGAGCGCTCAGCGCACACGCGTATGCCGAAAGCACGCGCCTCTTTGGCGAGGCCGTCGCAGCGCTCACGGCGAAGGGTCCTGACGCGTCCGCCCGGGATCTGCTGGTTGACTTGCATCGCAAGTCTGCCTGGGCCTACCAGCGCCTCACGCGGTTCTTGCAAGCGCGACAGCACCTCGAGGCTGCGCTCGCCCTGATGCGAGACGAGCCATCAGCGGAGCGGTGCGCGTTGCTGATCGAGCTCGCCCATGTCTGCCGCCATCTAGTGGCATCAGTCGACGTGAGCCCACCCGGCGGGCACGCACCACCGGTCGACATAGGCGCGGGTCGCCGATACGCGAATGAGGCCCGCGCTCTTGCCGACCGGCTGGGCCGCGACGATTTGCGGGCAGCCGCCCTCGGGGCGCTGGCAGGGATTGAGTTCTACGACGGCGACATCTCCGACAGCCTGGCGAACCACGGGCTCGCCCTCCAGCGCCTGCGCGACGGCGCTCGGTCATCGACGATCGCGACCGAGCGGAGCTACGCGCACCTGCTCTATTTGTCTGGCAGGTACGCCGACTCCATCGAGCACGGGCAACGGGCCGTCGCACTCGTGCGCGAGCTGGGAGATATGGCAGCACTCACCCACGCCTTGGGA
>DASXRR010000022.1:0-2425 GCA_036506475.1 Chloroflexota bacterium
CTCGCCGACATCCTGTACGCCTACGCGGATCCGCGGATTCGGTACAGCTAGCGTGGCCAGCGTCATCAGCATGCCCGCGCGCGTCGCCCCGGCGTCGGCGGAGGACACGCGCCGGCGTCAGTCGAACACGGCGTGGTCCCGCTTTCGGCGCGACCATGTCGCGGGCGTCGGCCTCGTAGTGCTGGGCATTGTGGTCGCGCTGGCGGTCATGGCTCCGTTGCTGGCAACTGACCCATTCGCGGTGGACCTGGACGCCGTCAAGAAGCCGCCCACGGCTGCACATTGGTTGGGCACAGATTCGGCGGGCCGGGACGTGCTCGCGCGGCTCTTCCACGGTGCGCGAGTGTCGATGAGTGTCGGCATCGCCGCCGTGGCCATCGCTACGTGCGTTGGCACGCTGGTGGGGCTGACCTCGGGCTACAGCGGCGGCAAGATCGACAACCTGCTGATGCGTTTGACGGAATTTGTGCAGACGTTTCCACTCTTCTTCGCCGTGGTCATCCTGGTGGCGCTGGTCGGACCCAATCTGTTCAACGTGGTCGCCGTAATCGGACTGCTGTCGTGGCCGGGGCTGGCGCGGCTCGTTCGAGGACAGGTGTTGTCACTGCGCCAACAGCAGTACGTCGAGGCGGCGCGAGCGCTCGGCGCACGTGGACGGCGGGTGATTTTCCTGCACGTGTTCCCGGGCGTGCTGCCGTACCTGGCGGTCTACGGTGCACTCGCGCTGGCGCAGGCAATCCTGACGGAGGCGGCATTGAGCTTTCTGGGTCTTGGTGTTCAGATGCCGGTGCCGAGCTGGGGCGGGATGATGAACTCCGCTCAATCCCTGACGGTACTGGAGACGCAGCCGTGGCTGTGGGTTCCGCCTGGCCTCGCCATCGCAGTCACCGTACTGTGCGCGAACTTCGTGGGTGACGCATTACGGGATGCCTTCGATCCGCGGATGGGGGAGCGGTAGTGGCGAACGTAGTGGTCCTGAATCCACTCGAGTTCTACCAGCCGTATACGCAGGAGCGCGCCGTCGCGGAGCGGCTTGGGGCGACGTTCCACGCAGATGGACCGCCTGACGACGCGCTGCTGGCACAGGCAACGATCGTGCTGAGCCACAGTGTGCCCATGGACGCCTCGTTCTTCGGGCGCGTACCGCACTGTCGCCTGGTCGTGACATACAGCACCGGTGTCGATCACATCGACGTGGCGGCTGCCGAATCCCGCGGTATCCGCGTGCGCGGCGTCGCAGGCTACTGCACGGAAGACGTGGCCGAGCATGCCCTGGCCATGATCCTGTCGTGTGCGCGGCGCCTCCACCAGCTCGATCGTGAGCTGCGCCGAGACGGCACCTGGAATGTGATCCACTCGGCGCCAGGCCGCCATCGGCTCTCCAAACAGGTTCTCGGGGTGGTCGGTGTCGGGCGGATCGGACGGGCGCTCGGGCGCAAGGCGGCGGCGCTGGGGATGCGCGTGTGTGGCTACGACCCGTTGCTGGACACAGCGCCTGACGACTTTCCGGGCGAGCTGGTCACGCTGCCGCGGTTGCTGGCCGAGAGTGATTATGTTTCGCTGCACGCACCGCTCACGCAGAGCAGTAGCGGGCTCATTGGCGCCGAGGAGCTGCGGGCGATGAAGCCGACGTCGTTTCTCATCAACAACGCGCGCGGCGGGCTCGTCGATGAGTTGGCACTCCTCGCGGCGCTCGAACAGGGGCAGATTGCTGGTGCAGCGTTGGATGTGCGTGTGCACGAGCCGCCAGCGCCGGGCGATCAGCTGATGCGACGCGGCGATGTGCTGGTGACGCCCCATGCGGCCGCGTTTACGGACGAGGCGATCGAAGACCTGCGGGCCATGGTCGCCGAGTACCTCGAGGAGGCGCTGGTCGGAGTGGAGGTGTGACGGGCGTGAGCTCTCAAACGGTGGCGCGGGACACGGATCCCGAAGCGGCCCTGGGAAACGGGATCCGTACGGAGCGACTGCGTCAGAACATGACGTTGGCGCAGCTTGCGGAGCTGACCGGGCTGTCGCCGAGCGCGCTCAGCCAGATCGAACGCGGTGTCACGGACCCGTCGATAGGCTCATTGCGACGGATTGCCTCGGCACTGCAAGTCCCGTTCTTTCAGTTCTTGCTGGAACGCGAGAGCCCTGATCCGGTCGTGCGGAAGCATGAGCGACGGACCATCACGTTTCCCAATCGTGCCATGCAGTACCAGTTGCTGACGCCGAACCTGCGCGGCCCGTTCGAAGTACTGGCGATGGACCTCGCGCCTGGCGCGGCCAGTGGCGAGGAAGCATTGGGACACGATAGTGAAGAGTGCATGCTCATTCTTTCGGGCGACGTGGAGGTCGAAGTCGCTGGCGTGTCGTACGTACTAGGTACGGGCGACAGCATCTCGATCCAGCGCAACGCGCCGCATCGGGTGCTCAACCCTGG
>DASXRR010000023.1:0-49001 GCA_036506475.1 Chloroflexota bacterium
CGCTGCAGCTGGGAGGCGTCGTTCTGCCTGCGGGTATGACATGGATGGGTGTGGCCATCGTACGGTCCATGACCGCGCAGCGGATGGGGCATCATTGGCCCCACCATGTTTATCAAGTCGGCAGCGTTTTACGACCTGGTCTATGGCTTCAAAGACTACGCAGCCGAGGCGGATCACGTTCGGCGCGTGATCGACTCGGCGAAGAAGACGAATGGCCGTCGCCTCCTCGATGTGGCCTGCGGCACCGGCCAGCACCTCCAGCACCTCGCGGAGCCCTTCGCGTGCGAAGGGCTGGACCTCGATCCACAGCTGCTGAAAATCGCTCGCCGGCGACTGCCCGACGTGCAGTTTACGCATGCTGACATGGTCGACTTCGACCTGGGGCGACGATTCGACGCCGTGGTCTGCTTGTTCAGCTCCATCGGGTATGTCGCCACGTTGGACAAACTGCGCATGACCGCTCGTACATTCACACGTCACCTGGTGCCGGGCGGCGTGGTCGTCGTCGAGCCGTGGCTGACGCCCGACGTTTTCCGTCCGGGCCACGTACAGGCACTGTTAGCGGAGGGATCGGATCTGAAGGTCGCGCGGATGAGTAGCTCGGATTTACAGGCAGATCGGTGGGTGCTCAATTTCCACTACCTGGTTGGCAGACCGGCAGGGGTGGAGTATTTCACCGAGCAGCATCACCTCGGCCGATTCACCACACAGGACTATGTAAACGCCTTCACTGACGCCGGTGTGCAGGTCAGCTACGACCCGGAGGGCATTAGCGGTCGCGGCCTCGTGATTGGAGCCAAGCCGGCCACGTGATGCGTGCTGCGCTTGCGACCTCTGCTTCAGTGGCGCGCGCCATCAACGGTCAAACCACTCCTGCTCCTCGCGCAATGATGGAGGATTTGTCCCGATGCAAGTACCGCGTCACGTCGGGATCGGTGCCCATGCCCAGGAGGCGCGATCTCAATCTGAGCGCGGCCTGGCCGAGCCAATCGCCAGGGCGGCAACGAGGTGGCGCAGGCTGGCTTCGACGTAGCTGGCTATATCTTCGTGCGGCTCGAAGCTCCACCACAGCACCGCGCCTTGCCACTGCGCGGTGAGCAGCTGGCCGATATCAGGCGGAGCATCCGGATGCGCGGCGAAGCAGTCGTCGACGGCGCTCGACAGCACCGCGTTCCAGGCCGCCCCGCGCGCACGCAGGAGCGGATCGCGCACATCCTCGCGCAGGACCAGCAGGCCTTGGGCAAAGGATTCGATGCCGCCGTAATCGCTCGAGAGCGCAACCAGGATGTGGATCGCGCCGTCGGGCGTTCTGGGCGCCGCGGCGGCGAGCTGGGCGGTCTCGTCGGCCAGCCGATCCCAGGCATACAGCAACGTGCGCTGGATGAGCTCGGCCTTGGTCGTGAAGCGTTGCACGAGCGTCGCCGAGGACAAGCCGCACGCCGACGCCAGGCGTGCAAAGGTCAGCGCGTTCGGACCGTGCTGGTGGATGAGGCGATGCGCGGCCTCGAGCACGTGCGCGTCGGAGACGGTCTTGGGTCGGGGCACCTTGACAGCCGATATATAACCGACTATACGTTTATATACCGCGCTGGCGCGCGCGTGCAAGCCTCAACCCAGGACCTGACCAACTATGACCACTGAACCTACCTCGACTCGCTTCGCGCGGTTCCCGCCGGGCTACGGCGAACCCGAGACCCTGGGCGACGCGTTGCCGTGGAGCTTCGTCCAGGAGCGTCTGCGCTCCGCGCCCAACTACTGGCTGGCGACCGTCACGCCATCAGGCCGGCCGCACGCGCGGCCAGTCGATGGCGTGTGGGTGGACGGTGCACTGTGCTTCGGCGGATCGGACAAAGCGCGCTGGGTCCGCCACCTCACCGCCAACCCGGCAGCATCGGTCCATCTCGCCAGCAATAACGACGTCGTCATTCTCGAAGGCGAGGCGCACTTCATCACGGACGATCAGCACCCGCTCGCCGGCCCGTCGGCGGCGGCCTCGCGCGCTAAATATCCGCAGTACTTCTCCGATGCGTCGCCGACCTTTCAACCATTCTGGCTGTTACGGCCGAGCACCGCGTATGCCTGGACGCTGGACGGCTTCCCGCGCGGCGCGGCGCGCTGGACGTTCAGTCCTGCGCGGCCTTCGAGAAGATGAACGCGGCGCCGTGGAGTTTGCCGATCATGCGCTAGACGTGCCATAGGCAGTCGGCGAGCTTGATCTGGTAGTTGCTTCCGCCGAAATCGTCGATAGAGCGTTTTGATAGTAGGCCGGAGCATCGTTGACTGGAGCGACGGATCAGGACCAGAGGCAGAATGGATGGCCGGCCGGATCGAGCATGATGCGGAGGCGGCTCCGATCGCGGTCTTCAGGCTGGTGCTCGGCTTCGGATGCGCCGCAGGCGATCGCCCACGCGACACCGACGGCCACGTCCTCCACCCAGATGTCGAGGTGTATCTGCATGCCTTGTGCGCCCGCTGCGCCGGGCCACACCGGGCGTGCGTAGTGCCGTTCGAACTGGATCTCGATCTTGGTGCTGCCGTCGGCCGGACGAAGGACCGACCACCCGTCACCCGCTGGGTACCCCGGCCGCGGCCCCTCGAGCGACTTGATTTCCCACCCGAGCAGCTGCTCATAGAAGTGCGCCAGGACGGCGACATCGGGCGCATCGAGCACCGGTCCCGTCACTCGCATTGACGGTCGTTCCACGTTACCAACGTAGCACGCGCCGTTCTCGGTGGCGGCCGCGCGACGCGGACGATCAGCGGGCGCCCATGAGCAGGTGGGCGATGGCCTCGGCGATCGGGCCACTGGCGGACTCGAAGTAGGGGAAGGCGGGTGAGGGGTTGACTTCGAAGCAGTACCACTCGCCATCGGGCGTGCGCCGCAGGTCGATGCCGGCCAGCAGCAGGTTCTGGTCAGCGGTGAGGCGGCGACAGCGGTCGGCGACGTCGGGCGGTAGTTCGCAGTGGCGTAGCTCGACTGAGCCGTCGGGGTAGCGATAGTCGTCGGCGTCGGACACGATCTCGCAGGCGAAGATGCGATCGCCGACGACGTGCACGCGGTGCTCGCGACCGGGCACGTACGCCTGAAACTGCGTCGGACACCACACCACATTGGCCAGCCGCGGCAGGTGCTCGGCGCGCACGCGGGTGACGCGACTGCGCACGCTGCTCAGCGACTTGTAAATGACCTCACCATGCTTGTTCCAGAACGCGCGCGCGGCCGCCGGACTGGTGGTCACCAGTGTCTCCGGGACGCGAAAGCCGGCGCGCTCGATCGCCATCGACTGGAATGGCTTGGAATGATTGGGCGCCATCGCCGAGGCGCGGTTGACCACCATGGCCGGCGTCAGCTCGGCCCAGGTCCACAGTGCGTGCTCGATCCGCCACATGTGGCGCAGCGCAGCGGAGTCTGCGCTATCTGATACGAGCTGATCGGCGCCGAATGGGCGAGCGTACATTGCCTGCACGCGGCGCAGGTCGACGTGCCCACTCGGCATCTGAATCCGACCATTGACCACCCCGGAGCACTGGGACAGGCGGACGTCGGTCTGAGCGACCCAGCGTTGGTCGAGCAGCAGTACATCGGCGCCGAAGCGCCCCAGGGCGGCGCCAACGCAGGCTAGCGGCGCCTCACGTTCCAGGCCCCACAAGGCGATCACGATCGCTGCAAGTACTCCAGCAGCGCGTCGGCGACCGCCGGCCGCGAGACGTCCGGCCAGGGATCGATGGCAACCACGCGCTGCTGGGGATCAAAGTGGACGTCGAGCAGGGTCATGGCGGCGGCTTCGGCCAAGCGATGTGCTGACGCGCTGCCGCTGGCGGCACCCAGGCTGCGCTCGCCGACCACGGTCACACTGCTCGAGCGACGGCCACGCCCAACGATGGCCAGACCGAGCCGACGAGTGACCTGGCGCCACTGCTGAGCGCCCCAGCCGGGACCAGCCAGGCAGGCCGCGCTCGGCCGATTCACGACCGGGCACGGGAGGTCCGTCAGCCAGGCGGTCAGAAATGCGGTCATCTCGCGGGCGACATAGGGCCGATCCACCGGCGCGATGTGCGCGAGCTCCGCGACCGACACACACGGCAGCCGTACCAGCACGCCGTCGACCTCGGCCGCGGGCACGCGCTGGCCGCCGATCACCGCCACGCCGCGGTCGGCGGCACCGGGCCGATAGCGCCAGCCGGCCCGGGACAGATCGCGGCAGGTCAGCAACCTGGCTCGGTCGGCGCCCCAGCGCGCGACGAGCCGAGCCGCGATCCTATCCCGGCTGCTTGCGACGACGACGAACACGTTTCGGACGTTCCTCCGTGGCTGGCGCGCGTTCTTGGGTCGGCGGTGCAGCTTCCTGGAGCGCGGCGGCGCCGACGTCCGGGCGTTCCTCCGGCTCGATGAACGCCCGTCCGAATGCCTCGGAGTCCGGCTGACCGGATGCGGGTTGCAGACTGGACGGGAAGAACGGCGCGATCTGTTCGCGCTGGAGCTTGCCTCCGCCGCCGCCTCCTCCTCCGTCGCCGCCTTCGCTCTGGGGCGATTTGGTCGGCCCGCGCACGATGAGAATCGTCGAGGCGCTGGACTGGCTGGGAATGGATGCCAGGATGGTCACGGTCTGATCGTCGCCCGTACCGAGCCTCGGCGTCGCGACGCCGAAAGCGGCCGTCGTCGCGCCGGCTGGCACGACGACCGACCCGACTGGGGCGCCAGCCGGGTTGCGGAAACTGACGATGCCCGGGTTCGCGCTCAGATTGACCACCGCTCCTTCTCGCGGCGCTGGCCCGGTCAGCGTGACCACGCCGGTGACGGTCGTCGTCGGCCCGCCGAGCACAGCCGATGGACTCACCCCAACACTTCCGACCAGCGACGGCGAGACGACGAGCGCTCCGGAGCTTGTGGCACCCCCGACCCGAAGGATGGTATTGACAGGCAAGCTGGTGCGCGCGAGTGATCCCTCCGGAATGGCGCGGAACGTGGCGCTCCGATTGCCGGCCGCAACCAGAATCGCGGTGGTTGGGTTACCTTGCAGGTCGGTCAGGCTGACGCGCGCGGCTGGGCTGAGGTCGACCGGGGCGCCTCCGACCGGCGCCGGGCCACTCAGCGTCAGCGTACCGACCGACGGCGTGCCGCCGATCACTTCTGTCGGACTGAACGTGGGTCCGCTCAGCGTCAGCCGCCGAATCGTCAGGTTCGCCTGCGCGGGACGCCCAGGCGCGGCTGGCGTTGCCGAGACGGTCACGCTCGTATTGCCCACCGCCGGGTTTGTCGACACACGAATCGACAGCGTGCTCTGACCGGCCGGCACGGTCACCGTGCCGCTCGGAATGTCCGGGAACGAAGTGGCGTTCGAGTCGGTCGTCGCCATCCGTACGGGCAGACCGCCGGCTGGCGCGGGACCCGTCAACGTCAGGGTGGCCTGCGCAACACCGCCGCTGTCGAGCGCGGCCGGATTGAGCGTGAGTTGATCGACAACCGGCGATTGCACAGTAAGATTGACCGCGCGACTCTCGGATCGGCCGGCCGTCGTCATGACGACGCGGATCGACGCGCTCACGGTCGTCGCGACAGGCTGCGTCAGGACATCGAAGGCCGCGTCGCGCGCGCCGGCCGGAATGCGGACAGTGTCGGGCACGCGGATGGTGCCGGTCGGGTCACCATCAACGAAGATCTGGATGGTGGTGCCCGCGGACGGCGCCGGACCAGTCAACGTAATGCTCACGTGCGCAGGCGCGCCACCGATGACGACCGCTGAGGTGGGCGTAATGGTCACGTTCGCCAGACCAGCGTTCTGGACCAGCCAGAACCACATCTCGAAGTCGCCGCCACGATGGCCTTCGCCACTCGGCAATTGGATTGCCGTTCGATCTCGGCCCGACGAGCCAAACGTCTCGCCATCGAGCAGGGACGGCGCAGTGCTGCCATCCGCCAATGAGGCGATGAAATTGCCTTTGAGCGTCAAGCGCGCCAGGATGCGGTCGATTTGAGTGACTCGTGTCACCACGTCGAACAAACCTGAGCGCAGCCACGTCGCGGTCGTCGTGGTCGGTTGCCAGACGATCGACGAGGCACTGACGTTCACCTGGCCATCCAGAACCAGCGACTCGAAACCGAGGGTGCCACTGGTCAAGTTCCACAGTGTGCGGTCGGTGGTGCTGAGTGGATATGGCAGCTCGAGTGCCAGATAACACGTCGCGCGATTTACGGACACTGGATTCAACGCCTGTCCGGCCCGCTGATCGAACGCGACCTGAACGTTGATGCCCTGCGCGACGGCATCCACGCCGATGTCCGTATCGTTGGCCAGCTCCGACCCATTCTGGAGCGCAAGCCTGACTACGTGCATCGCGGGTTCGCGGCCCGAGCCGGTCTGGCACAGCTGGTCGAGCGCATCCTGAACAGTCCGCACATTGGATAGTGCGACACAGGCGCCCGGCGTGTACGCGACCAGCGAGGCGCGATTCAATTGTGCATCGAACGCGACCGGCGAGCGAGTCGTACCGTTGTCTAGCAGCAGCGCCACGACACGCTGTGTGTGATGGCGCTCGTCCTCGTCGAGTGTCCAGGAGCAGCTCGCGATACCGTCCGCCCCGGTGACGACGCGCACCTCCGAACCGGTGGCTGGTCCAGTGCTGAGCAAGCCGCCAACTGGCCCAGCGGCGTCCGGAGTCACGATGCGGAACACGACGCTTGCGCCAGCGACCGGCCACTGTCCGTTGACGACACGCGCTTGAAGTGGCTGAGCGAGTGGCCGCAGCCCAGGCCCGCTGGGATTGGCCAGCGCCTGCTGACCGCCACCACCGACGTACGTCAAGTTGACCAGCTCGGTCGTCGGAGGGAACACACTCCGCACGTCGCCGACGATGGTCCAGATCGTCCCATCCGACCGCAGCAGCGCGAGCGGACAATAGTGGTGCTCGATACCGTGCCGGCGTTGGAACACCGACTGATCGCCCACGCGCGGCCAATCGACATCACCAATCGAGCTACGGGCGGGGATCAGCCAGTAATCACCGGTGCGATACGTACCGCCACTGAACTCCACCTGCACGCCATCCTCGAGCTCGAGGAAGGCCGGCTGATCTGGTGAACCTGTCCGAACCGCGTCGACGCCGTTGGCCGAATCCCAGCGACGCACCTGCCAGAGCTCGAACGACAGGCGATCGTTATCGGGTCGGGCGATTGACGCCGGCCAGTCCGAGACCGTCAGCCGGCTTCCACTGACGCCGCTGAGCTGGACCATGATGCCAGGCCTGTTGGCCAGTAGGCGCCGCTCGTCGATCAGCTCGACCCAGTTGCCAGGTGTGAAGCCGCGAGTGTCGTCCCGACCGGCGTCGGACACCGTCAGCAGCGTATCCTCGCCGCCCTGACGCGCCACGACCTGCACGTGCTCCAGCCGTGTCGCCACACTCGCGTTCTCGCGCGACCATTTGAACGTCGGCCCGGGCTGTCCGTCGCCCGCGGTCGGTGTATGGATCTCGACGCGATAGAGCTGGTTTTCGAGACGGCGAAAGCCGGCGCCTGGCGGCACCAGACACACGCTGTTCGACTGCGGGCTCGGCTCGGAGCGCGCGCGCAGTCGGCCGGTACTCGCCACATCCGCGGGCAGCCAATCATCGCCGAAGGTCGAGCGCGTGACATTTGCCGTCACGCTGCCTACGAGCTCCAGCTTGACCTGCCAGATAGTTTGCGTCCGCGTCGTGGTATCTGGACCGCCGAGGGCCACCTCGAGCAAGTCGGGCTGCTCGAGTGCGGACACGTGGCGCTGCCAGACATCCAGGTAGGCGAGATACGTGCCGCTCGCCGTCGGGAGCGCCGCTCCGATCAGGTCGGGCTGGCCACTGAAGAGTGTCTCGAACTCGTTCTGGCACAGGATGCCGTCGACGTAATAGCGCCCGGCGCCGAGGATGCCACTCCACACGTCGCTCGTGCCGGGCGACGGTCGCAAAGCGAAGCCCGCGTCGTGCAGTGGTGCGCCACAACGACCAATGGTGTCGTCCAGCGACGTCTCACCGCGATAGGTTGCGATATCGACCTGCTCGTTCCAGTCGGCGTCCAGAAGGAGCCGCCCTTGTTGCAGGCGAACTCCGGAGTAGTGCCGATCCGGGCGGAATGTCAGGCGCGTGAAATCTCCGTTCATGGACTCCTCTACGTCACCAGGAACACGCCGGCTTCAAGACCGAAGCGCAGATGTTCGTCGAGGCTCGCTTGCAAGCCTCCAATCCGCTGCGTCTGCTGCAAGAACTGAAAGGCGCCCATCTCCCCTTCGTCGTCGGCGCCGGCGCTGATTTCGCTGGGACACGTTGGCGCGAGCTGTGCGTAGCCCGGCTGGCCATACACCAGCGACGTGAAGCGCGGCGTGACGCGTGCGCTGTCTGCGCCTTCAACAGGCTGGCAGCGAAATCGGCGCGGAATCAGGGAGCCCGGCGGCACATATGAGAACCGCACACATCCGCTCTGGCGACGCAGCACGCTGACATCGCCCGTAAAGATGCTGTTGCTCGCGTCGAGCCGGTCGACCAGGGTACTCCCGAACACCGTGCTGCCGTCGACGCCCGCCGCCGACGCAACAATCGCGCTGTCCGCGCCGGACGCACCGTCGGCAATGCTTTCGACGAGTCGCAGCACACGAACCGTATCGGCCAGGCGAATCGGACCGACGATCGACCGCTCAACCGTGACTTCGAGACGATCGTTGCCCACTACCGACAGGACACCCACCGTGGGCGCCAGCGTAGTGTGGCTGATGCGCAGCTCCGCCAGAGTGCCTGCACTGACCGAAAGGTTGCCTTCGATCAAGAGTCCGTTCAGACACACGCGGCCGGGCGTTAGCGCCTCGCTAGGCGCGCTGCCGCGCACAGTCAGGTCGCCCAGGAGGTGCGGGCGCTGACGCTCGGCAGCCACAAGCAAGAGCCGACTGTTCGCCGGTACGACGAGCTCGTGCGCACCGGAATGAGTATGGCTGTCCAGGAACGTAATGACGCCGGTCGCCCCCGGCGCTTGAGCGTTCCAGTGTGCAACCGCCTCTGCCAAGGTCCCCGCTGTGCCGCCGACTTCAATCTGCAGCAATGGGCCGGAGGCATCGGCCAGCCACCGGGCGACAGAATCACGACGGTTGTACGGCCCACCGCCCAGGTCAGCGCTAAAGCCATAGGCATAGTCCACTTCGACGCGCTCGGGCAGGGCGCCAGTGGGCATGGCCAAACGGCCCAGGACCGGGTCGACGGCGACCCGCCTCGGCGACGTGGGACGCCGCCAGCCCTCCGCGACGTCAGCGTCGCTCAGGTCGCAAATGTCGAGGTCTTCTGGCAGGACCGCTTGCAGCGGGCCGTTGGCGGTCATCTGCAGGCGGACCTGTAAAACTGGATCGGGGCCAAAGTACACCGCAAGCGGAGTCAGGATGCTGGCGAGGGATTGACGGCGTGCCCCCAACTCGTCATGCAATGGTCGCCGGCGCAGCGGTCCTGGCATGCTCGCTTCGCTGCCGGCCGGCTCCGAGCGCGCCAGGTTGAACAAGGGTGCGTCGAAACCGAGTGGACTGAAGCAAAAACGGCCACGCTGCTCAGGTCGGTCGGCGGGCACGGGGCGCGCCGTGGAGCCCGCGATGGCGTAGCTTTGCAGCCGCCATAGAAAAATACCAAGGTAGGGAATGTCGTATTTGCCGCGGGTGCTCGCAACGCGCCGCACCTCAGCCGTGTGTGCTGCCCGTTCGAACGGTCCGCCGAGGAGCTCGAGCCGGTCGACCTCGCGCAAATCCAGCGTGACCGGCCGATTGGGCCGAATGTGATTCACGTGCTGCACCGTCGCGAGCAGCTCGAAGAACTCCACAACTCGTGTCGGCCAACCGGTCGCGTCGCGCGCGAGCTGCTCGAGTGCTGCGCCGGTGCCCTTGCCGCGCCGTTGCGCGAGCGCATTCGCGACCCGGCCGCGTTGGCTAAATGGTCCACCGCTCGCCGGTAGCAGACCGCGCACCCCGATCAGGTCGCCGATGTAGGGGACCACCCATTCGGCGCAGGTCTCGATGAACCAATCGTCATACAGGGCGTCGATGTCTGCGTGCAGCGTCAGCAGCTCACTCTCGAGAACCTGCAGCAGTGTCCGCAGCGGCTCGCCCTGCTCGACGTCGCGAATGCGGTGGATCGCCGGCAGCAGATTGTAGAGTCGCTCGGTCGTTGGTTCGCTCATGGCGTCGTTGGCATTTCGGATAGAGACACGGCGGCTGGGTCGATCAGAATGAGCTCGGCTGGCTGCGCATCTGACCCGCTCCAGCGCGCATCGAGCGCCGCCAGGAAAGGCGGCGGACTGCCCGCGGCGCCCCCGAGCTCGGAGAAATAGAGGCGCGTCAGATTGACCGCTTGCACGCCGGCAATGGC
Source organism: Chloroflexota bacterium (assembly GCA_036506475.1). Classification (GTDB taxonomy): domain Bacteria; phylum Chloroflexota; class UBA6077; order UBA6077; family CF-72; genus CF-72. The sequence goes on from DASXRR010000023.1 coordinate 10,363, forward strand.
CTGCACAGTGGCAATGACTTCTGCCGCGGTCACCGGCTGGCCGAAGCTGCGTTGGCCAAATGAAAATGCGTCGCCAAGGGCGAGCGCAGCCGCGGCGAGCACCTGGGTCGTCACGAAGCGCCGGTCGACGAGCACCTCGGCACCGACGCCGAACGACCGTGGTACGTAGTTCTGCACGTGCACCTCATGCACCGGGTCGCGCACGCCCTCGATGGCCGCGAGCAAGTTGGGCAGCGTTGTCACCGGGTCGACCGGCCCTCCACCCGCTCCACCGACGGTGAGGTGCGCAACTTGCGCGCGACCGTTCCACAGCCGGGTAGCGTGCGCTTTGCCAACGCCGGCAAAGGCGCGCGTAAAGTCTTCAAAGTCGCGCAGAGAGACGATTCGGTCCAGCGTAAGCACCGTCAGCGGCGCGTTCGCACGCGCGTCGTCCAGCCTCTCCGGTGCTGCTGCGCCCGACGCCGGCAGAGGATTGCTGACACTCCGGACACCAAGCGGCCGCACTGGCAGGAGGGCCAGACTGCTCGCCTGCACATTCCCTTCCAGGCCGACTCCGGAGCGATAAGTCGCCCTGACATTCTCAGTGCCGCTACTCAGGCGAGCACCCATTCTTCCGTCGCCGAAGGTGATGTTGGTTTGCCCATCGTCGTCGATGCGCACGATGTACTTCTGATCGCGCGGGCTCAGGCCGAAGAGCGACGGCACCTCTTGCCACTGCACGCCATCGACACGCACGTCGAGGGTTGACCGCGTCCCACTCGGCGTCGACGCCGAAACATGGGTGAGTGGCGGCTGGCGCAGGGTGAAGCGCTGATTGGGCAGCCCGCCGTGACCACTGCCCAGCACCTCGTCGGGCACGGTTTCACCATGCGTCGCGCGCACCACGTTGGCGCTGATCGACAGTGTCGCCGGATCGTAGCTATGCACGAGTGGCGCACTCAGGGTGATCGTCGTGCGCGCGTCGTCGTCGACAACCGAGTCGACCAGCGCGGCTTCGCGCGCGGCGGGCCCGGTCAGCAGCAGCCGCTGCCCGGCGTGCAGCCCTTCGATCAGCCGGTCGAGTTCAATCGTGCTGCCGCTCACGGGCGCGACAATTGGCTGCTGCGCGAGCGGAAGCGGCTCCGCTTGTGCGAAGACCATCGTATCGCGCAGGCCAAACGCAGACAATCCGCTGCTGTCGCTGTCCAGCACAAGGCGGGTCACTTTGGCACTCAGTGTGTAGGCAGTCCGCGCTATCTGTGCGACGTCGTCGATGTGGTACAGCTCGGTGCCCGCGGGACCAGTCAAAATCACCCAACTGTCGGCGACGATGCGCGGATAGATCGCATCCAGATCAAGTTGCACACCATTGACTTCGAAATCCGGCCACTCGGTCCCCGAGGCCGCGCCAAACGCCGACTTGATGGGGTCGGGCATCACTCGGAAGTCCGGGGCGTTATAGCCGAACAGTGCCGCGCGCTGGCGAAGCACGAACACGTCGAAGTCATCGGTCAATGCCACTCCGGATGGATCCAGCGGCTGCGTCCATGTGACACGTGTGTGCGACGGCGGCAGTGGCTCGACCGTGCGGATGACTCGGAAGTCCCAGCGCTCAGCATTGGCGCCGATCAACAAGAGACCATCACCGGCTTCCAGCACATGGCCGACACCGCGCAGGAGTAGCTCCGTGGCGCTCACGTCCAGCGTCTGGAGTTGGCTCGTGCGCGGGCGGAGGACATTCCATTGGGCGCGTACGGTAAGACTTTCGATCGTCTCGAAGGTGCGCGGCCGTTCGTTCTGCCCGGGAATGCTCAACACCTTCAACCCGGCCTCGAGTATGGCCTCGCCCGGAGCACCGGCGGCGTCCTCGACGAGGAATGCCACGAGCGCGTTCGCGGCCACGCCGGGGTTCAGCTCGTAGCCGATGGCGCGCGCGAGCTCGAGCACCGATTGGCGCTCCGTGGCAGTCCGTAGGAACCCTTCGTTGGCGATCCGCTCCTGGTAGAACGTGAGGACATCCGCGACGGTCGCCCAGGCGTCGAGCAGCGCGATGGCTGGATCGTTGCTCGAGCGTGTGGTCAGCCGCGCCAGCGACGGCGTCGCCAGGCGCCGCAGCATGCGCTCGACAAAGGTAGCGTGGGTGCCCACGCGATACGCAAGCGCCTGCAGCCCGGGCCGGTTCTCGGGACGCGCCGCGCCGAGCACGCCGTTACCCGCTGCTCGCGTGCTCCGCCCGCTCACGGGGTTCACAGACCGCCCTGCATGAGGAAGTCGATGCGTCCGTTTTCGGCGCGATTCAAGTCGTTGTCCAAACGCGCGATCTCCAGTCGACCCATGGCGATGCGACCCGCCGCGACTTCGCCGCGCGCCGGCTGGCCCCAGCGCTGGAATCGGTTCGCCTTGGGTGCTGTATCGTCCGCATCGACCCAATACACGCCTGGGGTGGCCATCGCGGCAGCGACAATCTGGCTCAGAAAGACCGGCTGGCCGAACGTAAAGTTGTCCGGATGAAAGAAGCCGCGCTGGCCACTCGGCAGATCGACACTACTGAAACGCTCGAGTAAGGCTTGTTTGACAATGCTGCGATAAAAGCCCGGCGCGACGCATACCGTCAGCGCAATATCCAACGGCACGAAGCGCGGCGCATCGATCTCGAGGTCATGGCCGGCCAATCGAAATCGCTCCAGATGCGCGCGCATAGCTGACTCGAATGCGGCGTCGACGGGCCGACCCAGCAAGCGATCGACCGTCACATACATCGTGTACCAGCTGCCTGTCCAGCGCCGCGTCGCGGCCGCGCGCTGCACCTCCGGATGTCGCTGGGTCGCGATCCCGTAATCCAGGGCGGTGATTGCGCGCTCCTGGGTCCGGAAGGCTTGCGGCGCGTACAGCCGGATCTGGTCAAGCGGCTCGGGATCGGTCCCGCCCGTCGCCGCAAGCGGGTTCGTCACAGCGATGATGCCAGCCAGATGGCTGACCACGCGCGCGATGGATCCGCCACCGACGTTGCCCGCACTGCCATTGCCGATGCGGTACGTGGCGCTGAATGACGCGCCAGCCGCGGGCGCGCGGCCGAGCACGTCATCGCCAAAGCGCAGATGGGCCCGCCCGTCCTCCTCCATCTCGACCACGAATTCGGGGGCGAAGCGATCGCTGGCGAGCAGGTCGCGCCGTGACAACCACGTTTCGCCATCGCCGACCAGGATGATGTCCGGCCCGACCGTCCGAGTGTCCTGGGTAGTCGCCTCGGCGGCTGATGCCAGACGTGCCTGGTCGTGCCGATACGGACTGCGCTGGGTCAAACCGACCTGGCGCAACACAGGCCGGTAGCGCCCCGACGATGGGACCCGCGCTGGATCGAGCTGTTCGTCGGCAAACGTTCGACCATGGTCGGCCAGCGCGACGTTGGCGCGCGCCACGCTCGCACCTCCGCTCGAGAATTCACGCAACGACAGTTGCATTGGAAGCGCGTCGCGCACGTACCAACTGATGTCGAGCACGGTGGTATCGGTGAGCGGATCGACTCGGACCACTGGCTGAGCGTTCAGCCGCACGACATGGCGACGCCTCGGATCCGCGTCGACGTCGCGTCCAGACTCCGTGCCCAATACTTCTTCGAATACAAGTGTGTCGCCGGACCCGAGACCGAGCTCACCACCCCCGCGCAGAGTTGCGCGTGTCGCACCAACGGGCAAAAGGCAATTCGGATCACCCCACGTGTAGAACGGGATGGCGTTGCCCGAGGCGTGCAAGCGGACGTCGTGCAGCGTCTCGAAGACGATCGGCTCGGCCTGCGACTCGCGGCTCAGCAGACGCGTGCCGCTCGGCAGCGTCGCACCATCCGCATCGCTATGTGGAGTGACGGTGAAACACACCCATGCGCGCGCATTGGCTCCATCGTGCACGAAGTAGTCGACCAGTCGCGCGTGGCGGCGCACGGAGATGCGTCGCCGGGCGGTGTCCAGATATGCCTCGGTGGCGACCGCGTCCTGGAAGTAGCTCAAATGATCCGCGGCGTACGCCAGGACTTCGACAAGCGCCACGCCGATGTCTGCCAGGTTGCGCTCCTGCCAATCGGGCATCACGACCGCGAGCCGATCCAGCATCAACTGGCGGAAGCTGGCGTAGTCTTTGGCCAGGTAGTCGATGACCGGCTCGGGCGGACCCGGCGCGGGACCCGCCTGGACGGTGTCGCAATCGAAGTCGCTCGGGCACTCGATCTTGAACGCAAATGGTGTGGCGGCGAGCAGCGGGTCGAATCCAGGCGGAGCTTCGTCGACCAGGGACGATCGCGACAGGCGCAGCACATAGGTCGAGAAGTCGCCAGGTCGATCCGTGCGCACGACCAGCAACCGATCCGGGTCGTCCAACTGGCCGACCAGCGCCAACAGCTCACCTTCGTCTGGGTCGAGCTGCACGGCCAGGTCAGGCGAGTCGGCCGCGAATGCCCATTCCACGTTGATGTTCGTGATGCGCACACCGCCCTCGACGCGCAGGTTGCCCTGGCCGAGGCCATCGACGGGCCGCAGGCAGCGGAGAAGCAACGTCTGTTGGCGCGGTGTGCCGGACGGTGCCGCCTGATCCAGGACTTCCACATAGTCAATGCCGTTCAGCGAGCCATCGGCGCGCACCAGCGCCTTGCGTGTTTCGTCTGGGCAGTACATCGTCATCCGCTACACCTGCCGGCTCAACTGCGCTACCTGACGCTCTTGCGTGCGTCGGACAACGTACTGAACGGTGACGCGCAGCATGCCATTCTCTCGCTCGACCGCTACCGTCTCGACCTGGATGATGTCGCCTAGCCACTGTTGCAACGCACCCTGCACCAGAAACTGCGTTGCCGTCACCAGCTCGTCGCTGGTTGGCATGAACACCAGCTGGAGCAAACCGCTGCCAAAGGTAGGTCGATTGACGCGCTCGCCAGGGCCCGTAAACAGCACCTGTTCGATCAAGTCGCGGATGTGCTCGTCGGCGGTTGTCTGCGCAGTACGGCCGCGGTTGTCGATCTGGAATGGATAGTCGACAAACATCATGACGCTCTGACGCGCACTTGCGTCATCACCACTTTCGGCTGCCCTTGCGGAATCTGCTCCGCGCTGAGGCACAGGCCGCTGCTGTTGTCGACGATGACTGCCTGCTTACTCACGAGCACGCGTGTCGCCGGCACGAGCCACTGCACACGCACACACGGCTGTGGTTTGGTGCCGACCATGAACGTGCAGCCGACGATCGGATAGGTGTCGGTTTGTGTCGCGGCCGGCTGGCCATTCAGGAGGACGCGAGTGTTGGCCGATACGATCGACACCTGCCCGCTGTGTGGACACAGCAGCGTTGCGCCGACGGTCACGATCTGGCCCGACATATGCTCAGATCACCTCGAGCGCGCCGTTGTTGAGCGACACGCTCACCGGTGTCAGCTTGATACTCGCCGACCCATGGGTAACCTCGATGCCGGATGCGTTGAACACCAGCTTCATTGGCGCGGGCACGGCCGGTGGGTTGACCTCGACGGTAAAGCCACCGGCGCCTGGCACATCGCTCAAGATCAACGTGATGCCAGCGGTCTTGAATATCTTCATGTCCGGAATGGCGGGCGAGGCCGGCACCTCACCAGCACCCCAGAAACAGCCAGCCAGGATCGGATAGTCAGGGTCGCCTGCTTCGAATTCAACCCACACGTTGGCGCCGATCGGGGGCACCAGGAACAAGCCGACCTGGACGCCGGCGTACGGAGTGCAGGGCATGGCCCAGCTCAGCTGCCCACTGCCCAGCACCGCCGGGACACTCACCTGGACGCGCCCGAGGAGCATCGGATCGATATTGTTGGTGACAACACCGCGATACTTGCCCAGAAACTGCTGCTGTCCGTGCATGGCTACGGCACCACGACCGGGCTGAGCGAGCCGGTTCCGTCGCGTGTCAGGGTGAAGCGCTGGGTGTAGGTTTCCTGGCTCAGGGTGTGGGTGACGCGCTTCACGTAGTAGAAGCCGTCATGCGCCAGGCCAGCACCGCGGACGCCCACCAGGCGGCCCGTTTGCAGGATTCCTCCGTAACGCAAACCGTCGACCTCGCCTTCCGCGGTTACGGCGTCAGTCGACGCATCCGTGATGCCTTGCGCGCGCGCGAATGCCTGCACCGCCGTAAGACCGCTGACACGCAACTGCGTGCGGTGGACACTAGGTTGGTTGACCAGCCACGCCGGCTGCGCCGAGAGCGGCGTACGCGTGCTCGCCACGGTCCGAATGGGCAGGGTCTGATTCGTCGACCGATCGCGAATCTGACCCTCGACCAGGGTTGGCTGGAGCGCTTTGTTGCGGAATGTGAGCGATTCGACGTTGCTTTCGGGGCCCATATTCATGGACAGCGCACGTTGCGGCAGCCCAAGCCGTTTTGGTGGTCCCCAGTACGCGGTGTTCGTGAATGCTGCTGGGCCCGGCGAAATGTAGAACACATAGCCGTTGCGCTGCGCCAGCAGGGTGAGATACGCGAGATCGGTCCCTTGCTGCACCGGGGTGCGTTCGATCGGCAGCGGGACGTCGAGGATCTTCGGCGGAATTACGACCGGTACGAGTCCAAACTGCGCGTACAGAGCAATAAGCTTGAGCGCGATCACCGTCTCATCCTGAGCCGGATGCTCGACGGACTTCTCCTCGAGATCCATCATCACGCTCACGTCCTCACCGGTAACCGTCAAGGTGGACCCGCCCGGATCGTTACCGGGCACGAGCTGGTGATCCGTGATCATGCCGTCCAGCAGTACCCGCGGCGCGCCGTTGAAGGTCAGGAGCACAATCACCCGGTTGAATGGCCTCAGCAACGGCAACATCACCAGCGGATAGTCCATGAGCCCCAAGATCCCGCCGCGCCCGGCAGCGAACGTGAGCTGGAAGCCGGAGCGACCCTCGTCGGTGTGCGTGACCTCCACTTTGTCGAGCGCCTCGATGACGACTGGGGCGGCCGGCGTGGCGACGGTCCGTCCGACAAGAAGGGTGAGCCGGAGCTGCCGCGGCATGTCTTCGACGTGGCCTCAGGCGTGCGGCACGGGCACACGCAAGCGTTGCCCAGGCTCCGCAACGAGATCAGGCGGATACATCGCATTGTTGGCGTCGCAGATGCGCCAGAATTGCTCCGGATCGCCGATAGCACGCGCACTGAGGACGTCGAGACGCTCACCCTGGGCGACGCTCAGCTCGGCCAGCATCAGCAGTGATTCACCACGCGGCAGGAAGCGACGCCGCTTGTATGCCACCACCCGGCCATCTGACTGCGTGCGGCTGACCGTGTCGACCTCGTAGTAGCGGCTAGTAGGCTCGAACATCACGCCTCCTATGGCCCAGTTCCGTTCAGGCTGCCGATCATCGCCATCACTTCTTTGGTCACCTGATGCGCGAGGAAGAGGTAATAGCCGGGATGTGTCAGCGACAGGTCGCTGTAGCTGAGCACTCGCAAGCCGAGATTCACACTCGCGCGAATCGGATTCAGATCGACGTCGTAGGCCTCCTCGGTGATGCTGAACGTGGTCAGCCGCACCGGCAGGACGCGCTTTGGGCCCCAGATGAACAAGGTCAGCGGCGCCTCCGGTGGGATCAGCTCGATCGAACCGGTCAGTGCGAGAATGGTGTTGGCAATGACCAGATTGCTCTTGGGGTAGAGCAACATCTCGAGCGCCGACAACTGCGGGTAGACGCCCATATCAGTGGCCGTCGGATCGCCCTTGGCTAGCTGGTCGGTGGCGTCGACCTCGATGTCGAGCGTGATGTTCTCGACCGGTGCGCCGCGCAGGCGCAACGCTTCCGAGCGTGCGACCGTACTGGTCGTCTTGGGCGCGCCTGCCGCCTGCGCCTCCAGCGTGCGGCGCAGCGTGTCGGGGTTGTATTGAAACGTGATGATGCTGGTGTACGGGTTTACTGGATCCACGCCGATGAGGGCACCCTTCATCACCCGCGGTGAACCTGGAAACGTGGTCACGCGTTCACGTCTCGCGCTACCCGACTGCCAACGGCCAGGGCGACCTGCGCTGCCGTCTGGGCCGTCAACCCCCGCTCGACGAACGCAACCCTCAGGTGGGTGTTGATGGTATTGGCCAAATCCGCGCCTTCGGCCGGAACGCCGTCGAGTACGAGCTCGTCAATGTGAATGCGAATCAGGTCCATCCGCCAACCTCAGCTTCGGTGAGCGCGCGTTCGAGCTTGACGTACTCGGCACTGGCAGCGTGGAACAGATGCGGCATGCTCACCGGTTGGTCGTTACCGGCGGCGATGAACGCGGCGTTTAGCGCGATGGTGCGGATGTTGCCGCCGGCCACATTGAGTCGCGCCAGCTTGGCGTGATCGAGTGCCGCGACGGGGGTCGCACCAGGGAAGACGCGCCGCCAGATCTCGGCGCGCTGGTCAGCATCCGGAAATGGAAATTGCACGACGAAACGCAAGCGGCGCATGAATGCGGCGTCCAGTCCACTCTTGAGGTTGGAAGTCAGGATGGCCAGCCCGCGGTATGCCTCCATGCGTTGCAACAGATAGCTGACCTCGATATTGGCGTACCGATCGTGACTATCCTTGACCTCGGTGCGCTTACCGAAAAGCGCATCCGCCTCGTCGAACAGCAGAATGGCGCCACCCTCTTCGGCCGCGTCGAAGAGACGCCGCAAGTTCTTTTCGGTCTCGCCGATGTACTTGCTGACAACCGAGCTCAGGTCAATGCAGTACAGATCGAGCCGCAATTCGTTGGCCAAAACCTCAGCAGCCATCGTCTTGCCGGTGCCACTCGGCCCGGCAAACAAAGCCGTTATGCCGAGGCCGCGCGCGCTGCGCGCGGCGAATCCCCAGCGCTCGTACACGGTCGTACGCTCGCGGACCTGCTGCGCAATGTCGTGCAGAACCTGGCGCTGCGCCCGCGGGAGCACCAGGTCATCCCACGTTGCGACTGGCTCGATGCGCTGCGCAAGATCGGCCAACTGTGTGCGCGCCTGGGTACGGCACGCGTCCCACAACAACTCGTGCGTGGCTTGACTCCGTGGCAGCTGGCTCACGAGGTCGGTGCCGGCAGCACGCAGGCTGTGCCTGCTCAGGTTGAACTGCGCCACCACGGAATCTAGCGCGCCTTCGACCTCGGCCGCGCGCGGTCCCAGCACGTCCAACCACAGTTGGCGCTGCTCGCTCGGTGTCGGCTGGACCACGTCGAAGCGCAACGTCGCTCGTTGCGTCCGCAGCGGTTCCCGACTAGCAATCAAGACCGCGCCGGCCACTCGCTCCAGGAACCGTGTCAAGCTTGTCTGTCGGGCAGCATCGCCTGCGTCCAACTGGTCGGCCTCGACCAGCAGCGCGCAACTGCCCAAGAGTGCTTCGCGCTCCCAGGTCCGTCGCAGGCTCTCCAATTCGACGGCGCCAAGCGGAATGACATCGGCCGGCAGCACGTGCAATCGCAGTCCAGCGTTCTCACACGCCGCCAGAGCAACCGCTCGCGCGCCACCGCTATCCGACCCACACAACTGAATGGCCGGCCAGCTCTCGCCGGACGAGTCAGTCGATACGGACCAGGCGCGCACGATGCGCTCGGCGAGCGCCGTGTGCGATGGCACGAGGTCGTCTATGTGCTGCGCAGGCGTGGTCAGTCCATACAGGCGCTCATCCAGGCATTGCTGACCGGCCAGGTAGTGGAGAATTCGTTCGTCGATGCGCAGCGGACTCGTCGTGATAGCGTCGCCAACACCGGCCTCGACCAACCGCCAGTAGCGCAGCGGCGCGGCAGGTGTGACTGCACTCCAATGCCCGTCAGGAAGCGCGGCTAAGGCGAGGCTAAAGGTCGGCCGGGTGCAGCGCGGATCCGCCTGCGCGCTGGCGCACAAGGGACCGATCGCTGCGTGCAGCTCGACACCGGCGCACAGCACCAGCAGGTCGCGCTCGAATGGCGAAAGGCCGAATGCTTCGCTCAGCGCCTGCAGCGCTGGTGGCGCTGGCATCAGCGCGGCTGCCTGGACGAGCTCCTCCTCGGCGCGCTGCTCGTCAGCCTGTCCCAGGTGGCGCGTGAGCGCGGCGCGCACAACACCGACCGCGGCCATCAGGTAACGCTGGTTCGCCACGGCCCAATCAGCGCTCACAGCGTGATCCGCGGTCCGTCATATTGACCCTCGGCGCTCACCGTTGGCAGGCTCTCCGCACCGTCGACTTGTGCGCGCACCACGTAGCTGCCCGCGGGCACTCCGGTAACCCGACACGTAACGCTATTTGTCTCCGGCGTCGCTCGGGCTGGCGCCGCGAAGGTGAAGCCGCCGGCCACTCCGGTGCGACTGAGCAACAGCACCACGCGTTGGTCCCGTCTGACCGCCGTTTCGAAGTGGACCGTGACATCGGCAGTGCGTTGCGAGCCCTCGGCCGTCACGTTACTTAGGCTGACGGTAACGGTTGGTCTTGGTAGCGCCGCACCGCTTGGGACGAGCGGTCGGAGCACGGCCGCGCTGGCAACAACATGTGGCAGGCGCACGGGCAGGTTGGGCGGCGTCGGCTGGTCCTCAGCTTCGATCAGCACGACGGCGGCGTGGTACGCCGCGGACAGGGCATACGGCGTCTGAAAGAACACCGACCACAGCTTGGACAGCTCTTCGAGTGACAGATGGAGCGGCGTGACCTTGACGCGTTCGATCTGCTGGCCGAGGTCGGATTGTCCGACCGCCGCGGCAAACGTCGGATCGGTGATCGCGGCCTGGATTAGTTCGCGCGTCAGGACCGGCCGACTGTGGAGCGTGCGTACAGCGCTCCCCAGCAAGCGCTGTGGTTGCAGCTGCGCGTCGTCGCCGTAGAACGTCAACAGGTAGTGCAGGTCCAGCGCCGCGACCGGCTTGTCCACCAGGCTGCCATCCGATCGCCGCGTTGGCACATCGGCGTTTCGCAGCGCCGCGTTGGGGAGCACCTGGTACAGGAACAAGTTCACTACTGGCGGATGGGTTGCCGAGGCCGACGCATCGGGTCTGACGGTCGTCACCGTCGCTCCGGGCACATCGGCACCGACGGCGGCCTGGAGCGCGTGACTCAGACTCGCGGTGACTGCGGCAACCGCCAGGAAGTTACTCAACGTCGGCTCCCGCTGCGCTCGGCTAGATATTGGTCCAGCGATACACGTGGATCATTGGGTGGCGCGGCCGTGGGCAGCGGCGTGCGCGGCGCCGGCGGTGCGGCGCGGACGACGATTCGGCCGATGCTGACGTTGATCGTCGGCTGGTGCGGCGCCTCCGGCTCGGCACGCGTTCGTCGTGCGGCGGGTGGGGCTCGCATTGGTTCATCGTGGTGACTGACTGGTGCAATCGATACTTGCGGCGCGGCATCGTGCACCCGTGGGGTGCTGTCGTGCCATGCGGTCGCGAGCGCATCCGCGGCTGCGGACAATGGCCCGCGTTGAGCCGACGGCACGGAAGTGGACCCGGCCGCTGGTCGTGCGACCTGGCCAGACTGGACCACATCTGCCGCGGGTCGCATGGTCTGAAGCGTGACCTGACCTGTGCCCCGTGTGCGCCGTAGCATCCGTTGGGCTCCCGCTGTGGAGTTGGGCACCGCCTCCGCTTTGGCCGCCGGCTGATGCCGCGTTTCGACCGCGGCGGGCACCGCGGGCTGACGCTGTCGTGCAGGCGGTGGCGGCGCCTCTGCGTGGCGCATCGCCATGGCCGGCCCGGTTGCCGTCACGGCCTCTGGCACCACGTGCGCTGCGTCTTCGGCCGCGGCAACATCAACTGCGACCCGCGCGGGCAGGTCAACAGATGCCACGGCGCGCATGGCGGGTCGATTTCGTGGTGGCGACGCTTCGTGCTGCGTTGTAGATCGTTGGATAACCGCGGGCGCTGCCGTCGCCACGTCCTGGACGGGTGAATCGATGTCCACGGAGTCGTCGGCGGGATCGATGGGCGTAGCCCAGGATGGCATCAATGGCTCCAGTACTGGCATCTGCCGCAGTGCCCGGCCCGCCAGTCGCGTCAGAAAGTCAGTCATGCGCCGACCAGCGCCAGATAGGCCTCACGCCGCCGACTACTCATGGCCACGATGTCTGATTCCCGCCATCCGTACGCGGTCGCCAGTGCGTGTACATCGTGCTGCAGCCGCTGTGCACGCGCCCGGAGCTCGGTCCAGATAAAGACAGCTACGTCGAGTAGCACGGTCCATTGGTGCAGACACTCCGGACAGTTCAGGTCGAGCAACGACTCGGCCCACGGATCGCACTCCGCCAGTCTTTCTGCGAGGCGTTCCACCACAGCCTTGGGCAATCTCGCAGGTCGGACCGTGCGTCCCTCGCGCGACGCCAATACGATTGCCCTCTCTAACAGCAGCGCCCGCGCCTCCGGTACAGTTCGGCACCGTGCCGCATCGGCCAGGTCCGTGCCCGTCAGCACGCGAAAGTGGACTTCGTAGCCCTGATAGTCGAGCACCTGTGGCGCCGATGGATTGGCAACGGCCGCCCGAAGGTCCCGAATGTCCAGCCCAAGCTCCAATGCGGCGCCGCAGTTTGGGCAGTTGGCGAATCCGTCCAACTGACTGCCAAACATGGCTTCGTGCAATGCCAGCAGTTGAACCTCGCACTCGCCGACCGTCAGCGAACCTGGCGCTGGGTCGGCACCGGCGGCCGCTAGAAGCACGAGCGCCCGCGCCTGGGGCGGGCACGCCGACGCCCGCTCCCATAGCTCCAGCACAGCCTCGGCCGATGATGTCTGCATGGACGGAGTTGACGCCTCAGGCCGCCGGCTCCGTGAAGCTCGGCTCGGTCGGTTCCGTCACCGCCAGGTCGCGCTCGATGCCTTCGTTCTCGAGCTTGATGTGCTGAATTGCCACTGCATTCGCGTTGGCGTCGAGGTCTGGCAGTGACTGGTACTCCGAAACCCAGCAGCGAAAGACGTGATAGGCGATCGCGAGCTGGCCAGCCTCGTTGTAGACCTCGATCGTGATGTCCTTGCGGAAATCCCGAAGCGAGGTTTCGGCACCGAGTCCGGAGCCAAAATTCCACACCTTGTTGGCCCAGCGTTCGAACTCGACGTCGTGTGTCACGCCGCGCTCGAGCGTGATGGGGTCGTACTCGGTCCGGCCGGGCGATTTGCGACTCGTGCTCGGGTCGCCACCTTCGCGGTGTTTGACCACTTCGGTCGTGCGCTTCAAGGCGCCGACCTTGCTGACGCCGGCGACGTATCGTCCGTCCCACTTGACCCGGAACTTGAAGTTCTTATAGGGATCGAAGCGCTGTGCATTGACCGTGAACTGCGCCACGTCTGGCTATCCTCCTGTCGCGAATGCGGAACGCTCCCGCGCGTGCGGGACGGGTGATGCCGGGCTTGGCATTCCTCGGCCGGTCACTAACCGGTCTGGACCTGGCCGGCCAGCTGCTCGATCTTGATCACCACGAACTCGGCCGGCTTGAGCGGAGCGAACCCGACGAGCACGTTGACGATGCCGCGATCGATATCGTTCTGAGTGGTCGTCTCCTTGTCGCATTTGACGAAATAGGCTTCCGCGGGCGTCTTGCCCTGGAACGCTGACTGCACGAACAGGTTGTGCATGAACGCACCCACGTTCAACCTGATCTGCGCCCACAGCGGTTCGTCGTTGGGCTCGAATACGACCCACTTGAGCCCCTGGTACAGACTCGTCTCGATGAACAGCGCGGTCCGGCGCACGGGCACGTACTTCCACTCGCTGGCTTGCTGATCGGCGCCGACCAGCGTGCGCGCCCCCCAGCTGATGTTGCCGAAGATAGCGAAGTTGCGCAGCGCATTGATGCCGAGTAGATTCAGCGCGCCATTCTCCGGATCGGTCAGCGTCAACGCCAGGTTCGCGTTGCGCAGCGTCGCGTCCGTCCCCGCGGGAGCCTTCCACACACCACGCGCGGCGTCGGTCCGCGCAAACACGCCCGCCAGCGTGCCACTCGCCGCGACATCCCGTGGGCGACCCTCGTTGGCCGGATCCGGAATGACCAGCCGCGGGAAGTACACCGCCGCATTGGCGTGGCGGATCCCCGCGTTCGTGGCCATCCACGTATTCATTTCGACCTGTGTGTTGACGAAGCCTGGCACATCCACGATCAGAAAGGCGCGCTTGGCCTCGCAATAGGTCTCGGCTTCGGAAATAACGGCGCGCAAATTGGGTGTATCGAGGTTCGCGCCAGGCTGGTCGAGACTGGCGGCCGCTGGTAGGCACAGCAGGTTGAAGATGAACGGCTCGATGCGATCCAGGGCATATATGCCCGTTCGTGAGTCCGGATTGCCACGCAGTGCCGCGCTATCGGGCGGCAGCGCGTCGGTGCCACCGGTCAGACGTTGAAATGCAGTCTCCGGCACATCGCCACGTGGGCTGAGCGCGGTCGTCACCGGCAGGTCGCCCAGTCCACGATCGACGAGCTCGACCAGCAGCGAGTCCGCGCCGACAGCCGTGACTGCGTAGCGCGCGCTGGTTTGGTCCATGCTCAGGTTGCGGTGCGTCTCGATGGCCACAACTTGCGGCAATCCGTTGGAACCTAACACTGGCTGGCCATTCGCAGTGACCACTTCGCGAACCACCAGGTTGAAGCGATCCGGCGCACTGCCGGGTACGGCTGCGACCTGGAGCGCATTGCCCCAGATGCCTGGATTGGCCGCCTGAACCGACAGGGTGTTCTGCAGCGGCGACCCGCCACGCAGCGTGAACGAGGCGGCGATTGGCTGCGGGTCACGGCTGACGCGCACCACCCAGGCAACTCCGCCGCCATTTAAGAAGTACTGCTGGATGGCGTAGCTGGCCTCGCTGGTCGGGTCCAGGCCACCGAACCCACGTTGAAAATCTGCCAGACTCGTAATCCGCACGGCGCGGTTCATGGGGCCGCGCCGGAAGCAGTCCACGAATGCCGTGTCGGCAGTCGTGACCGACGCGATCGTGCGCACCCCGCTGGGGACTTCCTCGATATACACACCGGGGTAGGTCAACGTTGTTGGCATCGCTTCTCCTCAGCTCTCCAGAGACCGCCACAGTGCCACGTGGCGCTCAGCAATCCGCGTCCAACTGTGCTCGTGGCAATATTCCGTCGCCGCGTCGACCAGACGATCGCGCAGCGTCGTGTCGTCGAGCAGATGGCGCACGCCCTGCGCCAGATCGGCTGGCTGAAAGGTCACCTCGCGCAGGTCGGCGAACCAGGTCGTCGGCGAGGCCAGTACGGGGACGCCGCTGGCCAGACCAACGCGCACTGCGCCACTGACCGACGGCACATCGACATCGTCGTACCAGTACACCAGCACGTCGGCTTCGGCTGCCAACCGGTTGGCAACCTCTTCAACCGCAAGGAACCTGGACTCTCGCCGGACCGGCAGTCCCTCCGCGGCCGACGCCCAGCCAGCTTCGTACTGGCCCGATCCGGTCGCGCTGAATAACAGCACCTGCATGCCGTCGCGCGCCAGCGCAAGCAGTTGCCTGAACCCTTTGTGTGGCGCCATGAAACCGAACGAGCCGATCACCCGGCCGCGACGACGCTTGCGACGCGGAAACCAGGTCGGACAGCCGTGCGGAATGTGCTCGACACGCGTGCTCGGCCAACGTCGGCGCAGCACCCCGGCGCCCGTGGAGCTCAAGCTGACCAACACATCCGCTTCGCGCTCGCACGGCGGCCCGACAGGCCGCACCGTGTGCTCGGTGACCACCACTGGCACGCCAGCCTCACGCGCCGACGTGCACGTTCGCGCGACGCGCCCTTCGTCATACAAGCCAAACTGGTGCTGCAGGTGGAGCACGCGCGTGCGCCCGACATCCGGTGCCTCGGCCACGACGCGGAATCCGGTTGCCGGGGGCATGGCGTCGCCGAGGTGGCGCGTGTATTCGCTAATGCCGCAGGGCGTGTTCCAGCTACTGACCCACAGCTGAAAAGCTCTACGCAGCGGGCGCGCCATGCGCGTGTAGCGTTCGACGAGATCCAGCACCGCCGGACCCTTGCGCCAGATGTTGCGCTCGCGCGCAGCCCAGTCGGCCGCCGCTCGGCCCATGTCGCGCGCCGCGTGACGATGCGCTGCCACCCATCGTAACCGCTCCGCAACGGCGGCGACGTCTGGTACACCGCGCACGCCACAGCGTCCGAATTCGGCACTGACGTACGGCTCCCAGCCCAGCGCAGCTACGAGCAGCACGTGTTCACTGGCGTCCGCGCACACATCTGACTGGCCCTCCGAGTCAAGCGCGACCGCCGGCAGTCCGGTGGCCATGGCTTCGACCAGCGGTAGGCCGAACCCTTCATTACCGAGCGCGAGCAGCACGTCGGCCTGGGCATACCAATGGGCGATACCGCGGCTGGTTTCGATGTCCACGACGACTTGAATCCGGTGGTCTTCGGTCTTGTAATTGGCGTTCGTCTTGACGATGAGCCGCGCATCCGAATCGTCGGCGAAGGCAAGCTGCCAGGCCGCGATACCTTCGGCGACGTGCTTGCGCTCGTGGAGCGGAGCCACGATGAGCGTGGTCAGCGCTCGGTCAGGTGGACGCTCGACGTACTTATAGACCGCGGGGTCGATGCCCTCGGGGATGACCTCGATCGGCACGTGGACTCCGCTTGCGCGACACACCTGGGCGACGAAACGTGTTGGGACGATGATCGCGCGGGCGCGATTCAGCGCGGCCGGCCAATCGACCGGTAGTGCGCTGCTTTCCCACATCGTGTTGATGAACAGGTCCGCTGACCGAAAACGGTCGAGGTCCGCGCGCGGCCACGAGAAATACACCATTGGCCCGTCATGGCTCTGGTCCGCCGTGGGCAGCGCGCGGAATTCTGCTGACAATCCAGTCTGTCTCAGCGACAGCGGCAGGACGTGGACATGCGCACCCGCGCGCGCCATGCCGAGCGCCAGGTACTCGGCCATGCTGCCGTAGCCAGTCGTCACGTCAAACGACGCTGCCAGCGCGACCTCGGTTACAACAGGACGCCCTGGCGCTTGGGCATGCTGCATGTGGCCGGTGCGCAATCCAGCATAGAACGTGCGATCGGTCCAGATACGCTGGGTGACCTCGTCGAGCGGCCGAGCCTCCCAGGCGCAGTCGTACAGGTTCTTCGCTGCCGTATTGCCGGCGTGCAGCAAGCCGACGTAGAAGGACGAATTAGTCGCGGCGTGTATCTCGTCGGCGGCGAGTCTGGCCAGGAAACTGGTGTCTTCGCCCCGGTCGACATCGTCGAAGCGGTGCGCGGCCCAGGCTGCTCGCCGGTACAGGAGCGTGCACCCGACTGGCCAGGCACGCACATCGCGCGGGCCGCGATAGAGCCACGCCTGGCCTGCCTGAACCCGGTAGTACAGTACGTCGCGCGCGCCGGTTACCGTGGCGTTCGTCGCCAGCAGCGTCGAAACCTGCACGCTCAGCCGATCGGGCGCCATCCAATCGTCATCGTCCCAATGCGCGATCAGCGCCCCCCGGCCCAACTCGCAGGCCAGATTGCGCTTGGTGCCCAACGGCGTTCGTCGATCGAGCCGGATGTAGCGCACGCGCGCGTCGTCGGGCACGAGGTCCACGACGCTATCGTCACCATCGTCGACGACGAGCAGTTCCTTGTGCGGGTAGTCCTGCCTGAGGAAATAGGCGATCGCCTGCCCGACCAGATGGCGTCGATTCCTGGTCGGCATGATGCAACTGACCAGCGCCGTGTCGCTGCACATCGCCAGGCCAGGCTAGTTCGACGACTCTGCCAAAACTCAGCCGTGGCTCAGGAGGCCCGGCCACGCCGAGACCGGTTGCAGCGACGCCTGAGCCACGGCTGAGTCGTGCCTGAGTCAAACCGCGTATGGTCCCACCGCGACGGGCGATCGGGTCACCCCGAAGTGAACAACAGCGTGCTACGACGCATCGCCTTACTGGTCCGCATCACTCCCCAGGTAGTGAGCTCGGGGGGTCAGCTGCGAGTATCGGACGTCGAGACACAGTGCGAATTACCACTGGAGCAGAGCTCATTTGTTCTGATGCTGGAGAACGAACCACACGACACGTTCGTGCGTGGCCAGCTCAAACTGCTGCGCGACGGAACAACCTTTCCGGTCCAGAGCAACGTCGCGCTGTTCGAGATGTTGAAAGGCCTGATCGATCGGGCTGCCGGCATCGAGCCATGACGACTCGCAACATGAACCGCAAAACTCGCAACTTTCGACTTCCCACGGGCCGCCAGGCCTGAGAATGGGAGCTCATGCGCGACGGGACCTCAATTGACATGCTCGGCGCACCTGCTGGGGTGGTGCAGGTCGTCGAAGGCCGCGTCCTGGCCGAGCTACACGCTCTGCGTAGTCAGGTCGCGACACTTCAACAACTGGTGCTGCAACGCGAGCCCAGGTGGTCAGCGCCGTTCGCACTGGTGGCCGCGCGCGGGCTCGACGCCGCCGCGGGCGCCGACGAGCCACCGCTGTTTGCAACGTTCTTCGGCAGCTTCACGGTGTACCGCGGTCGGCGCCGACTCGCGATTGGCAGCAGTCGACCCGTGTGCGAGCTCGGGACCTATCTGATGGCCCATGCCGGCAAGTCGATCGCGCGCGATGCGCTGATGGACTTGCTGTGGCCCGAGGTCGATCCGGCCCGCGCAGCGCATCGGCTGCACGTGGCCGTAAGCGATCTACGTCGAGTTGTCGATGCGCCTGGCCTGACCAGCCTGGTCCGCCTGCAGGACGACAGCTACCACATCGCGGCATGCAGCGTCGCGACTGATTGCGAGCTATTCGAGCAGCACTATCAGCATGGCAAACGGTGCCAGACCGAGGGTGACAAAGAGTCAGCCGGAATAGCCTTCCAGGCGGCCCTGCAGTTGTATACAGGTGAGTTTCTGGCCGATCACCCGTATCTCGAGTGGGCGGCGCAAAAGCGCGCCCACTACGCCGAACGCCATCTCGGTGCCCTCACCGCCCTGTGCGAAGGCGCTGCCCATCGCCGCGACTTCGATGCGGTCGAGGAGTATGCGCGCGCCATTCTGGACGTGGACAACCTGCGCGAACAAGCGCATCGGCACCTGATGCGCGCGCACTATTACCTGGGTCGGCGTGCCTCGGCTATCCGCCAGTACCGCGCGTGCGCCAAGGATCTCGAGCGCGAGCTGGGCGCCGCGCCGTCGTTGCTCACCCAGCAACTGCACGACGCCATCTGCCGCGACCACGAGCTACCAGGAGAGATAGGTCCCACCGACTAACGCCCGCCAACGCGTACTCAGGAGCCAGCCGCCTCGGCCAGTACATGCCGCCGCGCTAGCTGGTCAGCACGCGCCCGACAGTCATCCCAGCGCTCCCATCGCGCACGACTTCAGTCGCGTGCGGGTCGACACACCACCACCTATCGTCGGGCCGCGCGTCGTGCAACGCACGCCACTGCAACAGCCCGCGTTCGAGATCGTGCAGGATCTCACGCCGAGCGGGTCGCTCACCGAGACGGAATGGTCCGATCAGAGCCGGACCGATCTCGAGCGCTTCGCCGATATCGCCAAACTGGCCGATGCGTTTAAGTTCGTCGACGTTGGCTCAGGGACAACCAAGGCAGGTATCAATCTGGCCGGTAAGGTGCCCGGCGGAACGCTCAAACCGGGCCTCAACTACGCATCCCAGCTGCGCTCGAAATTCCCCGACGCGCCTGGGGGCGAGACCGGCTATCTCGACGCGCAGGATGCCTACCACAACCCGGACTTGCCTGCTGAACGAGACGGTCCGCTGCCGCGCATCGTCATCATCCTCGGACCCAACGCGTTCAGACATGGCAAGGCGAACGCGTTGGCGACGCTGCGCCACGAGATGGAGCATGCGCGGCACGCCCAACTGGCGCTGGCCTGGCTGGTCAAGTGGCGGGCTGAGCGGCCGACCGCGTCATACAAGGACTGGCTCGCCAGCCAGGTGAAGGCCCGGCAATTATCGGCGGTCGAAGCAGCGGTGATCGCATCCGGCACCGGCGGTGGGACCGCGGGCACCGAAGTGCTGGCCTGGACCGAGGGCCTGGTCACGTCGCTGCCGTTCATCCCGGCGGTCGATGTCAACCTGGTTCTGTCAGACGACAAATATCCGGCGACCATCAGGGCGCTGCGTGGCGCCGGCGAACAATTCAAGCTCGTCGCGAGCAACACTGAGCTGACCAAGGCTGCGCTCGATCGTATTCGCAATGTGTGCTGCAAGGTGCTGGCTCAACCGCAGCGCGATCGGCTCGTCGAGTGGACCGAGTTTCTCATCAACCCGGCGGGGCGCTCCATGCCCGCGTCTGCGCTCAAGCTGCTGGTGGCCTATTTCGGCGCGTCGACGGACTTTCTGACCCGCGTCCGTGACATTGCCCGCAAGCCGTGTGTCGCCAAACGCACACCTTGATTACCCTAGCCTGCGCATGCGGATGCGCATCGCCATTGCCGGGATTGCCCACGAAGCGCTGACCTTCGCGCCGATCCGTGCCACTCTGGCGGATTTCGATGTCTGGCGCGGGGACGACGTGCTCGAGTTCCCCGGCGTCGCGGATGCGATGGCTGAGCTTGGCTTCGAGGCCGTGCCGCTGCTCGTGGCGCAGACCCACACGCCGGGTGGACTGGTCGAGCTGGCGACGTATCTCGAGCTGCGGCGGGCGATTCTGGATGGGCTGCGTGGTGCGGGTGAGGTCGATGGCGTGTGCCTCGTGCTGCACGGCTCGATGCTCGTCGAGGATCTGGGGAGCGGCGAAACGGACCTCGCGCGCGAGGTCCGCGCGCTGGTCGGTCCGCAGGTTCTGCTCGCGGCACGGCTCGACCTGCATGCCAATCTGACCGAGGAGTTCGTGCGCACGGTCGACCTGTGGGCGGGCTATCGGACCGCGCCGCACCGCGACATTCCCGAGACATTCCATCGCACGGCAGCGAGATTGGTCCGCGCCATCCAATCCGGCCAGCGGCCGCGGCCGACGTTTGTGCGCTTGCCCCTGCTGCTGCCGGGTGAAAACGCAACGACCGACGTGGAGCCCATGCGCTCACTGCTGCGCCACGCCGCCGACATCGAGCAACAGCCTGGCATCCTCGGGGTCGAGGTCCTGGTTGGCTTCGGCTGGGCCGACGCCCCACACTCCGGAGCCAATGTGACGGTGTTTGCGGAGGACGACGCGGCGCTGCCGAAAGCGCGTGCAGCAATGGCCAAGCTCGCTAGCGAAATGTGGTCTGAGCGGGCCAACTTTCAGATCCCACAGGAGGTTGCCCCAAGCGTGGACGAGGCGATCGACCGCGCCCTCGCCGCGCACGAGACCGTCTTCATCACCGATACTGGCGACAACCCGACCGCTGGCGCGACCGGCGATGTGCCGTACTTTCTGTCACGGTTGCTGGCGCGGCAGGTACCCGACGCCGTCGTGGCCGGCATGTGCGACACCGAAGCCCATCAGGCGTGTGCTGAGGCAGGTGTGGGCGCGACGCTGACGGTAACCCTGGGCGGCAAACTCGACACGGCGCATGGGCCGCCAGTGACGGTTACGGGCGTGGTCGAGCACCTCTATTGGCCGCCCTCCGCTGAGCGCGGGGTTGCCATCGCGACGCTGCGCGTCGAGGGGCTGTGGATCCTCATTCCCGCGCAGCGGCGCGCGTTTTACACACTGGCCGACTTCCAACGCGCCGGCATCGATCCGCTGGCGCATCGCATGGTGGTGGTCAAGCTGGGCTACTTGTTCCCACAACTGCACGATGTCGCGCCACGCGAAATCCTGGCGCTCAGTCCTGGCTGCTCCGATCTCGATCTAACGCGGCTGCCGTTCGAGCAGGTCAGGCGACCGATCTATCCGCTCGACCGGGACTTCGATTGGCAACCTGACGTTCGTTAGCGACCGCGTGCGCGGGCCAGGGTGGTCAGCAGTCGACCCGGTGCTTGGCGGCGGCGCGCTATCGGAATGTGGCGCTGGAAGACAAGGGCGCCAGCGATCGCGATTGCACCGGCAACGATCATCCAGACCGCCCACAGTGGAACGCCAGGCGTGGCGGTGCGGTAGGGCGCGGCCGCGGGCGGCATGATCGCGAACACGCTGATCTTGGTGCGCTGCATCACCATGCGCACCTCGGTCGGGCTGCTTTGACATGAGCACGCGTAGGTCCACACCGCGCGGTTGCCGACGATGTGCACGCCGACGGTCTGAATGGATACGTCGGGGCTCCCGAATCCACTCGCCAACAGAAACTCGGTGAGTCCAGCGTCGCCCTCGTAGTGGCGACCGCGAATGTCGGTCGCCGAGCCGTACTGGTCGAACAATGCGACCGCGGCCGCCAGGTCGTGTGTGTTGACTGCCTCCGTGTACGCGGCGATGGCTGGCGCGGGATCCCATTCTGGCGCGGCCGCCACGGACGCTACCCAGCACCACTGTATGAACGCAACGATGCACAGCGCGAAGAGACGCATCCGAAAGTTGCTCGCAGCTGGCGGGTCAGTCACCATGCACCGTGCACGTGAACTCAGCGCCTGAAATCGGCGTCGGCGTGATCGGCTACGCCTTCATGGGCAAGGCCCATACCAACGCTCTCAAAACGCTACCGTACATGATCTACCCGCCCCCGGCGCTGCCGCGTCTGGCAGCGATTGCTGGGCGCAACGCGGCAGCGGTCAAAGAAGCGGCGGCGCGCTATGGCTTCGCCGCTGCATATGCCGACTTCCGCGACTTGATCGCCGACCCGGCCGTCGACCTCGTCGACAACGGAGGGCCGAACGACGTCCACGCCGAGGCGAGTATCGCCGCCGCCGAAGCGCACAAGCACGTGCTGTGCGAGAAGCCTCTAGCGCGCACCGCCGCCGAGGCGCGGACCATGCTCGAGGCAGTCAAGCGCGCGGGCGTTATCCACATGGTCGCGTTCAACTACCGCTTCGTGCCCGCGCTGCGCTACATGCGCGACCTAATCGCCGACGGCATGCTGGGTTCGATCTATCACTTTCGGGCGCGCTACCTGCAGGACTGGCTGTCGAGCCCCAGCGCCACTCACAGCTGGCGACTGAGCCGGGCCACGGCCGGCAGCGGGGCGCTCGGCGATCTGGGCTCGCACGTCGTCGACCTGGCGCGCTTCCTGGTTGGCGAGCCCATGGCCGTCAACGCGACGCTGAAAACCTTCACCGCGGACCGGCCTGGCGGAACCGTCGACGTCGACGACGCGTTCGCTGCCTCGGTCGAGTTCGCCTCGGGCGCAATCGGCACGCTCGAAGCATCGCGCGTCGCGACTGGCCACAAGAACGGCCTGGTCGTCGAGATCAACGGCTCGAATGGGTCAGTGCGCTTCAACCTGGAGCGACTGAACGAACTGGAAGTGTGCTCTGGGTCGGACGGCTATACCGACGTGCTGGTCACCGATCCGACGCGGCATCCATTGATGAAACACTGGTGGCCGGCCGGCCACATCATTGGCTGGGAGCACACCTTCGTGCACGAGTTCGCGCATCTCTTCGAGGCCCTGGCCAACGGCTCACCCATCGCACCGTACGGGGCAACGTTCGAAGATGGCTATCGGGCGGCCATCATCTGCGATGCCATTGCCAATGCCGCCCGCGAGCGGACCCAGGTGCCTATCGTCTACTAGCGGGTACCCTCGGGGGCACTCATGCGTGCAGTAGTAACTCGTCCTGGCGCCGGGCGCGCCTGGCTCGCCGACATTCCGGAGCCGTCGATCGCCGATCCCCATCAAGTTGTTGTCAGCATGCTGCGCGTCGGCGTGTGCGGCACCGACCGACACGTCATGAGCTCTGGTATCGGCGGCACCCGTTCGCTGCCGACAGGCGACGACTACCTGGTCATAGGCCACGAAGCGGTCGGTCGCGTCGAACAGGTCGGCCCGGCCGTGCAATCTATGAAAGCGGGCGATCTGGTGGTGCCAACCGTTCGGCGCGGGTGTGCTGCGTGCTCGGCATGCCTGGCCAACCAGGCCGACCTGTGTTTCACCGGTCGCATTCGCGAGCGCGGCATCGTCGGATTGCACGGCTTTCTGTCCGAACGCATCGTCGAGCACGAGGAATTTCTGATCCGCGTGCCGGACGACATGGCGCATGTCGGGCCACTGGTCGAATCGCTGACCACGCCTGAGAAAGCGTTGCGCCGCATTGGCAACGCCCGCGCGCACCTGCCCGGCGGCGCCATCCAGCGCGCGCTGGTGACGGGCAGTGGACCGATCGCCCTGCTGGCAGTCCTGGCGCTGCGCCTCAGGGGCATTCCTACCTGGGTCTTGGCGCGCCAGCCGCGAGGCGGCCCAGCCGAGGCATTCGCGCAGGCGTGCGACGCCACCTATGTGCATCTGGCCGACATCGATATCGAGCAGCCGCGCGCGGCGCTGGGCGACTTCGATGCAATCGTCGAGGCCACGGGAGCGGTGGAACTGGGCGTGGCGATGCTCGGTGCGCTGGCTCCGAACGGCGTGCTCGACCTGGTCGGGGGCGTGGCCGACCGCATAGCAGTGCCCATCCAGGCCACAACGCTGGGGTCGATGGTCGGGCGCAACTTGACCCTGCTGGGCAGTGTCAACGCCAACACCGACGATTGGCGCGCGGCGGTCGTCGACCTGACCGCGATGCGCGCCACGTTCCCAGGCAGCGTCGAGGGTCTGATCACGCACACCTTCGGCATGCACGATGTCGAGGTCGCGTTTGACCGCGTGGCGGGCCAGATCAAAGCGGTCATCGATATCGACGCGGGATGACCTGGAGCTATGTGGCGCGGCGGTGCGCCACATTCGTGTTCGTAGTCTGGCTCGCGTTGACCGTGAACTTCATCTTGCCTCGACTGGCCACACCCGAGCTATCGCGCCCGCGGGGTGGCATCGCGCGTGAGCTGCGCCTCGATCAGCCACTGCTGACGCAGTACACGGCCTATCTGAACGACCTGGTCCATCTCGACCTCAGCTATTCACTGTCGAGCTATCCGAGTCGCGTGGCCGATGTGATCGGCGCGGCAATACCGTGGACCGTAGTGCTGCTCGGGACGACATCGCTGGTGTCCTGGGCGCTGGGCACATTGCTCGGGGCCGCGCTGGCGCTGCCGCGGCAAGCGCGTGTCGCGCGCCTGGTTTTTCCGCCCCTGATGATGCTCAGCGCAGCGCCGTACTTCATCACGGGCATGCTGCTGCTGTACGTGTTCGCCTTCCGCATGCGCTGGTTTCCTATCGGTGGCGGCTACGAGCTGGGCACGATGCCGGATCTGTCGCCCGAGTTCGGCCTGAATGTGATGCAGCATGCGGTGCTGCCAGCGCTGTCGATCATCATCGCCTCGATCGCAACATGGGGCATCAGCATGCGCAGCCTGATCGTGTCGCTGCACGGCGAGGACTTCATGCTCTTTGCCGACGCCAAGGGCTTGCGGGCATCGACCATCTTCGTGCGCTACGCGATTCGCAACGCGCTCCTGCCGCAGGTGACGGGGCTCGGCATAGCGCTCGGCCAGATTGTGTCTGGGGCGCTGCTGGTCGAGGCGGTCTTCCGCTACCCGGGCCTGGGCGGCTTGTTGTTGCGGGCGGTGCTGACAAAGGACTACCTGCTCGAGCAGGGCATCGTACTGATCGTCGTCGTCTCGATCGCGCTGGCGACCCTGCTGCTGGACCTCGCCTACCCATTGCTTGATCCTCGTTTGACACATTCCGGACGCCACACGTAAGCTCGGCCACGGCCACGGAGAGGGGTGCTAGCGCATAGACGTAGCGCCGGGTCGCGCCGGCCAAGCAAGGAGTGTGTATGGACGAGCAGGTGAGATTACATCCCGCGTTCACGGTTTCAGCCGCTGCGGAACGGCAAGCGGGACGACCATCACTGAACCGCCGCCAATTCCTGCGGGCCGCGTTGATCACGGGCTCCGCGGCGTTGGCCGTGGTGTCTGTGCCGGGCGCCGTCTTCGGCGCACCAGCGGCGACGGGCCGCCAGGTCGCACCGGCTCAGATCGTCGGTTTGAAGCAGGTACCGCGCAACCAGACGCTGGTGACCGTGCGCGGCGGAACACAGGGCAAGTTCATCGAAGATCAGCTGTGGAACCCGTTCATTCCGACCGCGAACCATCAGCTTGGGTCGCAGTTCGTGTGCGAGCCGCTGGCTTTCTACAGCGCGTACGAAGACAAGCTGACCATGTGGTTGGCCGAGTCGTATCAGTATTCGCCCGACTACAAGACGCTCACGATCAAAACCCGCAAAGAGGCGATGTGGAGCGACGGTGTGCCGTTTACGGCCGAAGACGTCGCATACACCTACAACGAGCTGCTCAAAGTTGGAGCGAAAGCTCGCTGGGGCGTCGACGTCCAGCAGGTGCTGCAATCAGCACAGGTTCTCGATCCGCAAACGGTGCAGCTGAATTTCTCGATTCCCGCGCCGCGCTTCTTTGAATACAGCGCCTACAAATACGACATCGGCATCTACATGATGCCGAAGCACATTTTCGAGAAGCAGACGACCGGCGACATTTCATCGTTCCCGCACTTTGACGTGTCCAAGGACTGGCCAGTGACAACCAGCCCCTGGAAGGTCGTCTACGCGGCTCCGGACCAGAAGATCCTGGACCTGCGCGACAACTGGTGGGGCGTGGCCGCCGGACTGCCGATGCCGAAGGTCCAACGCATCGTGTACTTGCCAGACCCGGGTGAGCAGAACCTGGCGCAGGGCATCATCTCGAATGCCTTCGACATCACCACCGGTATCCAGCCGACGACGTTCCCAACGGTCTTCGCCCAGAACCCGAAGGTGACCACCTGGGCCGGCCAGCAGGCGCCATTCGGCTACATGGACTGGTGGCCGCATTCCCTGTACGTGAACACGCGCAGCGGTCCGACAGCTGACCCCGATGTGCGCTGGGCGATCAGCAATTACATCGATCGCGATCAGATCGTCGACTTCGCCTGGGCGGGTGCGGCGAGCACGGCGGCGCTGCCGCTGCCGCAGTACCCGGGCACGCAGATGTTCTACGACGCCAGCCAGGACCTGCTGAACCAATACAACACCCTCGAATACAACCCGGCCAAGGCCGATCGCATCCTGCTCAGCAAGGGCTTCGCCAAAGGCCCGGACGGTATCTGGGCCGCCCCCGACGGCACCAAGATGCAGTTCGACATCACCAGCTTCTTCGACTTCACGTCGGTCGGGCCGGTGCTGGTCGAGCAGCTCAAGCAAGGTGGTATCGGGTCCACCTACTCGGAGCCACCGAACTTCTTCGATCGTTTCTCGGTCGGCGACTACACGATGTCGCTGTTCGGGCACGGTGGCTCGTACGGACCCGACCCGTTCTACACGTTGCGCCTGTACCAGTCGTCCTCGGAAGCCATTCCGGGCGGCCACCAGGTCAACTTCTCGCTGTGGCAGAGCCCCGAATACGACGCCATCGTCGACGACACGTATCGCGCCAGCCCAACCGAGACGCAGCACATGGTCGACAACTGGGTCAAGGCCATGTCGCTGTGGCTGCCAGCACTGCCCGACATCATGATCGAGCAGGGCTATCACCGCCTGCCGACCAACGAGACGTACTGGACGGGTTGGCCGAACGCCCAGAACCCGTACGTGAACACGGCGTTCTTCCACCTCACGCCCGGACTCATCGTCCACAAGCTCCAGCCGGCGAGCAGTTAGTCATACGCACGCCGAGGGCTGGCTGATGCTGGCCCTCGACGCGCCTCTGAGAGCGTGGTGCCGACCGACTATCTGCTCAAACGTGCCGGACTGTTCCTGCTGATCTTGTGGTTGGCGAGCACGGTCAACTTCTTCCTGCCCCGCCTCGGCGGCCAGGATCCGATTCGGGCCCAGCTTGGCGCACAGGCCGCAATGGGCGGCGCGAGCCAGATTGGCGCGAAGGCAATGATCGAGGAATACGACAAGCGCTTTGGCCTCGATCGTCCCTTGTGGCAGCAGTACGTCACCTATCTGGGCGATACGCTGCGCTTCGAATTCAACTTCTCGATGTCGTCCTACCCGACCAAAGTGGTCGACATCATCTGGCGCTCGATGCCGTGGACAATCACCCTGTTGGGCGTCACCACACTCATGGCCTGGACCTTCGGCACGGTGCTCGGCGCGCTGCTCACTCAGCCGAACGCGCCGCGCATCTTGCGCTTCATCCTGGCGCCGATCCTCACCCTCAGCGCGATCCCGTTCTTCTTGCTCGGGCTACTGCTGATTTACCTGCTCGGCTTCCAGCTGAAATGGTTCCCGCTGGCCGGCGGTTTCGACCAGGGCCTGCTCCCAGCATGGGACCCGAAGATCATCCTGAATATGGTCTACCACTCGGTTCTGCCGGCGCTGTCGATCATCCTGGCCTCGATCGGATTCTGGACGCTCGGCATGCGCGGCTTGATGGTCAGCACCCACGGTGAGGACTACCTGCTGTTCGCCGAAGCCAAGGGCCTGCGCGGTCGAACGATCTTCCTGCGCTATGCGATTCGAAATGCTCTGCTGCCACAGCTCACGGCACTCGCGCTGGCGCTGGGCAACATCATCTCGGGCGCCGTGCTGGTCGAGGTCATCTTCCAGTATCCGGGCGTCGGCAGCCTGCTGTACCAGTCGATTCGCGCTTCGGACTTCTACATGATTCAGGGTGTCGTGTTCATCATCATCGTGGCCATCGGGCTGGCGACGCTGATCCTCGACCTGATCTATCCGGTGCTCGATCCACGCATCACGTACGCGAGGAGATAAACACTGTGGCCACAGTTGCGCGCGACCAGGCGCTCCCGCGATGGGATACGCGCGGCAATCGCCTGGGCGAGATAGCTGTTGGCACACTGCGCTACTTGCGCCGCAATCCGGAGCTCGTCGTCGGCATCGCTCTGATCGCCGCCCTGCTCGCCTTCGTCGTGATCGGCCACTTCGTCGTCGATCTCGACAAAGCCCGACCACTGTCGACACGCCCGCTTGCGCCGCCATCGCCGAGCTTGCCGCTGGGCAGCGACAAACAGGGCCGCAATCTGCTCGCGGTGATGGTTGTCGGCACGCCACAGACCATTGAAATCGGTCTGGTCGCCGGGATCATTGGCGTTTTCATCGGCACCGTGCTGGCACTCGTGGCCGCGTTCTATCGCGGCGTCGCCGATGCCTTCATTCGAGGCGTGGTCGACATCGGCCTGACCATCCCGGGCCTGATGGTGCTGGTCACCCTGGCCATGAACGTCAAGGGCGGCTTGTCGATCCCGCAGATGATCATGGTCGTCGCGGCGCTGGCCTGGCTGTTCCCAGCACGCGTCATCCGTGCACAGGTGCTCTCGGCGCGCGAACGCGCCTATATCGACGTGGCGCGCCTTTCGGGCGCGCCAACGTGGGCGATCATCATCACCGAAGTGCTGCCCAACCTGATGCCGTACATCGTCGCGTCACTGGTCGGCTCGGTCTCCGCCGCGGTGCTCGCGTCAGTCGGACTGGAAGTACTCGGACTGGGCTCGTTCGATTCGCTGACGATCGGTATGACCCTGTACTGGATCATCTATTACGCGGCGATCATCAACTCGTGGTGGTGGTGGTGGTTACCGCCGATCATCATCATCATCGTGCTGTTCACCGGGCTGTTCATGATGGCAGTTGGGCTGGACGAGTTCGCCAATCCGCGTCTCCGTCGCCGCGTTTGATGGTCGGCCGGTTGGTCGTATGAGCACGCTGCTCGAAGCTCGCCAGGTCTCCAAGGTTTTCGGCGGCGGTCTGTTCCGCAAACGAGCGACCGTCGCGCTCGATCACTTCTCGTTCTCCGTGGACAGCAGCCCGCCGACCATCACCGCCATCGTGGGCGAAAGCGGCAGCGGCAAGACGACGTTGGCGCGGCTGCTGCTCGGGCTGGTCAGTCCATCGACGGGTGAGGTGCTGTACGACGGAACCAACATTCGCCAGCTAGCGCGCGAGGGCCGCAAGCAGTTTCTGCGCGACGTGCAGATGATCTTTCAGGACCCGTATGAGGTGTACAACCCGTTTTATCGGGTCGAGCACGTGCTCGAAGCGCCTATCTCGTGGTTCAAGCTGGCGTCGTCCGCACAGGCGCGGCGCGCGCTGATCGAGGATTCGCTGCGCGCCGTTGGCTTACGGCCCGAGGAAACGCTGGGCCGTTATCCGCACCAGCTCAGTGGAGGTCAGCGCCAGCGGATCATGGTCGCGCGGGCGGTCCTTATCCGGCCGCGGCTGATCATTGCCGACGAACCGGTGTCGATGGTCGACGCTTCGCTGCGCGCGACCATTCTGGACAGCTTGCGCGAGCTGAACCGCGAATATGGCATGTCGATCGTGTACATCACGCACGATCTGACGACCGCCTATCAGATCAGCGACAACATCATCGTGCTGTATCGCGGCGCGGTGGCCGAAGCGGGCGATGTGGACCTCGTCGTCGGGCAGCCGCGCCACCCGTATACCCAGCTGCTCATCAACTCCGTACCGGCGCCGGATCCGGAGCATCACTGGGGCGCCATTACCGTCGCGCCTGAGTCTGAAGTGGAATCGAACAATGGCACCATTCAGATCGACACCCCGCTCGTCCCCGCTGCGCACACTCCGGACCACTTCATACGAGGCTGTTCCTTCGCCGACCGCTGCCCGCACGTCATGGCCATGTGCCGCGATAACGTGCCGCCCCTGTATCGCCTCGATCCGACCCGCGCCGCCGCGTGCTTCCTGTACCACGAGCAAGCCTCCGCCCTGGCGCCAACGCACTTGAACGAGGTCATGCGCACCGCGCCCCAATCGGTCTGAAGTGCGTAACTTGTCAGACGTACGGGTCGAGCCACCACCCAAACTGCGCCGGGCGAGCGCCGCTAGCAGCTCGTTGGGAACACGGGCACGGGCGTCAGACGCAATCCGGGTGTCCATGCAGCGATGTCGTCCAGGTAGAAGCCGGGCGGGATGTTGGTGGTGTTGACATTCGGGTTGAAGCGGCCGATGAACTGCAGCGAGATGGTCTTGCCCGCAAGCGGAGTCAGATCGATGCCGCTGATGTGCGTCCAGGCGCCGGGCGCAATGTACGGGATGCCGGGCGAGTTGCCATTGTTCGCATAGACGGCCAACCACGTGCTGTTGCCTGTGCTGGGTTCATAGGCGCGTACGTCGAGCTGCTGCGTGGACGTTGCCAGGGGCGAGAAGTACAGCCAGAAATCGACGAGTGTGCCCGCGGGTGGCGTAATCTCCTGATCGATCGCGCCGCCCGAAGTGTTTGGCGGCAACCCCCAGTTGCCCCACGGAAGGTTCGCCGAATGCGTACCGCAATGGTGATACGCCGTGGTCCACGTGGCGAAGCCGGCCTTGTGCCAGGCGGTGGACGCGGCGTCCTCGAAGCCGCCATTGGCAATCAACTGCTGCGCGAGCTGAAGCGGCTGAATGGGCGTGAAGGTCTGGGCTGATGCCGTCGCGGACGGCACGAGCAGCGCGCCGAGCAGCGCACTGAGGACGACTAACCGCCGAGCGGCGGGAATTGGGCTAAACATGCGGTCGACACTACGGAGGTCCGTCGCGCTCGGCATCCGAGGAACTACTCGTTCGAGTACGTAGTTTGCTTGCCAGAGGGCCGCGGCTGCCAGAATCGCCAGCCCTGCTCCAGCCTGGCAGGATCTGCGCAAGGCCTCGGACTGTGCGGGGCGACTCCACCAGACACGCGATCACGAGGGTGGTCATCCCATAAGTGGGCGTGGCATCGGCAAGGATTGCGCTGAGGACCATGACACTGACCGCCCAAAGCCGCGTCGTGAACCGTCGCAGTGGGCCATCACGTAGCAGCGCGAGGACCGCCGATCCGACTTCAGACGACTGCATCCTGCGCCAGCGTCACCAACTGCACGGCCAGCGCTACGGCGTCGCCCTTCAGCTTGTGCGGCAGGCCCTTGCCATCCCAGCGCTCGTAGACCTGGCCCCGGCACACGATCAGCGACTCGGCGAGACCGAGCCGGCGGGCCAGCCGCTGGGCCACCTCGCAATGGCCGGCGAAGCTCTCGCTCATCAGCCGCGGCAGGCTGAGCAGGCCGCGCGCTACGAACGCCGCCATGCGATAGGTCGGCTCGCCCGCATTCGCCTGGCGCAGGTAGCGCATGGCCACGCTCAGCACCTCCGGAGGCCGACCAGGATCGACGCTGGCGAACTCTCCGCGGAGTGCCAGCTCGTCGCCGAACACCGCGGCCATCCACGCACGAACACAGCGCCGAGTCCAGCGGTTGGCCCATGCCCAGATCCGTGGCCATGGACAGTGCCGCCATCAACTCCGCCAGGTGGACTCCGGAATATGACGCGCCGGCTCGCGCGCGCGAGGCAGTTCCGGGGGTTCCGACATCAGGCGAACGCTGGCGCGATTCTACGGCCCCGCGCGGTCGGCGCAGGCCCCAGATGTGATGCTCGTCACAGTGTGATCTAGACCACATCGCGAGCCCGGGGCTGGGGTGCAGGCTGAGCCCAAAGTCGCCGCCGAGGTTCGCTCATGCAGTCACGTATCAGGCTGGACGGCATCGATCCAGCATCCTTTCAGCATCCCTACGACCGCCAGGCCGTCGCCCAGCTCGCAAAGCTGCGCGGCTTCGACATGGTCACGCGCAAATTCCTGGAGTATGGCTTCGAGCGACTCCAGTACGTGCTCAACATCGCCAGCGCCATCCGCGTCAACGCCAATCAGATGCCCGGGCTGCATGCGATGCTAGTGGAGTGTTGCGCAGTTCTCGACGTGTCCGAGCCGGAGCTGTACGTCGCCGAAGGCAGCGTCAATGCGTTCACGGCCGGCGCAACACGACCGTTCATCGTGCTCCAGACGGGTTTGATCAACGCCTTCACGGACGAAGAAGTGATGGCCGTGCTGGCGCACGAGGTAGGCCACATCAAGTGCGGTCACGTCCTGTACAAGTCGATGGCCCAGGTGGTCTCCGCCGCTGGCGAATTCCTCGGCGAATTCACGCTCGGCATCGGCGCCCTGCTCGCCAAACCAATCGAAATCGCCCTGCGTAACTGGGACCGACGATCCGAGCTGAGTGCCGATCGCGCCGCACTGCTGGTGATGCAGGAACCGCACACGTGCATGCGCGTGCTGATGAAGCTCGCTGGCGGCGCCGGGCGCCTCGAGAGTCAGCTCAGCCTGGACGAGTTCATGAACCAGGTGCACGCGTATACCGATGGGCTCGAACGCTCTACCGGCGACCGCATCTACCGCTTGATGGCGGGTATGTATCGCGGGTCGAACCCATTCACAATCGAGCGCGCGCACGCGCTTAGCGAGTGGGCGTCCGGGATCGAGTACCGCCAGATTCTGAATGGGCAGTACACGCGGCTGGGCGAAAGTGCTGACCGCGTCGACAAGTGCCAGCGCTGCCGAGCGGCAGTGCTGCCGATTCACCAGTTCTGCGCCGGCTGCGGCCAGGCCCTTCGGGCTGCCTGAGCCGGCTATGGCAGAATCGACGCTCGTGTTCGAGCAATCCATCCTGCATGCCGCCACGACTGAAAAAGAAGTCGAGCTCACCACGTTTGGGCGCACGACGGGCAAGCCATCGCGCAGAATCATCTGGATCACCAACCTGAACGATCGTCTCTATATTCGTTCGGGCCTCGGCCTCACGCGCGACTGGCCGAAGAACCTGCTGGCCAACCAGCGTGGCATTCTGCACATCGACGGGCACGACGTCCCGATCCGCGCGCGCCACGTCACCACGCCTGACGAGGCGCGCGCACTGCACGCGCCAGTCAAGCACAAGTACAACGCCGAGCGACCGTCGTCCTCTGGGGACGAACCGCTGACACCGTCCGAACAAGCCGTCTTCGAGCTGGTGTCGTCGCCGGACTAGCCGAAAACCTCGCCTGCGCATCTGAGCCGGAAGCGGTTCCGGTAGCGGGCGGGCCGGACGAATCAGGCAGCGCACACTGTGCCGGATGACAGCGCCCCAGCGACCGGTCGCAGCCTGCGCTATCGTTCTGGAAGTACGTACATGGACTTCGGGCTGACCGAGCTGCAGCAGACGATCCGGCGTGAGACGCTGGCGATTGCGTGTCGCTTCGACCTGGACTACTGGCGTGAGCATGACCGCGACGCGGCGTACCCGTGGGAGTTCGTGCGGGCCTTCGCCGAGTCGGGTTGGCTGGGCGTCGTTATTCCCACGGAGTACGGCGGCGCCGGGCTGGGACTGACCGAGGCCGGGCTGCTGTTGCAATCCGTTGGCCGCTCGGGCGCGGGCACCAGCGGCGCCTCGGCGGTCCACTTCTACATCTTTCCCTTGACGCCGGTGATCCGCCATGGCTCGGACTACTTGAAGTCCACGTTCCTGCCGCGCGCCGCCAAAGGTGAATTGCTGTGCGCATTCGGCGTCACCGAACCTACAGCGGGCACCGATACCTCGCGCATCACGACGCGCGCGGAGCGCGTTGGCGACCGCTGGCTTGTGAATGGCCAGAAAGTGTGGACGACCAACGCGCAGAACGCCGATCGCATCCTCTTACTCGCACGCACGGCGGCGCGCAACGAGCAGCGGCCACTCGATGGACTGACGCTCTTCTTCACTGCTTTCGAGCGAAGTCACTTGACGGTACGCAAGATCGACAAGCTGGGTCGCGCGGCGGTCGACTCCAATGAAGTGTTCATCGACAGCCTCGAGGTACCCGACGAAGATGTTGTGGGCGAAGTCGGCCGCGGTTTCTACCACTTGCTCGACGGGCTCAATCCGGAGCGCGTCGTCACCGCGCTGGAAGCGGTCGGCATGGGTCAGTGGGCAGTCGAGTACGCCGCCCGCTATGCCAGGGATCGCCGCGTGTTCGACCGTCCGATCGGCCAGAACCAGGCGATTGCCCATCCGCTCGCGCACGCGTGGGCCGAGCTCGAGGCGGTCGAGCTGCTGGCCTACAAGGCGGCCTGGCTGTTCGATCACGGTGCGCCTTGCGGCGCCGAGGCCAATGCTTCTAAGCTGCTCGGCGCCGAGGCTGGCTTCAAAGCCGTTGACGCCGCGCTGCAGACCCTGGGTGGGTTCGGCTACGCGCGCGAGTTCCACGTCGAGCGCCTGTGGCGGGAGATCCGACTCTTCAAGATCGCACCAATCAGTCAGGAGATGGTGCTCAATTATCTCGCCGAGCGCGTCCTCGGCCTGCCGAAGTCGTACTGATACCCTACGGCCATTGTGGCTAAGGCATACTGGGTCAACACCTATCGCGCGATTCTGGACCCCGCGGCGTTCCAGGCCTATGCGCAACTGGCCGGAGCGGCCGTGCAGGCGGGCGGTGGTCGGTTCCTGATTCGTGGCACTCCCGCGGAGGTCTTCCGTCGATTGTCAACCGGCAATAGTTGCGCCCCTTGGTACCAGCCGCCGCACCAGTGGCTCTGGGCTACACGCCGCGGGCGTGGACGCGCTCCACGCGCATCCGGATACCGACGCGGTCGGAGCCTTTGATGACCTCCCAACGGCGGCTGCCCAGGCGCTGGCCGATATAGCGAGGTGCGATCAGGTCATTTACCTCGCGCTCTTGCTGGGTGCGATCGTCGATCAACTCGGCGCGACCCTCGAGCGTGACGTAGCGCTGGCCATCCTCAACGCACAGGCTCATGCGCGGGTCCCGGCGGAGGTTGCGCTCCTTCAGTAACCCGCGCGTTGCGTTGAGCAGTACGACGTCCGGGTCGTCCGCCAGTGCGTACCACATCACCGTCAATTGGGGTGCCCCGGATTCGTTAATGGTCGCCATGACGGCGAAACGAGGTTGTTCGAGAAATGCACGAACTTCATCCGAAATAAGCCGGTCGGTCACGCTGGCGATGCTAGCAAGGCCGTTCGGTCAGGTTGCCGAGGCGGTGTTGTTCGTCTCGCGCTGTTCGCGAATGGTGTTGTCGGGATCGACGATGGCCGAGGTCCAGCGGTCGCCGGCGTGGCTGCCTACGCCCAGGAGATCGAGGCGCTCGATGGTCACGCTGCCGCCGACAGGGATGCTGCCACCAGTGCAGCGCAGGCGCCAGCCTTGGGCGAAGTCTGGGAGATCCATTCTTTGTGTGCGCGACGACGTGCACGTGAACCCGCCGCCGGCGCTCCAGGAGAGCATGACGTCCAGGTTATGCCAGTAGTACTGGCCGTCGAACAGTCCGTCGTTGAACGCATCGACAATCACGTCGACGCCCGAGGCTGGCGCAAGGCCCGTGTTGCGCACGGTCACGTCGCGCACGAGGATGAGCGGCATGAGGTGCCATTGATTGGCACTGACGACCAGATCTGGACGCCCGATGACCGTGGTCGTGACCGTCGCGCTGTTGTTGCTGTCGTCGCGCTCCGGGATGGTGTTCGCCGGATCGACGAGCGCGGTCAGCGACACTGGGCCATTGACCAGCGGCAGCGTCACGGCAACCGTGATCCGGCCGGTGCTCGGTCGCAAACTGGTGGCGGCGGCGAGATCCAGGCCGGTGCAGCTCAAGATCGGCGCGCCAAAGGTGCAGGTGCCATCGCTTCGCGAGCGGTCCACGCTGGCGGTGGCGCCCGTCGGCAGCGTCAACTGCACGGCGACATCGTCCGCTCTGGCACTCGGACCAGTATTGACGACATTCAGTACGTACGTCAGCGTGCCGCCGTCTTCGACTGACGTGGCCGAGGGACTGATGCTCACGCTGAGCTCCGGCCGCTGGACGACGACGGTCGTGCTGGCGGTGTTGTTCGTCTCGGAGCGCTCGGCGATGGCATTGGCGGGATCGACCTTCAGCGTGGCCGTGTACGAGCCGACCGCGGACTGCGCGGCTGTCCACACGTTGAACGACGCGCTTTCCTCGGTGCCGAGGTGGCCGCCGATGCAGGTCACCGTTGGCGCCGAAATGAGACATTGGAAGCCGCTGCATTCGGGATTGCTATTGGGCGTGTCGCAGCGGTTCTGCAGCCCGGTCGCCGATTGTAAGCTCGCCCAGGGCGAGCCCGCGGGGAGCTTCAACTCGAACTTCACGCCGGTCGTCGGCGTGTTGAAGTACAGCGGCGGACTATCCGGCGCGTCGCGTGTGGCGACCAAGCCCGGGTTGCGGATGGTGAGTGTGTAATAGAAGCGCTGTTCGCCACCCAGCGCACTGCTCGAGGCGCTCAGAGACGCCGTCAGGTCAGGCTGGACTCCGCCAATCGGCGAGGTGCCGATGCTCTGGGCGGCCGCCGTCGGCACGACCACCGTGCTGCCGACGAACAGACTGATGGCAAAAGCGCCGGACCACAAGGATCGAATAAAGCGGAACATGTGCGGGACACCCCAAAATGCAAAGGTGACCTCACGCTAGTCAAATGCAGCCACGTGGACTGTGACGTGCGCAACGCCGAACGTGTGACGTGCGTCACTGGGTACCATGCGCGCTGGGACGGCATATGAAGATCACCAGCATCGCCAGCGAAGAGTTCCGTTGGCCACGCGACAAGCCCATCAGCAACGGTAAGCACACCTATACCCATGCCAGTTTGGGCATCGTGCGCATCGAGACGGACGCGGGCATCACCGGCATTGGTCTAGGCGGCACGGGTCTGGTCGGCCAGGCCACGATCCAGGGGCTGACGCACGAGCTGATCGGCGAGGATCCAATCGACGTCGAGCGACTGTGGCACAAGATGTGGGTGCCCAAGATCATCGGTCGCCGTGGATTGACCACGCGCGCGATCAGCGCCATCGACATCGGCTTGTGGGACATCCGCGCCAAGCTGGCCGGGCTCCCGCTGTACAAGCTGCTGGGCGGCTTCCGCGATCGCGTCCCGACCTATATCGCGGGCGGCTACTACGAGGATGGCAAGGGCCTCGCGGAGCTCCAGGCAGAGATGATTGCGTCCGTGGCCATGGGCGCCCGCGCGGTGAAGATGAAAGTTGGCGCGGTATCAATTGCCGACGACGTGGCGCGCGTTCGGGCGGTCCGTCAGGCAATCGGTCCCGACGTCAAGTTGCTCATCGATGCGAATTGCGCGTATCGGGCGTACGAGGCGATCCAGCTCGCCAAGCGTGTCGAAGACTTCGACGTGTTCTGGTTCGAAGAGCCCGTCGCGCCCGACGACTACGAAGGCCATCGCCGCGTCGCCGAGGCGACGAGCATTCCCATCGCCACCGGCGAGAACGAATACACACGCTACGGCTTCCGTGACCTGATCGAGCATCATGCCGCCGCGATTCTCAATCCGGATGCCAAAGTGCTGGGCGGTGTAACGGAGTTCATGAAAGTCGTCGCACTGGCGCAAGCGCATGACCTGGATGTCGCACCGCACGGCTCACAAGACATCCACGTGCATCTGGTCGCGGCGATCGCGAATGGCTTGATCCTCGAGTATTACCGCGATTCGGTCGATCCGATGTGGGCGCGCATGTACCACCACACCTTACGCGTCAACGACGATGGCACGGTCAGTCCGCCCAACGTCCCCGGACACGGTGCCGAACCCAACTACGAAGCGCTCGAGCCGTTCCGCGTCGGCCGCGAGGTCCTCGCCGTCTAAATTAGCCTTGTGCACGAAAGCGCAGACGGGTCGGGGGAGCACTCGTGTTCGTACAGCATCTCCGGGTCGGGGGAGCTTGCAGCCCCCCGCCGCCAGTCGCTGCTCCGCTCGCTCCTCGCTCTGCGCTCCTTCCCGCGGCGACCCCCCGCCGTAGGGGCTATTCGCCAGTGGCTACCACTCGGCAGGCTCAAAACGCAGCGGGGTTGGCGTGGCTCGGCCCTCAGGTTCAGCACACGCGCGGCGTCGGCGTGGCTCCGCCCTCAGCTCAGCACGCGCAGGGCGTTGCCGTGACTCGGTCGTCAGGATCAGCACACGCCCGGCGTTGGCGTGGCTCGGCCCTCAGCTCAGCACGCGCAGGGCGTTGGCGTGGCTCGGACTTCAGCTCAGCACACGCG
>DASXRR010000024.1:0-11383 GCA_036506475.1 Chloroflexota bacterium
CCTATTGACAGGTGAGGGTAAAGACGCGTTTTGCTCAGGCGGCGATCAGCGCATCAGGGGCGAGGGCGGCTATGTCGATCCACGCGGCGTACCACGGCTGAACGTGCTCGACTTGCAGCGACAGATCAGGACGCTGCCCAAACCCGTGATCGCCGTCGTAGCGGGCTACGCGATTGGAGGTGGACACGTCCTCCACGTCGTGTGTGACCTGACCATCGCCGCCGACAATGCAAAATTTGGCCAGACTGGTCCCAAGGTCGGCAGTTTCGATGCCGGCTACGGCGCGAGTCTCCTGGCCAGGTTAGTGGGCGACAAAAAGGCCAAAGAAATCTGGTTTCTGTGCCGCCAGTACGACGCCGAGGAGGCCCTGCGCATGGGCCTGGTCAACTCCGTCGTGCCCTTGGACCGGCTCGAAGACACGGCCATCGAGTGGGCTAGGGAGATCCTCGATAAGAGCCCGACCGCGATCCGCTTCCTCAAAGCGTCGTTCAACGCGGCCACTGAAGGTCTGGCTGGTTTGCAGGAATTCGCCGGCGACGCAACGTTGCTGTACTACCTGACCGAGGAAGCCAGGGAGGGCAAGAACGCCTTCCTGGAGAAACGCCAACCGGACTTCTCGAAGTATCCGCGCTTTCCGTGACCGTGCGCACGGCCGCCGTCGCGCCGCGCGGACTCCGAGTCTGGCTTCTGGCAGCACGACCGGCCACCCTGCCGGCGGCCGTTGTACCCGTCATTGTCGGGACCGCCGCGGCGCTGCACGGTCAAAACCAATTCCAGCCTGGACCATTCATTGCCGCGTTGGTGGCAGCCTTGTTGATCCAGATCGGCACCAACTTCGCCAATGACGTCTTCGATTTCCGACGCGGCGCCGACACTCCGGACCGCCTCGGACCACCGCGCGTGACGCAGACTGGACTCGTCACTCCCAAACAAGTCTTGAACGCCACGTACTTGACCTTCGCACTGGCCGCGCTGATCGGCATCTACCTCGTCCTCGAAGGCGGCTGGTTCATCCTGCTCATCGGTGCGCTGTCGATCGTGGCCGGCCTCGCCTACACCGGTGGCCCGTTTCCGTACGGCTACCACGCGCTGGGCGATCTGCTGTGCTTCATCTTCTTCGGCGTGCTCGGTGTGATCGGCAGTGCGTACTTGCAAACACACACCGTGACTCCACTGGCGTTAACCGCCTCGATTCCGACCGGCTGTCTGGTGACGACCATCCTCGTCGTCAACAACCTGCGCGACATCGACACCGATCGTCAGGTCGGCAAGACCACCCTGGCCGTACTGCTCGGTCGAGGCGGCACGCGCGCCGAATACACCATCCTCCTGGCACTGGCGTACGTCGTACCACCAGCGCTGTGGCTGCTCGGCCAGATCGGGTCGTGGTTCTGGCTCCCCTGGCTCACGCTGCCACTGGGCGGATGGCTCGTGCGCTTCGTGAGCACGACGCAAGGTCGGCCGCTGAACCAGGCGTTGAAGCGCACCGGTCAGCTACACCTGGCATTCGGACTCCTGTTCGCGCTCGCGCTGTGGCTCCCCTAGTTCCGGACTGGCTGCGCCAGCGCGCCTCGCTCACTCCGAGCCGCGCCGCACTGAACGACTTCACGTTCGCCGAACTGGACCAGCATGTCGACTCCGCGTGCGCCGTCCTCCGCGACCTCGGCGTCGAGCCCGGCCAGCATGTCGGACTCCGCGCGCCCAATTGCATCGGCTTCGTCGTCGCGGTGCACGCGCTGATGCGGCTCGGCGCCGTGCTCGTTCCGATCAACACCCGTCTCACGCCCGCCGAAGTGGAGTGGCAGCGAAGCGACGCCAACCTGGCGCTGGTCATCGAAGACATCGACGCCCTGCTCGAGCCACGGCAAACGACGCCTGTCCCACGCGAGTTCGATCTCGAAGCAACGCACAGCATCGTCTACACCTCCGGCACGAGTGGCACACCCAAAGGCGCCATCCTGACCTACGGCAACCACTGGTGGAGCGCCGTCGCGTCAGCCATGAACCTGGGCACACTGCCCACCGATCGCTGGCTAGCGTGCCTGCCGCTGTTCCACGTTGGCGGCCTGGCCATCCTGCTGCGCGGCGTCATCTACGGTACCCACGTCGTCCTGCACGACCGTTTCGATCCACACCCGGTCAATCAGGCCATTGACCAGGGCGTCACGCACGTCTCGGTCGTCAGCACCATGCTCCAGCGGATGCTCGACCACCGCGCAGGACACTCTTATCCAGGAACGCTGCGCTGTGTCCTGCTCGGTGGCGGACCCGCGCCGCTGCCCTTGCTCGAACGAGCCCTGGCGGCCGGCGCGCCCGTGTTCCAGAGCTATGGCCTGACCGAAACCGCCTCGCAGGTCGCCACGTTGGCTCCGGAAGATATCCAGCGCAAGCTTGGTTCCGCCGGCAAGCCACTCATGGGCACCCAGCTGCGCATCGTCGACGGGGAGATCCAGGTGCGCGGTCCGGTCGTGAGTCCGGGCTATCTCCACCAGCGCACCGATGGCGAGTGGCTTCGTACTGGCGATCTGGGATATCTCGACGACGAAGGCTACTTGTACGTCCAGGACAGACGCAGTGATCTGATCGTCTCCGGCGGAGAAAACGTCTATCCGGCCGAAGTCGAAGCTGCACTTTTGGCCCATCCGGCGGTCGAGGACGCCGGAGTCTTCGGCGTGGCCGATGCGGAGTGGGGCCAAACCGTCGCCGCTGCGCTCGTACTCCGTGAGCCCGCCAGTGCGGACGACATTCTGGCGTTCTGTCGTCGGCGACTGGCGGGTTACAAATTGCCCAAGCGCCTCGAGTTCGTCGAGGTGCTGCCCCGCAATGCGGCGGGCAAGCTGCTGAGACGCGAGCTACGTCAGTAGACCGTCGCCGTCAGCGTCTGCAGATTGTTCGTCTCGTTCGACTCGGCGATCGTGTGCCACGCACCCGGCGCCAGGGTCGCACCGCCAAAGTCCGGGCACCACGCGCGCAGCGATGAGTGCCTGGGCGAACAACGCCACAAGTGCGAGGACAGGAATCCACAGCTCATTTTGGGGTGCCCCGCAGTGTTCAGTGGAATGCGCTCCAAGCTACCGACGGCGTACGCGCGCGCCAATCCGCACAGGAACCTGATCGCGGTACCTGATTCCACCCGCCGCGTGGCTTAGGTACCGGCCGCGACGCTAGGTAGCGCCGTAGCATAGGCGCATGCGCAAGCCTCCGGAGTTCCTGAAAGTCGGCGACATCATGGAGGCCGAGGTCGAGAAGATCGGCGTATTACGAAAGACCGTCGCGACGTACGAGGGAGACTAAGCATGCCTGGGCAGGACGTTGAATTCCCGAGCAACGGTGGCACCGCGAGCGGTTACCTGGCCACGCCTGCCGCCGGCAGCGGACCGGGCCTGATCGTGATCCAGGAGTGGTGGGGCTTGAATGATCAGATCCGGCGCACCGCCGATCGGTACGCTGACGAAGGCTTCGTCGCACTCGCACCGGACTTCTACCATGGCCACGGCGTGCGTATTGGCGAGCCTGACGAAGCGGGCAAGCTGTTGATGGCGCTCGACATCGACCGCGCCGGCCGAGATGCCCGCGGCGCCGCGCGGTTCCTGGTCGAGCACGCGGCTGTACGCGGCTCACGAGTGGGCGTCATCGGCTTCTGCATGGGCGGTCAACTGGCGCTCCTGGCAGGCACGGTCGCGCCCGACGAAATCGGTGCCGTGATCGACATGTACGGCATCCATCCCAATGTCAAGCCCGACTTCTCGAAGATGCGCGCGCCAGCGCTGCTGCTGTTTGCCGAGAAGGACGACTTCGTCAACGCCGACACCCGCTCGGCACTCGAACAGCAGCTCGAGGCGGCCGGAGTGCGCTTCGAGTCGCACGTGTACCCCGGCGTGGACCACGCGTTCATGAACGACGACCGGCCCGAGGTGTATGTGCCCGAGGTCGCCCAGGACGCCTGGCGACGTGGTGTCGAGTTCCTGAGGCGCGAGCTCTTTCCTGTGTCATCCTGAGCGCAGCGAAGGATCCGCCACCCCAGAAGTTGCGGATGCGTCAGCCTCCTCATCAGGATGACAACGACAACACATGGAATTCCAGGACGTCGTCCGCAAACGGCGCATGGTGCGCAGCTTCCTACCCGACCCTCTGCCCACTGCTGTGGTTGACCGCATCCTGGCCAACGCGCAGCGCGCACCGTCCGCTGGCTTTTCGCAAGGCTGGGCCTTCCTTGTCTTCTCAGGCCTGGACGAGACAGCACGCTACTGGGACGCCGTCGGCCCCGACGATCGCGACTCGTTTCAGTGGCCCGATCTCTACCAGGCGCCGCTGCTCGTTGTGTGCCTTTCGCACAAAGACGCCTACCTGGACCGCTACGCCGAGCCCGACAAAGGCTGGACCGATCGCTCAGAAGCGCATTGGCCCGCGCCCTATTGGGACATCGACACGGGTATGGCGGCCATGCTCATCCTCCTGACTGCCGTAGACGCCGGACTGGGCGCGCTCTTCTTCGGCATTCCGCCCGACAAGATCCCCACCTTCCACGAGACCTTCGGCGTGCCCCCAGGTCTGCATCCGATTGGCACAATCGCCATCGGCCATCCCAAACCCGCCGACCGCCCCAGCCCATCCCTCAACCGCGGCCACCGGCCTGCACAGGAGATCATCCACCGCGCCCACTGGTAGCCACCCTCCGCTCACGCCGCCCGGCGCGCCCACGCATCCGCCCGACGAGCCCCACTCCGCCACCTTCTCCCCCGCGCGTGCCGGAAGGCGCGCCGCGGCGCGAGGCCCTGAAGCGCCATTCACTGAGACAGCCAGTCGCAGACTGTCAGCCTTTTGGCAACCCGGAAGGCGCGCTGCGGCGCGAGGCCCTGAAGCGCTATCGCTGAGACAGCCAGTCGCAGACTGTCAGCCTTTTAGCAAACCGGCAGGCGCGCCGCGGCGCGAGGACCCCGACCGCTCAACCGCCCGACACTCCACGCACCGCCGACGCGACGCAGGCATCCGCCATTTCCATCCCGCGTGCCGGAAGGCGCGCAGCGCGAGGATCTTGACCACTCCATGCCGCGAGACACAATCGCGTTACGTCACTCCCACGGCCGCGCCGGCCGCCCGTAGACTGGCCCCAGGGTGCCTACCGCCTCACCGCCTCGAGCGCGACCGCGACTCGCGCCGCGTTCGGCGCGGCCGTCCTCGCGCCGACCCTCAGTGCTCAAGAGCGTCCGAAGCACGCTCCAGAGCTGGGCACCCCCAGGCGGCTGGTTCATCGCCAGCCTCGGCCTCGTCGCCGTCTCGGCCAGCGCCGGCGTCGTCCTCCCAGAAAGCCCAGCCGGCCTGCTGCTGCAGGCGGGCGTAGGCAGCGCCGGCTTCCTGATCGTCGC
The DNA here is from genome assembly GCA_036506475.1 of Chloroflexota bacterium. Lineage (GTDB taxonomy): Bacteria > Chloroflexota > UBA6077 > UBA6077 > CF-72 > CF-72. The sequence continues at coordinate 5,367 of DASXRR010000024.1, forward strand.
CTGGGCCGCCTGGCTCACCTGGCTCCTCGCACTGCACAAGCCAGTTCCTCTAACAAAGGCGTCCGCGCTAGCCGTCTTGAGTCTGACGTGGGTCCTGACGCTCGCCCTGCGCGAGCCAAGCGGCGGCGGCATGCTCGGCGAAACACTCCTCGCAGGAATAGATGCCGCCTTCGGCCACACCGCTGGCCTGGCGCTGGTATCGATCCTCGCGGCGATCGCCTTGGTCGCGCTGATCGGCCTGGAGCGCATCCTGCACGCGCTCGCGCTGCTCGGCGCCTACGTCGCCCACTTCACCCACACGTCCCGGCGCCCGCGGATCAAGATCAAGCTGCCACCCATGGCCATCCCCGGCACGGCGGCACAGGTAAAGGAGCGTGAGCCCATCATTCTCGGCCCGCGCCCGCTCGACGAGCCAGCACCCAAGTCCGCGCCAGCGGAACGATCGCCGATCAGGCGCGAGCGCGAACACACCCCCTGGAGCAAGCCGCAGACCAGTGTGCTGGGCCGCGCAACCGACGCCGGCGCCTTCTCGCCGGCAGAGCTCAAGGCCCGGGCGCGCATCATCGAAGACACTCTGGCCTCGTTCAATATCGACGCCCAGGTCGTCGAGATCCAGCAAGGTCCGGCCATTACCCAGTTCGGCGTGAATCCCGCACCAGGCGTCGCCGTCAATCGCATCGTCCAGCGCCAGAACGACCTCGCGCTGCGCCTGGGTGCGCCGACTTTGCGCGTCCTGGCTCCTGTCCCGGGCAGGCCAATGGTCGGCATCGAGGTACCCAATACTTCCGTAGCGTTGGTCAAACTCGGTGACTTGATAAGTTCGCCGCAGTTCGCGCGGGCGCGCCTTCCCATCGCGGTCGGCATGGATGTCTCGGGCAAGCCGGTCGTCGCCGACCTCACCCGCATGCCGCACCTGCTCGTCGCAGGCGCAACGGGCTCGGGCAAAAGTGTGTGCATCAACAGTTTGATCACGTCGCTGCTTGTCACGCGCACGCCCGACGAAGTGCAGTTCATCCTGATCGACCCCAAGCAGGTCGAGATGACCCAGTACCGCGGGCTACCGCACCTGCGCCTGCCAGTCGTCAACGACATGGACAAGGTTGTCGCGGCACTGCGCTGGACGGTGCTTGAGATGGAGCGGCGCTATACGCGCTTCTCAGAGGTCAGTGCGCGCAACATCGTCGCCTTCAACGACCGTTTCCCGGATGAGCACCTCGGCTATTTCGTGGTCGTCATCGACGAGCTGGCCGATTTGATGATGACGGCGCCCGAAGACGTCGAGCGCTTGATCTGTCGCCTGGCCCAGCTTGGGCGGGCAGCGGGCGTGCACCTCGTGGTGGCCACGCAGCGGCCAAGTGTGGACGTCCTGACCGGACTGATCAAAGCCAACTTGCCCACGCGCATCGCTTTTGCCGTGTCGTCGATGGTCGATTCACGCGTCATCCTGGACCGTGTCGGCGCCGAGCGACTGCTTGGCCGCGGCGACGCGCTCTATCAAGCAGGCGACGAGATGAATCCACGCCGCGTCCAGGGCGCCTACGCCTCGGACGACGAGATCGAGGCCGTGGTCAATCACTGGCGCGCCCAGGGCACGACGGTGCACACCGACGCCGACGAGGCCGAGCTCGAGCGCCTCGCGCGCATGGAAGATCCCGAGGAGAAATTGCTCGCCCAGGCGCGCCAGCTCCTGGCCGAGCACGATGGCGACGTCTCGCCCAGCTACCTCGCGCGCAAGCTACGCATCGGCTCCCAGAAAGCCGCGCGCATCCACCAGGCGCTCATCGCCGACGAAGCCGCCGCGCACTCCATGGCCGACGACTAACCCCGAGATTGCGCGAGCACCGGCCACTCCCTGATATAGTGGCCCAGCCAGCGCGACCTAGCGCTGGCATAGACAGGACTAATACCAAGAACAGATGCTCTTCGGCCAGGTCCAAGCGTTCATCCAGGTCGCCCGCACCGGCAATGTCAGCCGCGCGGCGGAGGCGCTGTACGTGACTCAGCCTGCGCTCACGGCGCGCATCCAGGCGCTCGAGAAAGAGCTCGGCGAAATCCTGTTCGTGCGAACCGGCCGCGGTGTGCGGCTCACCGACGCTGGTCGGGTGTTCCTGCCCAATGCCGAGCGCGCCGTGCAGTCGATCGACGATGGGCGCCAGGCGCTGACCGATCTTCGCTCGGCCTCCGCGGGCCGACTCGCCCTCGGAGCCGCGCCAGCCGTCTCAACGTACGTGCTGCCGCCGGTCCTCAAGCGCTTTGCCAGCCTCCATCCGCGCGTCGACGTCGCCGTACGGACGGGCCATTCGGAAGAGATCCTGGCCATGGTGCTCAACGAGGAAGTCCAGGTTGGCCTGGTCCGTACGCTCCGCCACCCGGATATCGACGCCGTTCCGCTGTACGACGATGAGCTGGTGCTGGTGTGTAACACGGCGCATCGCTTCGCGCGGCGCGGCAACGTCGAGCTGGCTGAGGTCGGGCGTGAGCGGCTGGTGATGTTCGACCGCACCTCGAGCTACTACGAGCTCACGCAGTCGCTGTTCCTGCGTGGCGGGGTCGTGGCGCACACGGTGATGGAGCTCGACAACATCGAAGCGGCCAAGAAGATGGTCGAAGAGGGCCTCGGTGTGGCGCTCCTGCCGCGGGTTTCCGTCGCCCGTGAGGTGGCCAATGGCCAGCTGGCTGAAATCGACGTTATCGATGCGCCGCCCATCAAACGCAGCATCGACGCCATCCGTCGCAAAGACGCCGGCTCCCCCGGCGGCGTCGTCCACGCCTTCCTCCAGGAGCTAGAGGTCACGCTCCGCGCCCGCGAGCGGCGCTCCGTCCAACTCGTCGTCTAGCACCACCGGGCGCAGCTCTGCGCAGGTTGTCATCCTGAGCTTGCGAAGAGCCTGTCCTCGAGCGCAGCGAAGGAATCCGCTTGCCGAAACCGGCCCAGCCCGCGGATTCCTTCGCGGAGCTTGTCCTGAGCGAAGCCGAAGGGCTCAGGATGACAATCGAACGGCAGACCTGCGCCGGCCGGCACTAGGAGGCTAAGCCTTCTCGATCGTCGCCGTAAGGCCGAAACTCTCGAGCCGGTCGCGATATAGCTCGGCCAACTCCAAGGGACACGTGCACACCAGCGCGTGGCCGTGGTTGTGGGCCTCGAACATGATCTCGACCGCCCGCGCGCGGCCAAGTTTGGGCACGCTTTTGACCAGGCACTGGACCACGTACACCATGTCGTTGTGATCGTCGTTGTGCAGAATCACCTTCCACGGCGGCAGCACCTCGTGCTGTGGCGAGACCTCAGGCCGGGTCTCGACCTCAGGCGGCGCAGTCGTCACCGCCGTATACGCGGGTGCTTTCGAGCGCAACCATTGTCCTGACCTCATGCTACCGTCAGCGGGTATGGCCGAGCCGCGGCGGATGATCGCGATCGCTTTCGGGCCATTGACCATGGCCGAGGCACTGGCCGGGCTACCGCGCATTCGATCGGAGGCCGATTGTGTCGAGCTCAGGCTCGATTTGTTCGACGAGCCGTTCGATCTGCCAGCGCTGCTTCGTGGGCGAGGCGACTTGCCGGTCGTGGTCACGCTGCGCCCGCCAAACCAGGGCGGCCGGTCTGTTTTGACCGCACCCGAGCGTCTCGCAGTCTTACGAAATGCCGCCGAGCTTGGTGCCGAGTACGTGGACCTGGAGTACGACGTTGCCACGCCCCAGGCAATCGCGCTGCTGCGCGCGGCGGGCGCGCGCGTGATCGTCTCACGTCATGACTTCACGGCCATGCCCGAGCTCAGCGCTTGGTGGACCCAGCTCGCGGCGCTCGGCGCCGACGTCGTGAAGGTCGTCGGCACTGCCGATGACGTACGGGACTGCCTGTCGGTGTTGAGTGTGCTGGCGCGTGCCGATCGTCCGACCATCGCGCTCGCCATGGGCCAGGGCGGCCTGAGCTCGCGCATCCTCGCGCTGCGTTCCGACCAGTGCTTGCTCACCTACGCCACCCTCGGCTCGGGCACGCCCACGGCCCCAGGCCAGCTCACCGTGCGCGAGATGCGCCACGTCTATCGCGCGGAGCGCCTCGGCGAGCGGACCGCCGTCTTCGGCCTGCTGGGTCCACATCTCGAAACCGAGCGCCTCACCGAGTACAACGCGTGGTTCGCCCGAGATGACGTTGATGCCGTGGCAGTACCGATCGTCGCCCACGCCGATGCGCCAGGCATCGTCTCGGCTTTCTGCGAGCTGCCGGCACGCGGCTGGCACATCCACGGCGACGAGCTCCAGACGACGGTCGGGCAGGCGTTGGACGAGCTAGCCTCGAGCGCTTGTCGTCAGGGCAAGGTCAACGCGATCGTGCGTGGCGCGGATGGAAGCTTGGTGGGCGAATGGGTCGAGTCGCCCGCCGAGCAGTACGCGCTCTGGCGCAGCGCTGCATAACGACCGTAGGATCCGCGGGCTGAGTACGGTAATCCGCCAACCCTGGGCCGAACCGTGCTCCGCCGCCCACGCCGCCACCTGGGTGCACGAGCTTAGCCCGAGCTTGGCCAGCACGTGCCCGCCGTGCATGTCCACCGTGCGCCCCCAATCACCGGTGCTGACGCTAGATCACGATTGCTCAGCCCCTGCGCCGGGTATGGCGTCCCGCCGTGGTCGGGCAACGTCGCGCTGGTTCAAGCAAGTCACGATCGAGCCGCTTTCCCAGCCGAGCCCCGACCGCGCGCCCGTGTTGACCGCGCCCGTGCCGCCCGTCCTCAACGCCGTGGAAATGCAGCTCGCCAGCGTTCTTCAAGGTGATCGGTGATGGCTTCTCGCTTACCCGCCGAAGCCGGCTCGCACCTGCGTCGGCCGCGTTGCGATCACGCACCGCGCCGTCTCGATCGCCCATCTATCAGGGGAGGTTCACGATGAACGGGGGAATGATCATCCAGGACATCGGCTGTCCGCGCTGCCTCGTGCGGCGCACCGTACGCCTGGGTCTATCGACCACCAGTTTCTGCTTCAACTGTCGATTCCGATGGCGCCGCTACACTCGGCCGAGTGAGCATTGATCTGACCGTCCAGCAGCAGCTTGATCGCCTGGGAGTTCCGTTCGAGATCTTCCCGTGCGATCCGGCGCTGGCGGATACGGCCAACTTCTGCGCCGCCTATGGCTTCAAACCCGAGGAGTCAGCCAACACCATTCTGGTTATCGGGAAGTCCGAGCCGCCGGTGTACGCCGCGTGCGTCGTTCTGGCCCATACGCGCCTGGACGTCAATCGCGTCGTGCGCCAGCGACTGGGGACACGCAAGGCGTCGTTCGCACCGTCCGACGAGACCCGCGCTTTGACTGGCATGGAGATTGGCGGCGTGACCGTCTTCGGCTTGCCGCCGGATGTGCCGATCTGGATCGACGCGCGCGTGATGCAGCCCGAGCGCATCGTGCTCGGCGGCGGCAGCCGCTCGTCGAAAGTGATCGCGCCGCCTGAGATCCTGCTGCGCCTGCCGCACGCCGAGGTCATCGAAGGCCTCGCCAACCCTGTCGAGAGCTAGCCCGCGATGCCGAGCTCGTCGAGCCAGCTGCTGTTGGTCTCGGTGCGGCGCCATGGCTTGGGTGGCCGACCACGCCGCGGCCGCTGTTCGGGATCGTCCTCGATGTCCTCGTAGGTCGAGAACGTTTCGAGCTCGTCCATGATGACGCCGCCGCCGCACGTGTGGCAGCGGAAGGTCTCGCCGCCGACCAGGCGGACCGCTGGTGTCGAGCCATCAGCTGGCCGGAACGCGGCGAAGCGGGGCAGGCCAGCGAAGGTCGCACGGCCGACCTGAGCGGCTGGCAGCGGCCCGACGAGGCGGCCATGCACGCGCCCACACATCAAGCAGCGCAGGTCAGCCTGTACCCAGTCTCTGCGTCCAACCACGGCCATTGTTCGTGCTGACCTCCATCAACACATACGAACAGCACCCTGGCCGCGGTTCCCGAAGTCCATCCGCCCTCGCTGAGCTCCGCTCAACCTCAGCCTGTCGAAGGGCCGAGGCGAGTCGCCAGGCATGCGCAGCTGGTGAAC
>DASXRR010000025.1:0-6537 GCA_036506475.1 Chloroflexota bacterium
GTTGGCGAAGCGGGCCGAGCCGTCATAGACGGGATAGCTGGGCGACGGATAGACGATGCGGCGGCGCTTCTCGTCAGGGCCGAGGACCGCCAGCGGCAGATGGAAAATCGCTTCCTTGGAGCCCGATGCAGGCAGCACCTGCGTTGCGGGATCGAGCGTGACGTCGAGCCGACGATGTGCCCAACCGGCGATCGCCGTGCGCAGGCGCTGCTGGCCGACGACGGTCGGGTACTGCGAGACGGGATCGAGCGCATCGATCAACGCCTGGCGGATGAACGGCGGTGTCGGCTCGACGGGGTCGCCCACGCCGAAGTCGAAGATCTCGATGCCGCGCCGGGCGAGGTCTTCTTTGATCTGGTCGAGGGCTGTGGCGAAGTAAGTAGTGGTCGAGGCGACCATGCGGGTCATGGTAACGCTTGGAGGCGCGCGATCAGGTCAGCGCTGAGGGTGATGCGGGCGACCTCTTCGACGGGTCCGCGCATCCAGATGTGGTCGTGCTCGTCGAGGCGGAGCGCGAGCTCACCGCCGGGCATGCTGGCGGTGACCTGACGGTCCACCTGACCGAGGTGGTGCAGGGCGGCAAAGACGGCGCACGACGACGAACCCGAGGCTTGTGTCTCACCGGCACCACGTTCCCAGATCAGCAGCTCGACCCGATCGCGGCCACGTGCACGCGCGATCTGGACGTTGGTGCGGTTTAGGAACGCGGGATGGTGCTCGACGAGCGGGCCAAGGTGGCGCAGCTCGGTTACGTCAAGTTCTTGGCGAGGGATGACGCAGTGCGGGTTGCCGATGCTCAGCGCGACCACGGCATACGTGGTGCCGTCGAGGTCGAGCGAGCGCAGATCAGCGCGGAACGTGGCGCGGCCCATGTCGGCGGTGACCTCGTGATCGTCGACTTCGACGGGCACCGTGCCGCCCGGGGTATGAATGACGAAGCGGGAGGTGGTCGCGCGGCCGGTGGTGACCAGCCAGCGCGCGAAGATGCGCACGCCGTTGCCGCTCTTTTCAGCGTCCGACCCGTCGGGATTGATGATGCGCAGCCCGAACTCCCCAGGCTGGAGCAGCAGCAGACCGTCGGAGCCCACGCCGAAGTTACGGTCGCACAGCAGTTGCGCGCGCGCGGGACTGATGTCGAACGGCAGCTCGGCCGGATCGGCGACCAGATAGTCGTTGCCGAGACCGTGGCTCTTGGTCAGCACCGGCTAGTTGGCGAGGACGACCTTGCCAAATTGCTCGCCGGCCTCGAGGTGGGCGAACGCATCGGCGCCTTGCTCGAGCGAGAACACGCGATCCACGGGCGGCCGCAGGCTGAACTGGTTCACGTCGTCGAGCATGCGCGTGAATTCGCTGTGGTTGCCCATCGTCGAGGTGATCAGCGCCAGGTGGCGGAACCACATGCGCGGCAGCAGCAGCTCGACTTTCGGCCCGCTGGTAGCGCCGACGGTCAGGATCATGCCCTCGCGCGCAAGCGATCGAATCGAGTCCTCGAGCGTCGCCGGCCCGACGGTATCGACGACGGCGCGCGCGCCCGCGCCGCCAGTCTGCTCCTGCACGGCTTTGGCGAAGCCACTGCTGGGTAGCGCGGCCTCCGCGCCGAGGTCGAGCGCGCGCTGGCGCTTTGATTCGTCGCGCGAGGTGGCAATCACGCGCAGGCCGTGCGCTTTGCCGAGCAGCAGACACGCCGTCGCCACGCCACCGCCGATCCCAACCAGCACCACCCAGTCACCCTCTTTGAGCTGCCCACGAGTGAAGAGCAGCCGCCACGCGGTCAGCCACGCCAGCGGCAGCGCCGCGGTTTCGTCCCAGGACAGGTGCGCTGGCTTGGGGTGGCAGATCGCTGCCGGCACGACCAGCGCCTCCTGGAAGGTGCCCTCGGTATGCTCGCCCAGGATGGCCATCTGTGGGCAGTGGACTTCCTGGCCCGCCTGGCACGCTGCGCACTGGCCGCACGAGATGATCGGGTACAGCACCACCTCGTCGCCGACCTTGACGTTCGAGACGTCGGCGCCGACCGCATCGACGGTGCCCGCGCCGTCGGAGCCGAGAATGGCCGGCAAGGGTCGCTTGGGCAGGCCGCGGGTGATGAACACGTCGAGATGGTTCAGCGCCGAGTTCTTGAAGCGCACCCGGACTTCGCCGGCACCTGGTTCCGCCGTCGGCCGATCGCCAATCTGCAGCGAGGCGGGGCCGTCGAAGCCGACCAGCTCGAGCGCACGCACGATCAGAAGGGTAGTCGCTGCTGCGTGCGGTGCGTCGAGTAGTCGATGATGTGGGCATGAGTCGGGACCTGGAGGCCGAGCTCACCCGGCTTGGTCAGCTCACGGACGCCCGCATTCAGCAGGTGCTGACCGAGACGATGTCCGAGCCGGCGGCGCGCTTCGGCGCGATGCTCGAGTACCACCTGGGCTGGCGCGCGACCGATCTCACGCCGCTCGACGTGCCCGCGCCATCGGGCAAGAAGCTGCGCCCGGCCCTGGTGTTGCTGGTGTGCGGCGCCGTATGCGGCGACGAAACGCGCGCGCTTGCGCCCGCGGCCGCGGTCGAGCTCATCCACAACTTCTCGCTCGTCCACGACGACATCCAGGACCGCAGTCTGCTGCGCCGCCATCGACCGACGTTCTGGTCGCTGTGGGGCTCCGAGCAGGGCATCAACGCTGGCGACGCCCTCTTCGCGCTGGCGCAGATCGCCCTGCTGCGCGATCCGAGCGAGCGCTCGGCGCGCATGGCCGCGGAGCTCAATCGGACGGCGCTGCAGTTGGCCGAAGGTCAGTACCTGGATATCCAGCTCCAGGCGGGCGGAACACCCGCCACCCCTGAGGCATACGAAGCGATGATCACGCGCAAGACCGGCGTGCTGTTCGCGTGCGCATGTCGGTTGGGAGCGATTGTCGCGGGCGCTGAGCCGGCGGTTGAGAATGCATATGCCGCCTACGGTTTGGAGCTGGGCCTGGCGTTTCAGGAGCAGGACGACCTGCTCGGGGTGTGGGGCAGCTCAGCCGAGACGGGTAAGCCAGACGCGCTGGACGTCGTCGAGCGCAAGCGCGGCCTGCCGGCGGCCATTGCGCTCTCGCGCGCCGACACGCCCGCCTGGCTTACCGCCGTATATGACGAGCGCGACGGGGCCATGGCACCGCAGCTGGTCGAGCGCGTGATCGAGTATTTCGACCAGATTGAAGTGCGCCGTGAGGTTGAGGGGCGAGTCGAGGGCCGCTATCGCCGGGCGCTTGACTGCCTCGAACTAGCGCGGCCGCGCGAGCCGGCCCAGTCGCTGCTGGCCGGGTTGTGCGAAGCGCTGGTCGCGCGGCGCGCGTAATCCTCGATTGGCGCGCGCAGGCGGGCCAGGATCTCGTTCAGGATGAGCTGCTGCTCGGCGGCGACGCGCAAGCGGTCGCCGTCCAGTTCCAGTATACCCTTGCTCATGAGCAGCGCGCCCTCGCTGCTCAGTATATTAAGCAGTTGCTCATGATACTGAGCAAGGAATGAGCAGAGTGAGATGCCTTCGCGCACGCGCAGCCCGAGGGTGACGTGGTCGAACAGCTGCGTCGCCAGGTCGGGCTGTTCGTCCTCCACGCGCTGCGCCGTACCGGACGCCGCGACCGAGGCGATGTAGCGCTCGAGCGCGGGCGTGTTCTTCCAGCGCCGTCCGCGATACGACGATGCCGCGCCCGCGCCGAGGCCGATCCACTGGGCGTCGCGCCAATACGTCAGGTTGTGGCGCGACTCGCGGCCTGGCTTGGCCCAATTGGACACCTCGTACTGCGCGTAGCCCGCGTCGGCCAGCTTGATGCGGGCGGCGGTGTACATCTCGGCCAGGTCATCGTCTTCGGGCAGGACCAGCTTGCCGCGCGCCACGTCGCGCCCCATCGGCACCTGCTCGTCCAGGGTGAGCAGGTAACACGACAGGTGATCTGGCTCGAGCTCGACGGCCTGGTCGAGCGTGTGTTGCCAGTGGGCCAGCGTCTGGCCGGGCAGGCCGAACATGAAGTCGAGGTTGAACGGGAAGCCTGCTAGACGCGCCCAGACGGCGGCCTGGCGGGCTTCGGCACTCGAGTGACGGCGGCCGAGCATGGGCAGCATGGCATCGTCGAGCGACTGGACGCCGAAGCTCAGGCGATTGGCGCCCGCGGCGTGAAAAGCCTGGAGCTTGACGAGGTCGGCGTCGCCCGGGTTGCACTCGAGCGTGATTTCGGCGGTTGGGAGCACGTTGAAGCGACCCTGCAACGCCTGCAGCACCGCTGAGACCTGAGCAGGGTGCATGAGACTGGGCGTGCCGCCGCCGAAGAAGATGCTGTGCACGTCTTCGTGTCCGTCGTACTGCTCCAGCTCGCGCTCGACCATCGACAGATAGGTGTCGATGCGGTCGAAGCCCGTCGCCTGGCGATCGAAGTCGCAGTAGGGACAGATCGACAGGCAGAACGGGAAGTGGACATACAGCGCCAAGCTTTCAGCCATCAGCGATCAGCCGTCAGCAGAGTGTATGGGCGGGGCGAAACGGTAAGCTTCTGGCAGAGCTGATCGCTGAAAGCCGATCGCTGAGAGCTTCTATGAGACGTAGCATGATGTGCGGCGAGGTCCGCGCCGAACACGTCGGTCAGACGTTGTGCCTGCAGGGCTGGGTGCACACGGTACGCGACCATGGCGGGCTGATCTTCGTCGATCTGCGCGATCGCGCGGGCCTGGTGCAGGTGCTGGTCAATCCCGCGACGGCCGCTGAGGCGCATGCCGAAGCCTCGGATCTGCACGACGAGTACGTGGTCGAGATCCAGGGCACGGTGCAGCGCCGCCCGGCGGGCAGTGAGAACCCGCGCATCGCCACCGGCGACGTCGAGATCCACGCCGACCAGGTCACAGTGCTCAATCCGTGCCTGCCACTGCCGTTTCCGGTGGCTGAAGAGGCGCAAGTGGACGAGCGCGTGCGCCTGCAGTACCGCTATATCGACCTGCGTCGGCCGCGCATGGCGCGCAACCTGGTGCTGCGCCACAAAGTCATCAAGTACATCCGCGACTATCTCGACAGTCAGGGCTTTCTGGAGATCGAAACGCCGATTCTGGCCAACCCGACGCCCGAGGGCGCACGCGACTATCTCGTGCCGAGTCGGCTGCATCCGGGCAGCTTCTATGCGCTGCCGCAGAGCCCGCAGCAGTTCAAGCAGCTGAGCATGGTCGCTGGCGTTGACCGCTATTTTCAGATCGCGCGCTGTTTTCGCGACGAAGACCTGCGTGCCAATCGGCAGCCCGAGTTCACCCAGCTCGACCTGGAGATGTCATTCGTCGAGCAAGAGGACGTGCTCGGCGTGTGCGAGGCGCTGTTCACCGGGCTGACCGAGGCGCTGTCGTCGAAGAAAGTATTGCGCAAGCCGTGGCCGCGCATCACCTGGCAGGAAGCCGTCGACCGCTACGGCTCGGATAAGCCCGATTTGCGCTACGAGCTGCCAATCGTCGACGTCTCGGAGGTCGTGCGCGACAGCGAGTTCAGCGTGTTCTCGGGCACGATTGCCAGTGGTGGCGTAGTGCGCGGGCTGCGCGCGCCGGGCGCAGGCGGGTTCACGCGGCGCCAGCTCGACGAGCTAACCGAGCTAGCCAAAGGTCAGGGCGCGCGCGGGCTGGCCTGGGCAGCACTTGGCGGCGCGGAGCTGCGCTCTTCGTTCGGCAAGTTCCTGTCCGAGGGTGAGCAACGTGCGCTGTGGCAGGCGCTTCAGGCGGGCGACGGTGATCTCGTGCTCCTGGTGGCCGACAAAGTGGAAGTCGTGCGCGCAAGCCTGGGCACGTTACGTCGAGAACTTGCGCAGCGGCTCGACCTGATCCCCAGTGACGTCATGGCCTGGACGTTCGTGGTCGAGTTTCCGTGGTTCGAACGCGACGAGCAAAGCGGTCGGCTCACGTTCATGCACCATCCGTTCACGATGCCCTTCGAAGAAGACATGCACATGCTCGATACCGATCCCGTCAAGGTCCGCGCTCGGGCATACGACGTCGTCGCCAACGGCGAAGAGCTGGCCAGCGGCAGCATTCGCATTCATCGCGCCGATATCCAGTCGCGCATGTTCGAGCTGCTGGGCTTCTCGCCGGAGCGCATCCAGAGCAACTTCGGGCATATTCTGCGGGCGTTCCAATACGGTGCCCCGCCGCACGGCGGGATCGCACCAGGCATCGATCGGGTGGTGAGCATGCTCGCCGACGAGGACAGCATCCGCGAGGTCATCCCGTTCCCCAAAAACCAGAGCGCCCAGGATCTGATGATGGGCGCGCCTACACAGGTCCAGCCGGATCAGCTGGACGATCTGCACATTCGCGTCCTCGAGCCGGTGGCAGCTGCGCCTTAGGCAGACTCTGTCTGAACAGCCGGCAGGCTGAGCTCTAGCGCTGCGACTTCGCTGGTGTGGCCGTTGGTTGAACCCGCGCCGGCGACGACCGGGCGCGCGATCACCGGATAGAAATCCTCGAGGTACCAGATGCGGCTGCAGTCGGCTCGACTTGCGCGCCACTGGCGCAGGAACGGCATCCACTCCTCGTGGCCCACCTGGTCGAGCACGA
>DASXRR010000026.1:0-4643 GCA_036506475.1 Chloroflexota bacterium
AGCGATCGACAGGACGTGACCACCTCAACCTACTGGCGCCAGCAGGTCCGCCAGCCGGTGCGCTTCGGGAAGGGTGTGCAGACCGCGATCGACCAGGGCTGCCAGGTGCTGCTCGAAGTCGGACCCGGCGCGACGCTGGTCAGTTTGGGCAGGCGCATGCTGGCCGACGCGCCGGAGCTGACCTGGCTGACCAGCCTGCGCGCCGATCACGACGACTGGCAGCAGGTGCTGGAAAGCGTTGGCGGGCTGTACGTCCGTGGCGTAACTCCGGACTGGGCGGCATTAGAGCTCGGCCAGCCGCCGCGGCGGCGGGTCCGTCTGCCCAGCTATCCCTTCCAGCGTTCCCGCTACTGGTTCGAGCCGGCCCCGACGCCGTCGGTCGCCCAATCGACGCGGACGCGCGCGCAGTCACTGCTCGGCCGCCGCCTGCAATCTCCGTTACCCGACGCGCAGTTCGAAACGCACATGCGTGCGACCGATCCGCTGCTGGTGCATCATCAGATGTACGGCACCGCTGTCGTGCCGGCTGCCAGCCATATCGCCATGTTGCTTGCGGCCTGCGCGGAGTCGCTGGGCTCGAGTCCGCGCGTGCTGGAGGGGGTCGCCTTCCGTGAGCCCCTCAGCGTTGCACCTGATGCGGTCCGCACGGTGCAAGTCACTGTCACTCCGCATACGGGTGGTCGAGACGCCACGTGCCAGGTTGTCAGCCTCGCCGGCAACGAGGGCGACCCCGCCGCGCGTTGGCGGATGCACGCCACTGCCACGGCGCAAGCATCACTGCCGACATTAAACGCCCAAGGACGGCACGCTTCGGTTGCGACGCTCCTGATCGATTGCGGGCGGACAGTCTCGAGCGACGAGTTCTACGCCCGCATGGCAGCAGAGCAGATGCACCTCGGTCACAGCTTTCGCTGGATTGAGCAGGTCTGGTTCCGACCCGGCGAGGCTGTCGCCCGGCTGCGCGTTCCAGAACCTGCCGAGGCAAACTGGGCGTCGCCACTCCACCCTGGAGTCATCGATGCGCTGTTCCAATTGTTTGGCGCCACCTGGTCGGAGGACCGGCGCGAGGCCGCCGCGTATGCGCCGGTGGGTCTGGAGCGCTTCGTTTGCAACGCAGCTCCGGCATCTGCCGTATGGGCGCACGCGGTGTTGCGCCCTGGCGACGTTGCTCAGCGCGGAACTTTCATCGGCGACATATGGTTGATCGACGATCGCGATCACCTGGTTGCAGAAGCAGTTGGCGTGTGCGTGCGACCCGTCTCGGTCCAGGCCGTCGCTACCACTTCGGGCGCCGCCCCACGCGAGTCGCGTCGCGATAGAAACGACCTTCCTCGACGGCTGACGGCCGCCACGTCACCACTCGATCGGCACGCGCTCCTGCTGGATGAGGTGCGCGAGCACGCCGCGCGCGCACTGGAGCTTGGTCCATCTCAGGTTCTGGATCCGCACAAGCCGCTGTATGAGATGGGCCTCGATTCGCTGATGGCACTGGACCTGGCTCAATCGCTCGGCGCCGCGATTGGTCGAGGGCTCCCGCCGATTCTGGTCTTCGACCACCCAACGCTTGACGCTCTGGCGCGGTATCTGGACGCGCAGCTCGACAACAATCCCCCGGCGTCCGTAGTCCAAACCGGGGATGTACGTCCGGCCGGTGGTCGACGCCCAGAGTTGACACGGGCCGCGGTGTCCGACCTGTCGGAAGATGATCTGGCGAGTGTCGTCGATGCGGAGCTCGCCAGATTGGCGGAGGGTCGATGACAACCGACTCCCTGCGCTTACAGGATCTGTCGCCCCTGCAGCGCGCGGTGTTTGCACTGAAACAGGTCCGCTCGGAGCTGGACTCGGTCCGGCAAGCACACAGCGAGCCGATCGCAATCGTGGGCATCGGCTGCCGGTTCCCCGGCGGCGCGGACAGTCCCGACACGTTCTGGCAACTGCTGCGCGACGGCGCGGACGCAGTCATCGACGTGCCGTCCGACCGGTGGGACATGGAAGCCTACTACGATCCGGACCCGGAGGCCGGCCGCATCTATACGCGACGTGGCGCATTCATCGATCACGTCGACCAGTTCGACGCCGCGTTCTTCGGCATTTCACCGCGCGAAGCCGTCATGATGGACCCCCAGCAGCGGCTGTTGCTGGAAGTGACTTGGGAAGCGCTGGAGCACGCCGGCCAATCACCCGAAGCGCTGGTTGGCAGTCAGACCGGCGTATTTGTCGGGATCAGCGCCAGCGACTATGCACGCCTGGGTGTCGGCGATCCGGAACAGATGGACGTGTACAGCTCCACTGGTACCGCGTTCAGCGTTGCTAGCGGACGGCTCTCGTATTTGCTTGGTGTCAACGGCCCGAGCTTACCGGTGGATACGGCGTGCTCCTCGTCGCTAGTGGCGCTGCATCTGGCCTGCCAGAGCTTGCGCCAGGGTGAGTCGGACCTCGCGTTGGCGGCCGGTGTCAATGTCATCCTGGCGCCTGAAGGCACGCTGTACTTCTGCAAGTTGCGCGCACTCGCCCCTGACGGCCGCTGTAAAGCCTTCGACGCCGCCGCCGACGGCTACGTGCGTGGCGAAGGCTGCGGCGTCATCGTCCTCAAGCGGCTGTCTGATGCCCTGCGCGATGGCGACCGCATCCTGGCCCTCGTCCGCGGCTCCGCCGTCAATCAGGACGGGCGCTCAAACGGGCTCACCGCGCCCAACGGGCCAGCTCAGGAAGCCGTGATCCGCAAAGCGCTGGCGCAAGCCCACGTCGCCCCGCACCAGATCGGCTACGTCGAAGCGCACGGCACCGGTACCCCACTCGGCGATCCCATCGAGCTGCGTGCGCTGGGGTCTGTCCTTGGTCAGGAGCGCTCGGCAGACCGGCCGCTCGTGGTGGGATCGGTCAAGACCAACCTGGGCCACCTCGAAGCGGCCGCCGGGGTGGCTGGTCTGATCAAGACCGTGCTCATGCTGCAGCACGGGCAGATTCCGCCACATCTGCATTTCTCACAGCCCAGTCCGTACATCGAGTGGGACAAGCTGCCAGTCGAGATTCCCACCCAGCTGCGAGCGTGGCCAGTCGACGAGGGCCAGCGGCGCATGGCCGGGGTCAGCGCATTTGGACTCAGCGGTACTAACGCCCACATCATCCTCGAGGAAGCCCCCGCCGACGGCGATGCTGATCGCGCGCGGCCAGATCCGGATCTCGGTAGTGGTGTTCACGCACGGCTAGATCCGGATGTCGGTGATGGCGTTCTCGTGCGGCCGGATGCGGATGCCGCGCCGTTTGTTTTGCCGCTCTCCGCCCACAGTCCAGCCGCTCTGCGTGCGTTGGCCGAGGCGTACGCCAACCTGCTCGCCCGTACCGACGCTCCGTCACTCCACGACGTGTGCTACACCGCCAGTCGCCGGCGCAGTCACCACGACTACCGCCTGGCCATCGTCGGCGCGTCACCTGCCGAGCTCGTCGCGCAGCTCGCTGCCGAGTCCGCACCTCCACCCGCCCAGGTGTTCGCCGGCCAGCGGCCACGCGTCGCATTCGTCTTCCCCGGCCAGGGTGGCCAGTGGCCAGGCATGGCCCATGACCTGCTCGACCACGAGCCCGTATTCCTGGACGCCCTCCAGCAGTGCCAGGCCGCCTTGCAGCCTCACGTCAGCTGGGACCTGCTCGAGGTGCTGCGGAGCGCCGAGCCGCTGGAGGCCATCGACGAGCTGCAACCCGTGCTGTTCAGCCTGCAGGTCGCGCTCGCCGCTCTGTGGCGCAGCTGGGGCATCGTCCCTGACGCCGTCGTTGGCCACAGCCTGGGTGAAGTGGCGGCGGCGCACGTGGCTGGCGGGCTGAGCCTGGAGGACGCGGCGCGGGTGATCTGTCGCCGCAGCCAGCTGCTGAGCCGGCTTCAGGGCCAGGGTGGCATGGCGGTGGTCGAGCTTGAGGTAAGTGAAGCGGAACAGCTGATCGCTAACGCCTACCCCAACGAGCTGGCCATCGCCGCCGTCAACGGCCCACGCGCCACCGTGCTGGCTGGCGATCTGGCCGCCCTGGATACGGTGCTCGCGCAGCTCACCGCTCAGGGCGTCTTCGCCCGACGCATCCAGGTCGACGTCGCCGCGCACAGTCCCCAGGTCGAGCCACTGCTGCCTGAGCTCCAGCGCGAGCTGGCCGGCATCAACCCACGTCCGCTGAGCATCCCGTTCTATTCGACCGTCCACCAGAGGCAGCTCGACCTCACCGGCAACGGCCCCGGGTCGGCGACGGTCGTGATTCGCCGTTCGGGCGCCGCCGAGCTCCAGGGTGGCGAGCTGGATGCCAGCTACTGGGCGGCCAATCTGCGTCAGCGCGTGGAGTTTTCTCACGCCGTCCAGCAGCTGCTCAGCGATGGCCACACCACCTTCCTCGAGCTCAGTCCGCACCCGACCTTGCTGCCCGCGCTGGCGGAGCTGGTGCCGCCAGGAGGTGGCCTCGTGTTGCCCTCGCTGCGGCGGGACCAGCCCGGACTACGCGTGCTGCGCGAGAGCCTGGTGGCACTCTACGCGAACGGTCAGCCAATCGCCTGGGACGCGCTCTACCCCAGCGGCACCTGTGTGCAGTTACCCACCTACCCCTGGCAGCGCGAGCGCTTCTGGCTCGACTTCACCACGTCCGCACCAACTCGCAGACCTCGCCCG
>DASXRR010000027.1:0-6937 GCA_036506475.1 Chloroflexota bacterium
AACTGCGTACGCCGCATGCTCCCTTCTTCTCGGGGGTCTTGTATCCAGTGCGACCGTGGGGCGTGAATTATTTCGACGCCCTCTCAGGCGGTGCAACGCGGCTGATGGTTACCCCATCGCAGTTCATCTCCACTACGCCAGAGCTCGGCACGCGGCGCGCATTTGGACCAATGAGTATGCGGCTCTTCTATAGCAACAACATCACGACGTACGGCGCGAATACCCCCGGTCTGTCGGCTGCGCCTGCCATCTCGCATGTGGCTGCGGTGCCGTTTGCGGACGGCAATACGGTCCAGTTCAGCATCGATGTGGCGGGCGACCCCTCGGCGGGCGTTCAGGAGGTGTGGGTCACCTACACGACCGTCACCACAAGCGGGCCTTTCGCGGGTAAGTGGCAGTCGCTCGATCTAGCTCGGGTGGCCCCGCCATTTACGACCCTGAATCCGTCTACTCGTTGGGTCGGTTCGCTGCCGCTGCCTGCGGGCCAGTCGACAGCTGACATCCGGTACATGGTTCAGGCCGTCAATGGGGTCGGTCTCGTGAGCCTCGGGACCAACCTGGGTGCGTACTACACACCAGGCCCAGACACCGTTTTGCCAACCGCGCCGAAGGAGGCGACAACTCTTACCTTGCTCAGTCCACCACGTTCCGCACCATATCGTGAGCAAGTGAACCTGGGAGCGGTGTTGTCCAAGGGCACAACCGCTCTGGCTGGCAGAACGGTGGTCTTTGGCATCGGAGCCGCGCGACGCCTCGCGACTACCGACGCCAACGGCGCCGCCGTAACCACGATGTCTTTGTTGCAGACACCCGGTGACTACGAGATCAGTGTTGCGTTCCAGGAAACGACGGATCTCCTCGGATCAGCAGCAACGTCACCGTTTACAATCGAGAAGGCTCGAACGGCACTCGCACTAAGTCCCGCATGCGGACCACTGCAGGCGACGTTGACGGATCTGTCGGCCAAGCAACGTACTTTGCGCGATCAGACGGTCATGTATGTGGTGACGGGCGGCACAAGCCCATATGCCACCGCGACGATTACCGATTTCCTCGGTCGCGCGCCGCTCGATGGGCTTCCGCTGCCCAACGGCTCATATTCTGTGACCGCCGCATTTGCATCCGTGGTCAACCTTGGCAGCCAAACAATCAACTTGACAGATGAGCGATACAACGGTTCGACCGCCAATGCTTCACTCATCCTCGGCGATGCTCAAACGACCCTGACGTACACGGGTGAAACGGTGATCCCAATTGGCTCCACATCCACCCTGGATATGGCGACCAGCGTCACCAGTACTCGCAATCTGACAGGCGCGATCGTCTGCTACACGGTTAGAGACGGCACCGGGGCCGTGGTCGCGGTGACAAGCTCACCAGTTGTCAATGGTGTGTCTACGGCTAGCGTGGGCGAGCTGCGGACTGGTGTGTACAACATCGACGCCGTGCTGGTGGGTGGCACGCAAGCCACCGGATTCTTCACTTCCGCGCTGAACACCTTCGTTGCGGTCTTCGATCCAAAGGGAGGCTACGTAACTGGTGGCGGGTGGATCGACTCGCCCAGGGGCGCGTATCGGGCGGATCCAACCATGGTCGGGCGAGCAACGTTCGCCTTCGTGTCAAAGTATCTACCAGGGGCGAAGGTTCCGACGGGTCAAACGGAGTTCCAGTTCAAGGTCGCGAACTTCACATTCAAGAGCAGTGTGTATGAATGGCTCGTGGTCTCGGGCGCACGCGCCCAGTACAAGGGCACGGGCACCATCAACGGAGCTGGGAACTTCGGATTCTTGCTTACGGCCATCGATGGTCAGGTAACTGGTGGCGGCGGAGTGGACAAGTTCCGGATCAAGATCTGGGACGTGGCCAGCAGTGCCATCGTCTACGACAACCAGCTTGGAGCGGCTGACACTGCGGATCCAACGACGGCTATCGCCGGCGGGACTATCGTCGTCCACAAGTAAAGCCGGATCGAGGCAGCCCGCCGAATACCCCTCAGTGAGCGGCGGCGGGCTTCTCGAGGCGGCGCAAATCGAGTGCAGCGCCGAGCTCCTGAAAGATCGCTCGCGCTTCGCCCAACAGTTCGTCCGATTGCGCACTCCTTGCATCCTGGCTTGTTAGGGCGCTGTAGAGTTGTCCGAGGGCGGCTAAAGTGCGCGCGAGCTCCTGACGTTCGGTGGTGCCTCGCAGGATCTCGACGCTGCGCTCGAGTGCGGCCACAGCTTCGCCTATTTGGCCGTGATGGCTCAGAACGAGGCCGAGCACCTGGACAGCGATTCCCTCCTGGTCAGCAGCCTGCATGATGCGGGCTGTCTGTACGGCCCGCTTCGCCCAGGCGAGGGCGCTCTCGAAATTCTCACCTAGGAACGACTGCGCCAGATAGCGCTCCGTTTCCGACAGGTAGGTCCGGCTACCCAGCTGTTCCCATCCTTGAAGTGCTTCCGCGAGGTGCCTTCGACCATTCGCCAGGTCGCCGCGTTCGAGGGCGGCTTTACCCAGGCCAGTGCTTGCAATTGCCACTCCTTGCGCGTAACCAATCGAACCCCAGCCGTCGAGCGCAGCCTGGTAATAAGATTGCGCACGGTCGAGGTTCCCACGGCCAAGCTCGATCTGCGCGAGATTGTTGTATGAGTCCGCCTGTCCACGCGGATCGCTGATTTTTTCGCGTATCGCGAGTGCCCTGGTATGCGCCGCGACCGCCTCGCCATACCGACCGTCACGTCGGTGGACAACACCTATGTTGCTGAAGACATTCGCTTGTCCGAGGAGATCGCCACGTTCCTTGTACAACGCTAGGCTCTGATCGTAGAACGCAAGCGCCTGAGCCGTATCACTCTTCAAAACATGAACGGTACCAAGGTGTTTCAGCGCATCCGCGCGGGCGTCGTCTGCGCCTGACTTTTCGGCGTGCGCGATGGCCTGCCACAAACTGTCGATCGCATCGTCGAACCGTCCCTGTCTCCAGCGCAGATCGCCGACTTCGATCAGCACGAGCGCGCGTTCGCGATGCGCTTCGGGCGGCAAATCGGCGAGCGCGGAACGGAACGCTTCGAGCGCGGCTTCGCTGTTGCCTTGGAGCTGGTGGACCGTGCCTGATTTGCGCAGCAGGTTTGCGCGTTCGACGTGCTCATTCGGGCCGCGCACCTCCAGCGCACCGCCGTAACTTGCCAGGGCCTCGGCGTACTGACCGGCGAGCCGCTGGACATCGCCGATGCCCTCAAGTGCCGCGGCGCGCGCGGCGGGATCATCACCGCTGCGCTCCAGGGCCGCGGTGAACGACGAGAGCGCCTCATCGCGGGCATACAGCCGCTGCGCGCGTTGGCCGGCGCGGAGCAGGTACTGTCTGGCCTTCGAGTCGTTTTCGGAGCGCGAGTAATGAAAGGCCAGCATGTCGATCAGGTCGTCCAGGCGTTCGGCGTAGATCGTCTCGATGGCTTCACCGATGGCGCCGTGCGTCGTGCGGCGTTGCGAATGCAACTGCCGCTGGTACGCCACCTCCTGGATGAGCGCATGACGAAAGACGTATACCCGCTCAGGTTGGGTGGTCTGGGCGAGCAGGAAGTTCTCGCGTTCCAGAAGTGCCAGACTTTCGGCGAGCGACTGATCGGGCACGAGCTGCTCGAGGAGCCGCGCTGGGAAAACGCGACCGCACACTGCTGCGGGCTGGAGAACACGTTTGGCCGCGGGGGGCAGACGATCGATGCGAGCGCCGAGCACCTCCTGAACGGTAGCCGGCACGCTCGCCCCAGCCTTGGCGGCTACCCGTCCGTTATGTTCGGCTAGTGCTTCAGTCTCACGCAGGCTTTTCACCACCTCTTCGATAAAGAACGGGTTGCCGCCCGTGCGGGCCAGGATCGTAGCGGCAAGCGTATCGTCGACCGGTCCGCCGAACGCCGCCTCGATGAGCCCTCGCGCGCCCTCCTCCAGCAGCGCTTCGACGTCCACCACGTCGGATTGCCAGGGCGGGCTCCAGCCGGGCCGGCTAGTCGTGACAATCAGACAGCGCATGCCGGACACGTCGCGTGCGACTTCCGCCAGAAGCTCGGTACTGGCTGTGTCGGCCCAGTGCGTGTCCTCCGCCACGACGAGCAACGACGAGCGTTGCGCGAACGCCCCGAGCAGCCGTCGCATCGTACTGAGGAGCACACGACGCCTGGTATGCGGGTCAACTGCAGAGTCTTCACCGTAGCCGAGTACGTCGAGTAGCAGCGCAGTGACACCTTCTTCCGGCGCACCGCCCATCGCCGTGATTGCCCACTCAATAGCCGCGCGTGCTGCGACAGCGTCATCTCCAGGCTGCAGTCGGACGGCCTGTCGCAGCAGGCGCGCAATGAGAGCAAATGGCGTATCCATTTCGAACGAGACGCATCGGCCCACGAGCTGACGGATTTGCGCTGGCAGGCCCCTCCGAAACTCCTGTATGAGGCGCGACTTGCCGACGCCTGCATCGCCGACAAGATGGAGCAGCCGCCCCCGTCCATCGTCCGCGGACAGTTGCGCACTACGCAATCGTTCAAGCTCGGCCTGGCGTCCAATCAGCGGCGTACCGGGTAGCTCGATCTCCTCGTTACGGCGCCTCAGGACGCGGTACGCGCGCTGCGGTTCTGCCTTGCCCTTTAGTATCAGCGGCGCTGTGGGCTCGAAGTCGAACGATCGTCGCGTCAGGTGCCAGGTGGTCTCGCTGACCAGGATCCCGCCGAGCGGGGCGTTCGATTCGAACCGCTGCGCGGTGTTAACGGTGTCGCCGACGACGGTATACGCACCCTGCACATCTCCGCTGAGCAGTCCTGCGACGACCTCGCCGGTGTTGATGCCAATGCGCAGCGCCAGGCGGGCGCCGTACTCTCGTTCGAGGTCGTCGTTCAATCGGGCAATCGCGTCGTGCATAGCCAGCGCTGTGCTGACCGCACGCGCAGCATCGTCGTCATGCGCGACGGGTGCGCCGAAGACGGCCATGACCGCGTCACCGATATATTTGTCGACTGTCCCCCCGTGGCGCTGGATCTGACGCGACAGAACGCCGAAATAGGATGCGAGAATCCGTCGCAGGTCCTCGGGATCGAGGCGCTCACCCAAGGTTGTAGAGCCCGAGAGATCGGCAAACATGACGGTGACCAGCCGCCGATTCTCAGATAAGTCTAGGGAAGGCTCGTCGACGATCTGCAGTGATGGCCCGCCCGCGGTACGCCCAGGAGGCGGCGCAGCCGGTGGTGAGATGGTCGGCGTGGGCGCGGGCGCAGAGGCCACCGGTGAACCGCAGTTGGGACAGAAGCGGTTCGTCGGGCGAAGCGACCCACCGCAGGCCGCACAACGCAGGCGTGGAGCCGATCGAGGCGCGTCCGCATTCCTGCGAGCCGGCATGGTTCAGGATGTTAAACGGCCCGCGCCGGATTCGGACCCGCGGTACCGGAGATGACGGAAATGACGACGTCTACGCTGCGTATCCGCCGCGGGACTGAGGAGACTGCGCTCAGGCGGCGTGGTTGCGGCGGCGTTGGGACTGTTTGTGCTCGATGTCGCGTACGACGAGCACCTGGCGCCCGGCGCGCACCGCTTGCTTCATGTCCTCGAGTTGGGAGCGCGCTTCGAGTGGCGTCAGGCGTCCGTCGCGCAGGAGCCGTCTGATGTAGGCTCGTGCGCCTGCCAGATTGCGGTCCGCTTTGCTGGCGATGACCTGCTGCACGCAGGTATGTAAACGCATCGGCGGTGCCTTGAGGGATGGTGCGCTGCGACAACTGCTCAACAGTATGGGGTCAAACGTTACGCCTGCTGCTACGAATAGATGCGTCCCCGTTACACTGAGAAAACGCGCTCGAGCACGGCTTCGGTCTTCGCCAGCTCGGGCGTGTCGCCCAACTGTTGCAGCAGCTCGCGACTCTCTTCAAGCAACGCCCGCGCAGACTGAGACGCACCTCCGGCGATTGCGATTTCGCCCAGCACCCGCAGCGTCGCAGCCTGCTGGTGGCGGGCCGTGTTCGCCCGCGCGAGCGCGAGCGAACGTCGACCGTTTTGCTCGGCCGCGACCAGATCGCCGGCACTCAGCTCGGCCGACGCCAGATAGCGATACGCATCCGCCAGATAAGCGTTGTCGCCGAGCGCCTCGAGTCGTGCCGCGGCGTCCAGAAGGTCGAGGTGGCCTTGAAGCGTATGGCCAAGCTCCACCCGAGCCGCCCCAAGTCCGATCAGGGCGACGGCCGCTTCCGTGGCTGCGCCGATGTTCTGGAACGACGCCTGTGCCCGCTCGTACGAAGCGATCGCGCGACACAGGTCACCACGCGATCGGTGCACTTCACCAATGTTGTTGTGCGTCAATGCCACACCGCGCGGATTGCCGATCCGCTCGAACAGGGCCAGGCACGCATCGTATTCACTCAGCGCGTCGTCCCAGCGGGTCAGACGCCGATAGGCGATACCCAGGTTGTTGCGCACCTCGGCGATGCCCGACAGGTTCTGGTTTCGCTCGTGGATGGCGCGACTACGCTCGGAGATCTCGATGGCGCCCCTGACGTCATCACTGTGAAATACGACGGTACCCAGGTGTTGCAGGCCGTCTGCCACCAGATCGTCGGCATTTAGGCGTCCGCCGAGGTCCACTGCCTGGGTCAGCGCGCTCCGTGCGGCCGCCAGATCTCCGCGCCGAAGATGAAGCTGGCCGACCTGGACCCCGATACGTGCCGCTTCGATGTGATCGGCATCGACGAGACTGGCCAGCCCAGCCGAAAACGCCTCCGCTGCCTCCGAGTAAGCGCTCTTCAGGAGCAAGCTGGTCCCAATTCGCCGCTGCAGCCGCGCCACCACGCCAGGGCTCGAGGTTGGAATGCGCTCGACTGCCAGCCGGAACCGTTTGATCGCCGCGTCGTAGCGGCCGACGAGGCTTTCGATCTCACCCATGCGCTCCAGGAGCGCGCCGGCCTGGTACGCGTCCAGGCCGGCGCGCTCC